>CBFHUP010000122.1:0-1566 GCA_965659115.1 uncultured Flavobacteriales bacterium | reverse complement strand
CAAGAGAAATCGCCTTTGTCAATCGGGAAACGCCCGCCACCCTCAGTCTCGGCAAACCAACCGTCGCGGTTGATGTGTACCAAGGTGGGGGCGAAACAGGTTCGGTCCATGTACTTCACGACCATAGCGGCACTCTTGAGACTGATCTCAGCCTCACCCGAAAACCCTCCGCAAGTCACGGCAATCTGGATCATTTGCCTGTTGCCATTTCGTACAACTTGAAATCATCGGAATAAAACTCCCGAATCCTCTCCTTCGACTGCTCTGAAAATTGCACTGCGTGTTGGACTTTAGACCTGTTTACTATGACCAAGTTGTCTTTCTGAAATGGGTAATTGCAGCTTTTCCGAAAAAGTCGCTGCAACATCATATCCATTTGGCTCATTGGTAGAATCAAATCAACAACACATTGACCTTCACGATTATGTATCCAATCGACCATAGGACGAAAATGTTGTTGCTCTCGTAACTCACCCCAACCATGTTCGTCTCCCATCCACTTGTCTACAAACTCATCCGCATTCAAATTACCAACAAAGTAATTTCCATCAATTTTGTCACCTTCCACCCTTCCTCCGCCTTTCAGATACCGAAATGCACTATCAAACCTCTCAATCGGATCCCTAATAAAAGTAAACACCATTCTTTCATCTAAATCTGGCCGATCAAAGAGCTCGACATAGTTCTCATTTCCTCTTTTTCCGTGATGATGAACCCACATACGATTCTCTTGGGCAAACTTAAAAACTGTAGAACTACCGCACTTAGGCATGGCAAAAAACAACCACTTCCGCCGAATCAATTTTCTCTCCAGCGGATGGAGCACAAGACGCTTTATTAACTGTTTCATTTCTAATTTATTAATGCTGTCCAGATGCCCTGCAGGCCTTGTTCACTGCGCGTCCAGATGGGGCGGACGCGGCCTCCATACGCGCTGATGTTGTTGTAGTCACCGAAGAATCCCTCAGATGACGGCACAAAGGGCGACTCGCTCACCCGCCGGTTAGCGAAGTGCGCGCCTCCATTCGTGGACGTCGCAACATATACATGAGTGGCCGTGCGTTCACTCATGCGCCGGTCGTAAAAGACAACGTGGACAAAGCCCGTGACCGGGTCCACCGCCATCCACGTGAAAAACTGGTGCTTGCCCGGTGGGTCGTTGTTGACCCGAACCGGCTCCGACCAAGTTTTGCCCTTATCGTCCGACCAGATAATCCAGACATCTGTGTCGTGGGGGCCGTTCCGCTGGTCCGCCCAATTAACATAGATCCGGCCGGCATGGGCCCCTCCACGAGCAACGCCTGTGACCGGCATACCATTGGCCCGACCAATCCCCGGAATAATGTGGTCCCAACCGCCGATGATGTTCGCGATGTACTGCTCATAGGGCCGAAAGGTCACCCCAGCATCCTCACTAACATTCCATCGGATGTGCTCTCCGTGCGCCCAGGCCACGCCCAGCGTAACCTCATCAATCCAAACAGGAACAGCCCCCTCTACGGTGCTGTCTCCGTCGAGACAGTTGCCTGCCATGGCACTGACCATAACCGGATCACTCCACTTCTT
>CBFHUP010000121.1:0-1986 GCA_965659115.1 uncultured Flavobacteriales bacterium | reverse complement strand
CAGCCATTGGTGTTGTGCAGGCCGACGTAGATGCGAATGAGCTGGCCAGCGATCAAGCTGAAGCTGCCCTTGACCTCCGTTTGGATGCATTGGAGTTGGACCCCACTACAGCGACTGCAGTGACTGCAGTCCAAAACGACGTGAACCAGAACGAACTGGATGCTGATGCAGCCATTGCGGCAGTCCAAGGCGATGTTGACCAGAATGAATCTGATGCTGATGCAGCCATTGCTGCTGTGCAGGCTGATGTTGACGCCAATGAGTTGGCCAGTGACAACGCCGAGACCGCGTTGCAATCTGAATTGGACGCTACCCAAACGGGAGCTGGTCTTGGAACCGATGGGTCTTACACTGCAAACGGTTCAACGAACTTCATCACAACAAGCACAAGCTTGACAGATGCAGATGAGGACCTCGACCAGGCCATTTATGATGAGCAGACTTCCCGCTCAGCTGTTGACGCAACGCTCAATTCCGCTATTGCTACCAACTTGGTGAACGTTGCAGGCAATGCTGCGAACATCAGCGGCAACACGGCTGACATTGCGAGCAACACTGGAGACATCTCTTCGTTGCAGAGCGACCTCTCTGATGAGATTGCCGCTACAAACAGCGACGTGACGAGCCTCCAAGGTCAGATTGACAACCTTCCGACCAGCCCGGCTGAAATTGCCTCTGTTGTGGAGGACAACGACTACTTTGATGAGCCTGTCAGCGGTATTGTGTCTGCTGAGTCTCAAGTTTCCATGCTTGTTCTGCCAGCTTTGGCTGTGACGGGAGACGCAAACTTCGAGGATGTTGACATTGATGGATCTCTTGAAGTTAGTGCCATTTCCACGGCTCAGGTAGAGACTACAGGTGATGTGATTGTCGGCGACGACGTCATCACAACCGACGACGTCAATGTTGGTGATCGCCTCATCGTAGGTGGCACCTCAACCTTCACAGGCGCTGCGACCTTTAACGGAGGGATTACAGGCGATGTGACCGGAACGGTCAGCGACATCAGCAATCACGATACGGATGACTTATCAGAAGGTGCGACCAACCTGTACTTTACCGATGCCCGCAGCCGCGCGGCCACGAGTGCAACTGACGCTGGAGGCGATGGAAGCTTTGCATACAATGCTGCCACAGGTGTGATGACCTACACAGGCCCTAGCGCCACCGAGGCACGCGCGCACTTGAGCGCTACGGATGCTGGTGGGGACGGAAGTTTTGCATACAATGCTGCCACAGGTGTGATGACCTACACAGGTCCTAGCGCCACCGAAGCACGTGCGCACTTGAGCGCTGCGGATGCTGGAGGCGATGGAAGCTTTGCATACGATGCTGCCACTGGTGTGATGACCTACACAGGTCCTAGCGCTGCGGAGACCCGCGCCCACTTTACAGGAGGCACAGGTGTCGCCATTACCAACGGCAGTGTGGCCATCGGCCAGGCTGTAGGTACCAGTGACGCTGTGACTTTTGCTGGTGTGACTGCACCTCTTACAGGAAATGTGACGGGTAACGTAAGCGGCAATGCCGGTACGGTGACCAATGGTGTTTACACCACGAGCAGTGTTACAGATTTGAGTGACGTGTCGAGCGTCGGTAGCGGTGCGATCATCACCTCAGCTGAGCGCACGTTGTTGAGCAGCGTAGAGAACAGTGCTGACGTGACAGACGCCACCAACGTTGAAGCTGCTGGAGCCTTGATGGACGGTGACTTCACCGCCAACGGCATCATGAAGCGGACGGCTGCTGGAA
Source organism: uncultured Flavobacteriales bacterium (assembly GCA_965659115.1). Taxonomy (GTDB): domain Bacteria; phylum Bacteroidota; class Bacteroidia; order Flavobacteriales_D; family Sanyastnellaceae; genus UBA8752. Next base: position 234 of record CBFHUP010000121.1, on the reverse strand, counting down.
CGTATGCTGCTGCTGTTGCTGACACAGATTACCAGGGTGTGTTGTCCGAGGGTGCTTTCGCTGACGGCGACAAGACCAAGTTGGACGGCATTGCCACAGGTGCTACTGCAAACCAGACGGACGCCCACTTGCTGGCCCGCGCTAACCATACAGGAACGCAGGCTGCTTCTACCATCAGTGACTTCGATGCCGAGGTGACCAACAACACTTCTGTTGTGGCCAACACGGCCAAGG
>CBFHUP010000120.1:0-2121 GCA_965659115.1 uncultured Flavobacteriales bacterium | reverse complement strand
GTGCTGCACAAAATCCGTGTGCTGTCGCCTGCCTGCTCACTGCCATAGTGATCGAATTCCGTCCAACACATGGCTACACGGTCACCGCTTGGGCTCACAGCCAACCATTCCTTGTCTTGGTCCTTGGTGCCGTTCAGACCGGCGCCCGAACCTTTGCTCCATTTCTGTCCGACACTACTGCCTGGCCTGCTGTGCTGGACCACAATGCGGTCAAGCAAGGCGTCGGACTTCCATCCTTCACCAGCGGGGTCACTCAAATGGGCATAGTAAAAGTCGCCTTGAGGCCCAGCGACGATGCAAGGGTCTCCAAACACCCCCAGCTTGGAAGTCAAACGGTCCCTTGACCAAGATTTACCTGCATCGTTACTCACGTAGACATAGTCCAGTACAGCCCCTGCCACGATGCGATTAGGATTGGTGGGGTCAATGGCGATAGACGGTTCACAAGGCGCATAGCCGAGCGGCTCCTGCCCTTGACGGTGCAGTTGGACATTGGTCGGAACTGACTGTTGTGCGCAGACGACTGTGGCGACGAACATCCCCATAATGGCGAAGCACAAATTGAAGTTTAGCATCAATGTCATTGTGCAAGTATCTTGCAATTGGATGACAATTTCCGCGCTGAATCACATAGTTCGAACGACATGGAAGAACTTCTGGTTCAACCGGGACAAGCGGAAATACCGCCAAGCTCTGATCAATCAGATGCCGGACCCTGTGAAACTCTCCCCGAACGGAGCCAATGCGCGCGTCATCCGGATTCCACTGCTGCCCATTCAGGTATTCAATACTTGGAAATTAGACGGGACCACATTCACCATCATCTCACGAAGTCACCCGAGAATATATGCATTCCTCATGCGGCGTTTTCATTGGGCGCGTATTACTGGCAACTCTACCGGAAGTGTAGTCGCAGAAGACAACACTATTAAGCGACAGAAAACCCCTTTTAATGGAGAGCCCCGAATCGCCATTTCAGGTTGTGTTTTAACAGGTTTTGAGCATGCGGAACGCTGGTTGCTCTATTATTCCGCTTTGCCAGAGGTAAAAAAAATCTACTGGTATGTCAATGCGCCTGTTGCTCCCCAATTTCTTCTAGATCTCGAAAAGAAGATCAAACCTTTACAACTCATCTCTTGGGACTATCCCTTCAAAGTGGCACGTAACCACTACTTAAAGACCTTTCAAAAGGGTCACGCTTTGCCAGGCGCCTATGCAGATTCCAAGTTTCGTGCCATCTCTGACGGATGTACTCACCTGATGCACATTGACATGGATGAATTTATTCATCCCATTGGAAATCTGTCCAAGTACGCATCGAACAAAACGACCTATTTCCTGAGCGCATACGGTCGCGGACCAATCATGGGGTCAGATGGAAATTTAAATCTTCAAAACACCATGGTGGCCAATGCGAAATCCAGCAGTTACAATGCATCCATTGGGTCAGGGACTTCAGGAGACAAATCCGTCCAAGCTGCAGGAAAGTCCATTGCACCGCTTCGTCTAGACGCAGTATCTCCCGAGAACCATAGTTTTCCAACCCCAGACTCTAGCCTCATTGAAATTCCGCGAGATACAGTAATGCTTCACTTTCTTGAGATGGAAGGTGTACGTTCTTATCCCAGCCACTACCCGTTCTCACCGCTAGCAGAACTTGACATTCCAGAGTTTACGCAAGAGCACCTTCAGTACAGCCTGGAAAAAACAATGGAGTACATCATGAGAAAACCAGAGGTACACACTCCATAAAATTCAGACCTTCTTTCGGGCGTAGATGTGGAGGGCGTGGTGTAGGATTTCGATGCCGAAGTGCTCCTCCAAGGTGGCTTTGATCTGTTGAATGCGCGGGTCGCAAAACTCCAATACCTCGCCGTTGTCGAGGATGATGTGGTCGTGCTGGCGGGAAGGGTAACCCGGCTCGTACTGGCTCTGCTCACCAAACCGGTGCTTGCGCACCAGACCCGCTTCGAGCAGCAGCTCAATGGTGTTGTACAAAGTTGCGCGGCTGACTTTCGCTCCGCGCTGTTTCATGCGTTCTAACAGCGCGTCTACATCAAAGTGGCCGCCTTGGATATAGATCTCTTCAAGCACCGAAAAACGCTCTGGCGTCTTGCGGTG
>CBFHUP010000119.1:0-2173 GCA_965659115.1 uncultured Flavobacteriales bacterium | reverse complement strand
ATCGTGCGCGGCAAGCACGGGAATGCCGGCCCGGCCTTCGGTTCGCACATCGAGACCGGTGTGAAAATGACCGCTCCGAATTTCCCCGAAGTTGCCACTGAATTTGAGCGGTATCGGAAGCGGAGAATGCAGTGTATCCTGGGCATACGACGCATTGAGCGCCCAAAAAAAACCGGTTCCAACCAAGGCCAAAGCCCGCAAAATCCGATTCATTCCCTGTCTCATGTTCGCAAATTACCTCGTTGGTGTCATCTCCTCGAAAGCAAAGGTTAAATTTGAGTTCGTGGAAGAGAAACGGCATCCCGATTACGCCCTTCTGGGCGAGGTTCTTGAAGACATCAAGAAGAGAACGTCAGGACTGATTGCAGAGCGCAAACAGCTGACGGAGGAAAATACGCGGTTAACGCACCGTATAGAAGCCTTGGAAATGCAGCTCGCTGCTTGCGAACAAGTCCAAGCCAATGCCGCTCCTACTCCTGCCCCCACACCTACCCCTGTCCACTCCTCCAATCCCGTTGTCGGCGAACGTATCAGAGCCCTTGTCGAAGAAATCGACGCTTGCATTGCCCTGATGCCCCGCACCCGGGACATGGCCTCGGCCGAAATCATGACCGCATGAACGAATCTTCCATTCAAGTCACCATCGCAGGCCGCACCTATCCGCTCACTGTTGCGGATGGAGAAGCGAAAAGCGTGCGTGATGCGGCCGGAAGAATCGATGAGATTGTACAACGGTTTCAGCGCGATTACGGCGTCTCAGACCGTCAAGACCTCTTGGCGATGGCTGCCCTGCAGCTGCTGAGTGACGCGGCCTCCGCCCCTTCGGATTCCACACCAACACCCGTTGGCGTGCCCAACGAAGTGTTTGACGGTTTAGAAGCAGTTCGGTCTTTGCTCGCGCAAGCGGGAATTTCACCGGAGGAAGGACGGGATACAACATCCTGACCCCATGGATCCCATTCCCTATATCATCGGCGCACTCGCCGGCCTCATCTTAGGAGGAGGCCTGGCCTATGTACTGCTCAACCGCATGCTGCAGTCCAAGGCTGACCAAGTCATCAAAGAGGCGGAGCAGAAAGGCGAAAACATCAAAGAGAAAAAAATCCTTCAAGCCAAGGAGAAGTTCTTGAAGCTCAAGGAGGAGCACGGAAAGGAACTCAAGACCCGCAACAGTAAAGTTCAGGCCCTCGAGGACAAACTGAAGAACCAGGAGCGCAACCTCAAGCGCGACGACCAGCAGCTCAAGGACCGACGGTCCCGCCTGAAGCGCGACGAAGAAACCCTCCAAGCGCGACTCAAAGCCAATGAAGCCAAGCACAAGGAGCTAGAGAAGACCCAAAACCAGGCCGCCAAGCTGCTTTCAGAAGCGGCAGGCATGTCTGTGGACGCGGCCAAAACAGAACTCCAAGAGCAAATCTTGGGGGATGCCCGCGCCATGGCTGCCCAGCAGGTACAGGACATTCTGGACGATGCGCGGAGTCGTGCCAACCAAGACGCCAAAAAAGTGGTCATTCAGACCATTCAAAGGGTGGCCACCGAGCACGCGATTGAGAACAGCGTTTCCGTGTTCAATATTGGGAGCGACGACATCAAAGGCCGCATCATTGGCCGCGAAGGTCGAAACATCCGGGCCTTGGAGACAGCAACCGGTGTGGAGTTTATTGTAGATGACACCCCCGAAGCGATCATCATCAGCTGCTTTGACCCCGTAAGAAGAGAAATTGCGCGTCTCAGTCTTCACCAGCTCGTATCAGACGGACGCATTCACCCAGCTCGGATTGAAGAAGTCGTGGCCAAGACTTCCCGCAAAATCGAAGAAGAGATCCTACAGACTGGCAAGCGCACGGTCATTGACCTGGGCATTCCGAACATGTCCAACGCCTTGGTTCGCATGGTCGGACGGATGAAATACCGCTCGAGTTATGGCCAAAACCTCCTGCAGCACAGCCGGGAAGTGGCCAACCTCTGCGCCACCATGGCAGCAGAACTCGGATTGGACACCAAGGCGGCCAAACGCGCTGGCTTGCTGCACGACATTGGAAAAGTCAGCGACGAAGAAAGCGAGTTGCCCCACGCACTGCTCGGCATGAAGCTCGCCGAAAAAGCCGGAGAGCGGCCTGATGTACTGAATGCCATCGGTGCCCACCACGATGAAATCGAGATGACGTCCCTC
>CBFHUP010000118.1:0-2258 GCA_965659115.1 uncultured Flavobacteriales bacterium | reverse complement strand
GGCTTTGCAGCACATCACTACGCGTACAGCGGCTGTTTTTGCTGAAACAGTCCAAGGCGATGCGGGCATTCGCCCACTGCCAGGGTCTTATTTCCGGGCCCTGCGAAGCAGGTGCGATGAAGTCGGTGCTCTTCTGGTATTGGACGAGATCCAGTGCGGATTGGGCCGCACAGGCTACCGGCATGCGTTTGAGGCCTTTGGAATTGAGCCCGATGTGCTCGTTTTGGGCAAGGCTTTGGGAGGTGGCATGCCCATGGGAGCCTTCGTGGCCAAACAGGCCCATATGGCGTCATTGCGTGACCGTCCGAAACTCGGGCACATCACCACATTCGGGGGCCACCCCATGGCCTGCGTCGCTTGTGCGGCTTTTCTGCAGGGTTTGGAATCGGTGGATTTGAGTGCTGTTCGGGACCAGGGAAAGCAGTGGAAGGCCGCATTGGAATCACATTCTGCAGTGGTTGAAGTGAGAGGGACAGGACATTTCTTGGGGGTGGACCTCGAAGGGCCAGACCGCGTCACCGCGCTGGTAGAAGCAGCCCGCAAGCGTGGACTGATTCTGTTTTGGTTCCTCAGCCGTCCTCAAGGATTCCGCATTGCCCCGCCACTCACAGCCAGTAGGTCTGAATTGGATGCAGCACTGGTGCAGTTGTTGGCGGCACTGGATGAAGTAGGGGCTTGAAATGAAGGGCCCTTTCAAGCAGCAGCCTTCAGGTCAAAAACTGGGCAAGCCTTTGGGCCGATTGTTTGGCTTCGGGCAAGAGGTCCGGCAAGAGTTGCCAACCGTGATGGGCCTTGGGTTCCTCATGGGTGGTGAGGTCCACCCCTGCCTCTGAGAGCCTCGATGCGAGCAATTGGGCATCGGCGTTGAGCAGTTCGCTCGCTGCGCTCTCGATGTAGACTTCGCCCAATGTGGCCAGCTTTTCTTTGGAGGCCAGAACCGGGCTGCACTCGGGATTGGTAGGGGATTCTCCGCTGAGGTACAAGCTGGCATACTCCCTTAAATCTTCGCGATCGAAGGCGCTGTGATCTGCTTCGTTGATGGTGGATGAGACCCCGTCAACGCGCAGGTCAACCCAAGGCGAAAGCAAGGCCAAACGGTCACCATTTTGGCGGCGAAGCGCCCATGACAAGGCCAGGTTGCCTCCGGCGGAATCACCTACAATGTCCATGGGCCCTTCAATGGGAATCCGGTCCAATGCGTGGTGGGCTGCAGGAAATGGCTGCTCGGGTGCCAAAGGGTAGTCAGGGAGCCATACTTCTCGGCCTGTCATGGCAGATAGGGCTCCGGCAGCTGCCCTGTGCGTCCGTGGAGAACAAAAGGCAAAACCTCCTCCGTGGATCCAAACGATGGGAGGAGCTTCGCTGAGTCCCCCTTTTCTAGAAACGCTGTCTGTCTTCATCCCGTGCCAGTCCCATGAACGGATCACAAGGTCTTTTGGTGGAAAGTACAGGCGCGCCAGAGTGTCCACTGCCAGCCGCCATTGCGTTGGATTGGCATCCAACACTTCGTGGCGCAGGAGCCTCACGGCCACATGGTAGCCGGAAATCACGCGGTGGACCAGGTCATTCATTGAAGGGAATGGTTTGGTTTTTGGGGATGCTGAATACCGGGTAACGGGCAGGTGTCTGCTCGAAGTGGTCGGATTTTTTGTAGAGCCAATCCAACTGTTGTCTGGCGCTCCAAGCGTCCCCTTCCCTCTCCTTTTCCTCTTTCACAGATTCAAATTCTTGTTTGAGTTTCAGATTGGACTCGAGCATGGCCTCTGCCGTTTCCTCAAAAACATAGGAGGAGAAGTATTCCTTTTGTTGGAGGGTGCTGTCAAAGAAGTTCCAAGCCATGAAAGCATCTACGGCCTCTGGAGACAGCGTTTCGACCAAATATCGGGCTGCGGGCTGGTCTACAGGAACGACCCAGTCACCTGCAAAGAGCTGGACATCTTCTAAGGATCGGCTCACCGATTCTACGGAGCGGTAATGGTGCCCTTCATAGGGCCTTCCCATTGCCGAGTGGCTTTCAATGCGGGCCACCTCCAGTAGCATCACGGTGTCCATAGGGAGTTGGAAATGTTCAACGCCATTGGCTTGCAAGCGCTCTGCAACGTGCCGCCACGCCTGAGGGAGGATGTAGGCGTTGGGTATGGGGGCTGTGCGGCTCGGTTTGAAAGTGTGGAAGTGATCAATGCTCCGGGTGTACCCTGCATTGCGGTCGTATTTCAGCTGGCGCTCACCGGTCACATTGCTCCATTCATAGCGCGCCT
>CBFHUP010000117.1:0-2349 GCA_965659115.1 uncultured Flavobacteriales bacterium | reverse complement strand
ATGAGAATCCGTAGACCGCATGAAACGCCATATGCGCAGAAAACACGATTTCCCTGCCGGGCTTTAAGACCTCATCAAACTCCTTTCCCAAGGCGGCTCTAATGGCTTCCAGTCGCCCTCCCCAGATGGTTCCTCTCAACTGTGCCAATCTGCTCCCCTCCTTCTCCTCCACGAGGTCGAGGTAAACATGCTTGCCCTTGAAGTTCCGCTGACTGATCTCCGCACGCACCCAAAAAAGCGCGCCTTTGGTTTGCTTTTCCAACATGCTCCCTACCGCCGTGGTGACCTTACTCAAAGGAAAAACCTTGCGCTCAGGACCGTTGGAAAGAGAGGCAGGAGATATTTCGTTGGTCGACGTCATGTAGACATGAAACATACCCCAAAAAAAGCGGGGAGGTGAACGCCGTTGCGAACACCTCCCCCAGAAGAAACCAAAACCAATGGTGCTGATAAAATTGGGGTCTTTGTGGAGCAAACACCCCAACTCCCCCATTCAGACCCTACGAAGATGAGCCGACCGCCGGCCTGCAAAGAAGAGGCCCGTCAGGTCGAGCACTGACTTTCATCATAGACCACCCCAACCAGAGTGGACCATGTTTCGAGACTATAAGCCGTTCGAGGTTTCCCCGCCCACATCCATTCACCCAAAACACCAAGAATGCAGAAGGCCGCCCCTTGCGGGACGGCCTTCCAAAATCAGTATTGATCAGATCAGAAGATCACTCACTAACGAGGAGCTTCTTCACGAGCACATAGTCGTTGCTTGACATGCGAATCTGATACATGCCGCTGGACAATGTGCTGGCGTCGATGTCCAAGACATACTGGACTTCTTCGCTGGCATTGCCATCAAACAACTCAGCCACGTATCCACCTCCCATGGTGTACAGGTCAATGCGGAGGCGCATGTTGTTGCTCACAACGAACCCGAGCGTAGAGATATCGCTCGTTGGGTTTGGAGACAGACCCGTGATCCGGATTGGATCCTTCAGGCTGCTCGTACCTGCCGTGATGTCCACTGGTGTGTGGCCACCGCTCACAGTGCTGTTGGCGCTGCTTCCAAAGTTTCCTGTCCCGAGGTCAGTGTAGTTGAAGCCGTTGGAGTTTCCGCAGTCGTCCACAACGTTGTAGCTGTAGTCGATCTGCCATCCGAGGCAGCAATCGAGATCCATGAAGATGTCTCCACTAGAAGCCATAGCACCTTGGCTTGCACCGTCGAGCACATACTCACCTGTCCAGAAGAACCATGCGCTGGCACCGTAGTTCTCGTTCTTGTTGTTGGCGCCTTCACCGATCTGCAAACCGTAGTATGCATTCAACGGCTGGTGCTGCAGTGCAAACTCAGAGCCTGCAAAGCGACCGGTACCGCTCATGGTACCACCGTCCATGATGTAGTACAACCATTCTGTCCAGATTTCGATGCCTGGGAAGATCTCAGCACAGTCCTTCTTGTAGTTGTGCAAGCCTGGCAGTGCGAGCCACTCGTTCCAGTCATGGGCACCGTCATAGATCGCGTCAAAGACGAATCCAGCGTCACCGTCAGCATTCTCAACCTCCAGCACAATGTGCATAGAGCTGTCCTGCATGACTTCGACAATGCTGCTTCCTCCTTCAACGAGGGTATATGACTCACCACCTGAGAAGTTGAACAAACGGATGGCTTCAGGAGCGCGATCGTCGCAGGTCTCACCATTGGCCAGTTCCTCAACCGTGCTCGGCATACAGTAGTTGGCGATGTCACCCGTTGGAACGTATCCCATGGTGTCGGCTGTCATGGTCAAGGCCACCTCGCTGTCACAGTTCTCAATGTATGCTGGAGCGCATGCTAAGGGAATTTCCGTGAAGTCGAGTACGTCGTTCACACCGTTGCCATTGTCATCAGCGCAGGTGTACTCTACGGTCTCACCATTGTCGATATCACATGTGCTGGTGAATTGCGGTGCAATCGTATCGAGCACCACGATGTACTGGTAAGAGTAAGCCGTGTCAGCGTTTCCGCAGTCGTCGGTCACAGTAGATGTCCAAACACGTGGGAAGACATAGCTTCCTTCGATGTTGTCGTCATCTCCGGAACAACCGTCACCGAATGTGATGGTCCGCAGTTGCTGCTGGGTTCCGTCTCCTTGTGGGAAGATCTGAGCGAAAATCTGTCCGTTCAAGTCACCATCTGTAGTCACCTGAGCAATCAAGACCTTACCGTCCGCATCAGCGTAGCCGTTGGCTGCACCGTTCAGCAGGTAATAAGCGCCACCGAAGAGGCTGCTGATGACCACATCTTCTCCGTCTTCGAAGCGGCTGAACCAAGGGTCTGATGGTGTTTCAATGGCGCGAACAATGTCCTCACCTTCA
>CBFHUP010000116.1:0-2573 GCA_965659115.1 uncultured Flavobacteriales bacterium | reverse complement strand
GCAGGATGGTGAGCTCCGCCGGAGCGAAGTAGTAGTCGGCCATCACGATGGTGTGGTCGGCTTCACATTGAGATTGAGTTTGGAACGAACAAAACATCATGCCGAGCATGACGAGGGGGCGGATGGGCATTTTCATTTCTATCTCAATTACAATTCGAGAAGAGAACTTGTGACAAGAGGCCGAAGTTCATTGTGGGCCACGGTGATATTTTTCGGAGATGTCCCCATCTTCAGCAACAATGAAGAACCCTGTGGCCCTTGTTTTACTGGCATCATCCATGTGGCTCGGATGTTCCGCGCAGAACAACGTGTGTTTGCCTGTGGAGGACAATCCGTTCTCTGATCAACCTGCTTTGGCTCGGTTCACCCAATCGGTACACGTACTCGAGTGCTTTCATGTCGTGGCCGAGCCGCTACTTTCCCAAGCAAAATTGTTGCATGTGGCGAGTGTGGTGGCGGATTTGCTCGACCAAGATGAAGACGGTGTGGCCGATGACCCCCAACTGCAGTCTGTCTTGGCTGCCGGTGGCGCGCTGATGCCTGTTTTGGCATACGAAGGGTCTCCTGCCGAAGAGGACCTCTGGAACGAATACGAGGGCGACGGGATTTCTGCGGTGCTCTATGCCGACGAAATCGACCCTTCTCAGCCCGGACATTGGGGCGCAGATGCCACGGTAGAAGAGGTGCTGCACACCCTTCATCACGTCGGACACGTGGAGATGTACCCTGCAGCTTTTGGCTTGGAACCGGGCAGCTCCTTGTTGTCGGAGGCCATGGATGTGGCCCGTTCAGGTCAGTTTTTGGCAGTGCCCGAGGCGTACCCTGAAGCGGCTTGGTACCATTATGACGACGAGACGTGTGACTACGGGTGCATGGCCATCGAGTACCTCTATTGGGCCACGGTGACGGAGATGGGCATCTTGGATGATGCAGAGACCGCCGACGGCATTGCCGATGAGTGGGAGCTGTATTCGCCCGCATTGCTGGAATCCACAGACGTGCTGGTCCACGCCTTGATCACCGCGCCACAATACCAACTTCCATTGCAGGCCCCCGACGGCCAATATTGTCCGACTGCGGCTGGAGCGGTGGAGGAGGAGCATCCGGAGCGCGTGCTCATTGAGGTGTTGGACTTGGCGGGCAAAGTGGTGCCCTTGGCCGTTTTCGAAGGGACGCCAAACCGGTTGTTCATTTGTCGGTACAGCGATGGAACTTCCCGTCAGGAGATGGGTGGACCACGTCAGTAAACGGGCCAACTGCCCCTACACACCTCGTTCAAATGGACATTTCTGAACTAAAGATTGTGGCTTACCAGCCACGCTATGCCGCTTCATTTTATGAGCTGAACAAGGCTTGGTTGGAGGCGCATTTCTTGATAGAACCCTATGATTTGATGGTGCTTCAGAATCCCAAAGAGCAGGTGCTTCATCCGGGAGGTGCCATCTTTTTTGGCCTTGTGGGTGAAGAAGTGGTGGCGACGTTTGCCCTCACGCCCACGGGTCCCGCTTCTATGGAGCTCAACAAGATGGCGGTTAGAGAGGATTGGAGGTCCAAGGGCATCGGCCACCGTTTGATGTCGTTTGCCTTGGCGCATTGCAAGGCGCTTGAGCTGGAAGTGTTGGAGTTGTATTCCCACACCAAACTGCAAAGCGCGCTGCACCTCTATCGCAAGTTTGGTTTTGAGGTGGTTCCTGTGCCTGCCGACTGTGTCTACGAGCGGGCCGATATCCGCATGCAGCTCACCCTGAGGTGAGGGGGCTGGAACGGCAGTTTCAATGCACTTCCAAAATCCAGGCAGAGGTGCCTGGAACCGTGATTTGTTCTTGAACGACCTCAGGGGCGGTGTTGCCGATGACCTCCTTGAATGCGCGGCGCCCCTTCAAGACTTCATCAAAACGGCCCAGGTCGAGGACCGTCTCGGCTTCAGGTTTGTGGAGCACGACCATGAAGGTCGCGCTTTCGTCCTGCCGGAAATAGACATAGGTTCCCCCTTCAGGTGCGAAGTGAACCAGACGTCCGTTGTGCACCGCGCTTGCGCTCTGGCGCCAGTTGAGCAGCCGTTGGGTGAAGTCCTGGAATTCAACAGACTCCTGGCTTAATCCAGTGCCCGTAAAACCATTGATTTCATCACCACTCCAACCACCGGGAAAGTCGCTCCGGATGTTGCCGTGGCTGTCGTCTCCTGTGTTGGACATCAGGATTTCCGTCCCGTAATAGAACTGTGGTATGCCGCGTGTGGTGGCAAAGAAGACCATGGCCAAACGCGTTTTGCGCGCATCATCGCCGAGTTGGGAGTGAATCCGGCTCATGTCGTGGTTGTCCGGGAAGATGATGTGGTTGAAGGGGTCGGGGTAGAGGAAGTCGTTGCCGAGCATTTCATAGAGCCTCACCCAATCGGAGTGCCAGGTTTCTTCCTCGTTCATGCACTGCATGAAGGCGTGGTGGAGTGGAAAGTCCAGCAAACCAGGCAGGCAAGAGGTATAGCCATCGCGGTTCTTTTGCCCCGCCTGCCAGTAGGCGAGGACAGCGGGGTTGAGGCTCCATTCTTCGCCGCAGATGTTGAGGTGGGGGTA
>CBFHUP010000115.1:0-2650 GCA_965659115.1 uncultured Flavobacteriales bacterium | reverse complement strand
CGTTTGCCTTTCCGGAGAACACCACACAGGTGACGATCGACTATTCGTGGACCTGCGGTAACATGCTGATTCAAGGGCCCTTCATCACGGTTTCAGGAGAAGGAGGGAATCCTGTCGGCGGTGCCTTCGTTCCCATTATCATCGGGTGTTGAGCCTTTGCAAAGAGATGAACGCATGCAACGGGATACTGCCAAATCCAATGAGGCGTTAACGTGGGGTCAACCTATCAGGACAACCAAGAGGCCGATTGGCTCGAGGGGTGCAAGAAGGGAGACCGGAATGCACAGCGTCAAGCATTCGATGCCTTGCTGCCCATCCTTCGGGGCGTCATCAGGCGCTACACCCGCAGCGAAGCCAACGTCCAGGACATTCTTCAGGAATCCTTCATCCGCATCTTCAAGAACATGAACCAATTCGACGAGCGCAAAGGGGCCTTCAAGAGCTGGTCCACCCGAATCGCCATCAATACGGCGATCAATGAAGGCAAGAAACACGCCCGTCATCAGAGTGTCGAGCAAGAGGTGCACGTCCCTGTGGAACCCGACGCCATTCAAAATATGGCCCTCGAAGACTTGGTCAACATGCTCAAAGGGATGCCCGAGGAACAACACCACGTACTCAACCTGCACCTCGCAGACGGATACAGCCACAAGGAAATCAGTGACATGCTCGGCATCACTCCGGAGATGTCGCGACAACGGCTCAGCCGGGCCAGGAAGTGGGTTCGGGACCGCTTTGAGTTGTCCGGAGACGAGTGGGTCGCAAAAATTCAGCACGAACGATGAAGCACTGGGATGAAATCTTAGGCAAGCGGCTCCGGAGTTACCGGGGTGCAGATGTTCCCGGACAAGCGGACGACCTCTGGGCCAATATCGACGCCGCCCTCGGCGCGCCCGCAGCGTTGCCTGTTCCTTTGTGGAAGCGCACCCCCTTTCGCCTGGCCATGGCAGCTGCCGTCGCTGCTGTAGTCGCCATCGGGCTGACCGTTCGTCAAGCACCGGAAGCGGTCTCTCCTACTCCGACCCTCGACATCCAGCCTACAGACATTGAAGGCACCCCCATTAACCGCACTACACCTGTGGAAGTCGCGGCGGAAACCTCAGGCACATCGGAAACCAACACAACGGCCACTGAATCCAATACGAACGTCGAAGCGGCAACGGCCACCGAATCCACAGCCGGCATCGAAGTGGCAACAGCCACCGAATCCACTAAGAGCGGCGAAGCGGTAACGGCCGTAGAATCCACCGCCGCCATTGAAACAGCAACAGCCACCGAACCCACTACAAACGTCGAAGCGGTAACGGCCACCGAAACCACCGCCACCATCGGATCCACAGCGCCCACCAACTTGGGAGTTGCCCCTCCTAGACCAACCGGCAACAACTCGAACGCCGCTTCCGTCCCTGCTCTAGCCGATTCCCCAATCTCCAGTCCCGGCGAATCCGATGACAAGGCCACCTCACCATTGCGCAGGTTGGCGCTGCGCGGCACACCCGGCGTCCCTTCCACTTGGAACGCGCCACTCCTCTTCAACACATTTGAAGACATCCCAGAACCCAAAACCCTCGCAATTAGGGCATTCGCAGGCCCCACCTGGAGTCATTTCTCTGTGACGGACAACCCCGAACAAAGCGCCCATTTCCGCACTGACTACAGCGCCGGCGGAGGTCTCATGCTCGAATTCGATGGCCCACGATCGTGGTCCATCGGTCTTTCCTGGACTGACTACGTCCACAACCTCCAGTACACGGAGACGACCGAAAACACCATAGCCGCGCCGGGCGTGGTCAGTGTGGTCATCGACATCAGCACCGGAGACACCCTTTCCATCAACGAGGGTATGGTGGCAGGCGTGGAAGAACGCCAGCGGTACGTGGACCACCACAACCGATTCCAAGCCTTTTCCATCCCCCTCGAGTGGCGTGGGGTCCGAAGCCTCGGCATCCTTCAATACGGCTTGGGCATTGGGGCTACACTGCAAATCAGAAGTGGAGCCTCAGGAAGCATCATAAATAGTACGGGGCAAGCCGTGGGCTATTCGGACGACAACCTCTCTCGCGGTCGCTTGGCTGTGGTGCCCACTGCACGTCTGTTTGCCGGACTTCGGTTTGCGCCTGCTTGGCGGGTGGACCTCGGGATTGCCGCAGGCATGCAGCGCCACGTCAGCCGATCAGCAGACGACTTGCCCGGTTCGAGCCAGCCGTCTTGGCAGGGCCGGCTGGCCCACGGCCAAGTTCAAATCGGCCTCTCCCGGTTCTTCTCAAAGAGGAGAAATGCACAAGCCGACTGAGCTTAAAGGCATATCCAACCCGGACGGCATCTCTTCCATGAAAGCCTGAATACCAACAGGTGGCATAGATGCACCCAAATCATAACTCCACGGGAGGATATGATGGCCCCTCAGCCCCTCAATAGACCAAGGTTTGCATGGCGTGCGGCAGGATGCTGGCATTGACCTCCTTGTCACCCACAATCAACGCGTAGTCGATGGGGGCATCCGTGCGGTTCATCACCACGGTGACATGCTCTCCTGACGGGTTTTCAAACGTGGTGCTCTCGAGGGTGCTCCGGCTGGCGGAAGTGCTAACGCGGCGCGCACCCGGTTTGATGAACTTGGAGAAGTGGCCGATGTAGTAGTAGGTCGGAG
>CBFHUP010000114.1:0-2754 GCA_965659115.1 uncultured Flavobacteriales bacterium | reverse complement strand
GTACGTTGAAAGTGACATCGATGGGACCCGTAGAAACGAATTGCCCCAGCAACACCTCCCCCTCATTTTCCACTCCCTGCGGAGACAATGGCAACACGTAAAACGCTCCTCCAAAAGGATCTGTACTGGAGAACCCTAAACCGTTTTCAAAAGAATCCACTGCAGCATCCCAACCCGACCCTCCGGTGCTTTGCACTCCATTGAGCCCTGCAGGCAATCCAATGGTGAACCAACTGTCGGTTAGAACAGCGTCTGCGTTAGAGGACAGCAAAGCCTCTCCATCGGATTGGTAAAGTCCCATTTCGGCGGTGACCAACAAAGGGTTGGCTCCATCCGAAAAAACACTTTGAACTGAAGCGCCCGACGGCATGGCCAAGGAAACACGGTGCACAGTGCCTTGGGTTTCAACCCTGACTGTTTCAATGAGCAAGGCAGGCTGTGCCTTCCCTTGGAGAAGGGCACCAAATCCTAAAAGAAAAGCAATCCAACAAACTCTGAACATGACAAATAGGTTAGAAACGAATATCACTGAGTCAAGCCCAAATGACGGCTTTCTTATAGATAATACGTTCAACTTAAAGCCGCACACCCTGTGTTAGGTTATCTATTTCCTTAAAAGGTTATTGAGTCTTATGGTTCTTAGTGTAGAACGTACAAGGGCCTTTATGATGAAGCCTAATAGAATCCTTTAGAATTATATATCTCGCAGGTCCAATTGTCCGGGCACACAACATGAACGGTAACCCCATAAAAAAAGGCCACCCGAAGGTGGCCTTTTCTTTTCTGAAATAGTCGCGGCGATCACTGCGAAACGAGCAGCTTCTTCACCACGAGATATTGTGCACTCGAGAGTCGGATCTGATACATACCAGCGTCGAGGCCATTGGCTTCGATGTCGAGCGTGTGGTTCACGTTCGGGGCAGCGATGCCGTCATACAACTCTGCAATCAAAGTTCCATCCATGGCCACCATGTCCACGCGCAAGCGCATATTCTCGGTGACAGAGAAGCCCAAGAGGCTCCAGTCGTTGGTGGGGTTAGGCTGCAAGTTGGTCACACGAATTGGCGTCTTACCAGTGGTCAAGTCGCCAGCTCCTCCAATGACAACTGGAGAGTGGTCACCAATGGTTCCTCCACCAAGTTGGGCGTCATCAGAGTCACCGCACTGGAGGTCATTGTTGATGCTCAATGTGTAGCTGAATGAACGCTCATTGTCACAGTCATCCACAGCAGTCCATGTCCGCTTTACACTCCAAGGGAGGCAGCAGTCGAGGTCTCCAAAGATGTCTCCTGTTCCATTGATTTGGATGCCTTGGAATTGACCAGAGTAGTACAACCAAGCGCCATATCCGTAGTTGGCATTTTGGCCACTTCCACCCAATCCAACTTGAAGGCCGAACAGCTCATTGGACGGAGCATGGAATGCCTGCAACGTATCGCCTGCATAAGTGCCCGTTCCAATCAACATTCCCTCATTGAGGATGCGATACTCCCAGTT
Source organism: uncultured Flavobacteriales bacterium (assembly GCA_965659115.1). GTDB lineage: Bacteria > Bacteroidota > Bacteroidia > Flavobacteriales_D > Sanyastnellaceae > UBA8752. The sequence continues at coordinate 1,257 of CBFHUP010000114.1, read as the reverse complement.
CTCGTGATCGTCACCCACATTGCCACAGTCGAGCTTGTAGGAATGAGCGCCTGGCTCAGCGAGCCACTCGTTCCAATCCATGGCCTCGCTGTACGTCGCTTCGATGATCCAGCCACCGCCCGTTCCATCGATTGACATGACTTCTTGAGTGAGCGTCCATGTTCCATCGGCATTGTTTGCAACCAAACCTGATCCAGTCACATCTGCATACTTCTCCGTGCCGATTCCGGGCAAGCTGAAGAGGCGCAAATTGTGTGGGTCATGTCCTGTGCAGGTCTCGCCACTTTCAAACGCCTCCGGTATCAGACTTTGGCAGAAGGAAAGCACCTCATCTGTGGGAGCGAATTCACCCTCCAGCGTATCAGCCTGTGTCAGACTCACCTCGCTATCGCAGTTGTCGATGACTTGAATCTCCTCACACTCCAAACTCGCTTCCCAATCCACTTCTCCATTCAATGAAGCGCAGCAGATGTAACCTGTGCCCTCGTTGAAGAAGGTACAGGTGTTGGTGAATTGTGGTGCAATGGTGTCGAGCACTTCTATCACTTGATCGTAAGTAACGGTGGTGTCGTTTCCGCACTTGTCCGCTGCATTCAAGGTGAACGAACGAACGAAGGTGAACCCTCCTTCTGGCGTTGAATCCGTAGAAGGACAAGTGAACACCACTTGGCTGTCGTCGTAGTCTACAGTCAGCGTATCCAAGGTGCAGTTGTCAGTCACAACCCAGTTCAATCCACCAACGGTTGAGTAGGCAGTATCGGCCATGCATGTGATGTCCTTGTACAAGCGAACCGTGTCCGTTCCTGTCACCTCAAGTGATGGCTTGGTGTTGTCCTGTACCAAAATGACTTGCATGCAGGTCTCGGTCGTGCTGTTGCCACAGCCATCGGTTGCCATACCTGTCCAAGTGCGTTGGATGGTGTAACAACCTTCGCTGATGCTGTCCGTCACCGCATCTGAGAAGTACAAGGTGTCGCTGTCCACGAAGCAGTTGTCACTGCTAGAGAACCCTGGGGCACCCGTCGCACTGCTGTCTGTATTCGCAACACAACCAGCTGTGGTCACAACCGTAGCAGGTCCTGGACAAGCCAGTGTTACCATGGGTGCGATGGTATCGCGCACCGTGATGTTCTGTACACATGACTCCGTCGTTGTGTTGTTGCAAGTGTCCTTGGCCACTGCCATCCAAGTCCGAACCACAGTGTACTCACTTCCGCATCCAGCTGTCACGGCGTCAGAGTATGAAACTTCGAGGCT
>CBFHUP010000113.1:0-2758 GCA_965659115.1 uncultured Flavobacteriales bacterium | reverse complement strand
GTCAGGTGTCGATTGCTCCTGGGGAACAGCCAGAGTTGCTGGGCTTGGAACCGATGCCATCGGACTGCAACGAGGGGGTGGCGTCCTTGGCGTTTGAGCTTTACGGCAGCGGAGACTACCAGACCGAATTGATGCAAGGCAACACTTCAATGTGGTCGGAGACCTTGCCAGCGGGCGAGCACGTGTTGGAAGGCATCGCGCCGGGCAATTATGTCTTGAAAGTGGACCACGTGTGCCTTGAGACTTATGAGTTTGTGTCGCTCTTGGATCCATTGGCCCAAGCTGTCGAGCTGGAATACAGTGGTTTTGTCCAAGCGGATGCTGATGGCGGAGCATGGCTTCAAGCATCTTGCACGGATTGTGTGGTAGGAGAAGGCTATGGCTACACCTGGCTGCTGGACGGAGAAGCCGTAGGGTCGGACGCACCGTTGATCACACGGGTGGAACAGGTTGGAACCTATCCGCTCGAGCTTGTGACGTATGGATTAGACTGCACGGTCCAGACTCCATTTGACATTACGGTCGGAAAGTATCTGACCGAAGTGACTACCGAACTTGATTGGCTCGGTATCCACAATGGGATGCTCGGGGTCGTTTTGGACCGAGAGTGGAACGATGTTGAAGTGCGCGCTTATGATGCGACCGGAAGGCTTGTGCTCAGTGAGCGTCTTGGCGACATTTCAGGCGAAAATTTCATTCCAATGCCGGATGTTCCGGGCTGGTTGACCGTAAAATTATGCGCTTCTAACGGGAAAATCGCCCGATGGACTGGCGTGAACTGATCACTGAGTTTAGAACAAAAGAGAGGGGGCCGTCGGCCCCCTTTTTTTTGTGTAAACATGTGTATTCTAATATGTTGGGCTCCATAATCAGTCTTTTTTTCAAGTTTTGTATTGCGCCTCATACTTTATTTTTTGCCTTCAAGCACTTTATTATATCATGACGTAGGCAAATTTCCGAACACAGGTAGGACGATTCTTACTTAAGTTTAAAGGCTGAATTGCAACCGAATTCTCATGCCTTCAAACCCTCGTGGTGTGGCCCTGCTTTCCGCCAGCAGGTCCACTTTCATACAGCTCATTTGCCGTCTTGCCCTAGCCGCATGCGCAGTGCTATTGACCACCACTGTATCTATTGCCCAAACCACACTCAGCCCGGGCGACATCGCGTTTACCTACGGCAATGACGGCAGCAGCTTCTCGTTTGTTCTGCTCGTAGACGTTGCCAACGGCACATCCATCAGCTTCGACTCGAATGGGGGGTTGGGCCAATCCACCCGAACATGGACCGCCAGTGGTGCGCAAACCGCAGGTTCCATCTTTACAGAGAGCTGGGGTGATTTCAAAAAAGAAGGGTGTTATGCCTACCAAGGCTCTGCGACCTGTTCCAATGTCATCGCTGAGTTCAGCTTGAAAGGGTGGGAGAATTCGGGCAATTACACGGATTGTAATCCAAGCGGTGGCCAAAGCGTTGATTTTGGGGACGTCTCCTCCTCGCGGGTTTACACGGGCACGCGAAGCGGCACAAAAGCCGACTTGCTCTCCGCATTGGACAACACGTCCAACTGGGGCGGCGGATCCAACAACACCTCCGCTTTCACGGTGACCACCGGCGGCGGCAGTCCAGAGACATTGTATTCTCAGGACTTTGAGTCGTTTAGTGATGGGCAGGAGACAAGTAGCGGTGATTGGACCACATCTGTTCCTTCTGGTGCCGACTACTTCGCCGTTTACAACAACTCAGGTGACAAACAGTGGTGGGGCGACGACACGGATGGTGCGGCCACTTGGACTTCTCCTTCCATTGATGTCTCTGACTACACCAATTTGTCACTCGCCATCTTCCTTGGAGAATCCGGAAATCAAGAGAACGATGACTACATCAAGGTCTCATATGTGCTGGATGGATCCACGGTTCAACTGGTAGAATTCACCGACGATTTTGGCACATCGTCACAGACAGGTTTGGACATCCCAGATGGCTCTTCATTGCAGATTCAAGTTGTCATGGACAACAACAGTAACAATGAATCCCATTATTTCGATGACATTGTGGTCACAGGAGAGTTGGCGTGCTCAGCTGTGACGGTTACGGCATCGGATGCCGCGGTTGATTTGTCCTCCTCAGGCACTGTTAATGCAAGCGGAAGTACGGTTTCGGCGGCGGTGTCTGGCGGTGATTGTTTCACTTCCACTGGGTTTGAGGTGTCCAAAGACGGCAGCGCCTTTGCATCTTCCGTTTCCTACGATTGTACTGAAACGGGATCCAATACCCTCTACGTTCGAGCAACTGATGGGAGCAACGTTTCTTCTGCCACCACAGTGACACTCACGGTGAATGGTGCCTCGTTTCCGGCCGAATCGACTTGCAGCACGTGTACATCGTCGCTGTTCCTCGAAGAATTCAACAGCGACGCAGGGTTTACCCAATCACCCGATTTCACGGCGAACGCCCAAGGAAATGACCACTGGGGATTGTGGCGCGAATCGGACAACACTGCGATTGATTTTGGTGGAAACGAGGGCAATGTTGCGCCAAACGATGTCCCGGGCGGCAACAACAACAATTGGTCTGGAGGAACGGGGACATTTTTGGTGGGCCGGGACATGGATGGTATTTCTGCTGATCCCGCGTCCATCACATGGACGGACATCGACGTTTCTTCTACTGATGTGCTGACTGTGTCTATGGATTTTGGTGCCCGTTACAATCAGAATGGAGATTTCTCTTCGTCGACCAAAATAGAAGTGTTTGTTCG
>CBFHUP010000112.1:0-2811 GCA_965659115.1 uncultured Flavobacteriales bacterium | reverse complement strand
GGCTGAAGCGTTTCCGCCCCTTTTCTTTTGGGGCTGCGTTGGTTAGACCAACACAGCAGCAGTTCGAATCCGCTTGACCGCATGGAGGGCATGCTGGATGCATGCTGCGGTGGTCATGCGGCTGAACGAAAACCGAATGGACGCCCTCCCTTCTTTGTGCATCCCCAAAGAGGACAGCACATGGGAAGGCTGGGTGCTCCCACTGGAGCAAGCGCTGCCACCCGAACAAGCCACACCCTCCAAATCCAAAAGGAACAGCATCATGCCGTTCTTATCGTGGGCGGGGAAACTCGCATTGAGCACCGTGTACAAACTGTCCCTCTGATCGGAATTTGCATTGAACTGAATTCCGGGAACAGCATCTCTTAACCCCTCCACCAACTGGGCTTTCAGCCCTCTGATGTGCGTGGCATGCGACTCCATATTGGTCATGGACAATTCTAGGGCCTTGGCCAACCCAATGATCCCAATGAGGTTTTCGGTGCCACCCCGCATGGCCCGCTCTTGGCTTCCGCCTTTGATGTGGGCGCTGATGCGGTGACCATCTTTGACGTAGAGGAACCCTGAACCTTTCGGTCCGTGAAGCTTGTGCGCGCTGCAAGCAGCGAAATCAATGGGCATATTGCCCAAATCCATGGGGTAATGTCCCATGGTTTGGACCGTGTCTGAATGAAAAAGGGCCTTGTGGTCCCAGCAGCACTGACCGATGGCTTGGATGTCTTGGAGAATGCCGACTTCGTTGTTGCCATGCATCACCGAAACCAAGGTTGGAACGCCGTCAGAAAGGGCAGCTGCGAGTCGGATGAGGTCTACTTTCCCATCGCTGTCCAGCTCCAGCATGCCGCAAGTGACACCTTCCCTCTGCCCCAAGTGCTGGGCCGTTTTCAGAACAGCGCTGTGCTCCGTGGCGCAGGTCAAAATGCGGCGGCATCCCAGTTGATCGACACCCGCGTGAAGCGCCATGTTGTCTGCTTCGGTGCCTCCACTGGTAAAACAAACGGTTCGGGGTTCTACCCCCAATTGTCCGGCTATTTGCCGGCGGGCCTGTTCAATGGCTGTTTTGGTGCGGCGTCCAAACTGGTGTGTGGACGACGGATTTCCGAAATGGTCCCTCATGTAGGGGAGCATGGCCTCGACCACTTCGGGAAGCATGGGCGTTGTGGCCGCGTTATCAAGGTACACGTTCATTGCGTGGTCGTCTTGTCTCGGTTGCAATCTCGAAAATAGTTCACACAGTCCGGTCTGTCGATACCGCCCACAGATTAAGCACAGGACAGAAGCTGGTCTCGGTAGGTGTTGACCAAGCCCATGGCCGCCCCTTGTGAGGCCGCTTCGGCATAGACCCGAACAATGGGTTCAGTATTGGATTTCCGCAAGTGCACCCAACCTTCGGGCAGATCCAATTTGACGCCATCGATGGTGGAAGGTGTCAGATGGGCCACCTCCTTGGCAAAAGTGGCCAGCAATTGGTCCACGTCCCACTTCGGGTCCAGGTCGATCTTGGCCTTGACCATTTCGTAGTGAGGATAGCCTTTTCGCATGGCCGACACCGTCCCTCCGCAGTGGGCAAGGTGAGACAGGAACAATGCGATACCAACGAGCGCATCGCGGCCCGCGTGGAGGGTGGGATAAATCACACCTCCATTGCCCTCCCCACCGATGATGGCTCCGGTCTCTTCCATGGCTTTGACCACATTGACCTCGCCCACGGCACTTGCTGTGTAAGGTTGGCCGTGCGATGCGGCGACATCCCGCAACGCGCGGGTTGAGCTCAAGTTGCTCACGACGGCACCCGGCGTGTGGGAAAGGATGTAGTCCGCCACCGCCACCAAGGTGTATTCTTCGCCAAACATGCTGCCGTCCTCGGAGACAAACGCCAGACGGTCCACGTCAGGGTCTACGGTGATGCCCAAATGGCAGCCGTGTTCCACCACTGCCCCTGACAATACCGTCAGATGCTCCGGCCGAGGCTCTGGGTTGTGCGGAAATTGACCATGCGGTTCGCAGTACAATTCCACCACCTCCTCCACGCCCAATGCACGGAGCAACTTGGGAACGGCTATTCCTCCGGTGCTGTTGACCGCGTCAACCGCCACTTTGAAACCCGCCTTGGCCACCGCATCTCGGTCGACGAGATCCAAATCCAAAATGGCCTGTATGTGCGCATCGATCCATCCATCGTGCGCGGAAACTGTTCCCAAATCCTCGACGGCAGCAAAAGCATGCGGCTGTGCAGACCTTTTGATGACTTCTGCTCCCGCTTCTGCAGAGATGAACGCACCGCTGGCATCCAACAACTTCAATGCATTCCACTGGACAGGATTGTGAGAGGCTGTGAGGATGATCCCCCCATCGGCGCCTTCGCCCATCACCGCCATTTCAACGGTGGGGGTCGTGGACAATCCGAGGTCGATCACATCGATGCCCATGCCCATGAGGGTTCCCGTGACCAGTCGTTGCACCATATCTCCCGACGGGCGGGCGTCTCGGCCCACCACCACTGTCGGTCGGCCACTGTCGGACTTCAGGGCGCTGAGAATCCAGCTCCCGTATCCCTGTGTTGCCTTTACGATGTCAGGTGGGGTCAGATTGTCTTCCTCCGGACCGCCAATGGTGCCCCGAAATCCTGAGATGCTGCGGATAAAAGTCATGGCGCAAAAGTAACCCTGCTCGGCGCCAACGATTACGAAATAACCAGCGCTTACTACGGATTAGCCGGCGCGATTCTACATCTTTGACAATCTCGTGAAGGAAACAACCTCGGATGTTCAAAAGACCTGAATCCAAGTTGTGTCCAGCACGACTACAGGA
>CBFHUP010000111.1:0-2989 GCA_965659115.1 uncultured Flavobacteriales bacterium | reverse complement strand
TTTAAATGTGGATCCAGGAACAATGAGTCCTTATCAACATGGAGAAGTTTACGTTACAGATGATGGTTCCTGCATCTATTATGGCTGCACGGATGCGGCTTACATGGAGTACGACGCGACGGCGAACACGGACGACGGGAGCTGTCAATGCCTGGTCGTGGACCCGGCCTGCGTCTCTCCCTCAATGGACGGACACGGTTATGACGTGGTCCAGATAGGTTGCCAATGCTGGTTTGCGGAGAACCTGCGCACGACGAAATACGGCAATGGTGATGTCATTCCTGCGAACTTGCAAGGCTTGGCTGCTGGCTTGACGTTGGCGGACCTCGATTGGTATAACACGACCTCTGGCGCCACTGCGGTGTATGGCGAAGGCAGCAGCAACTGCGGTGTCGGCGATTCTGACGCTTCTGCCTGCGACGAAACGCAGTCCTTGACGGACTATGGCCGCTTGTACAATTGGTATGCAGTGGACGATGCGCGTGGCCTGTGCCCGAGTGGATGGCACGTCCCGACCAATGGAGAGTGGGACGATTTGAAGGATTACATCACATCCCAGGTTACCGGCTCTACGGAGGGAAGAGCCTTGAAGTCGACTTCAGGTTGGAACAGTGCTGGCAACGGCACAGATGACTTCGGGTTTTCGGCCCTTCCGGGCGGCTATCGCGACGACTTTGGCAGATTCATGACTGCTCTCTACAGCGGCTACTGGTGGAGTTCTTCGCTCGATGGCACCGATGCTGTGAACCGGCGCTTGACCTACACCAGTGATTTATTCCAATTGGGCAACAGTGATAAGCGGAACGGATATTCTGTGCGCTGTCTCAAAGACTGAATGCGCGCAAGAACAACTTGAGAAAAGCCCCGCCACCGAGCGGGGCTTTTTGCTGCCTTTCAGGGTCCATCCCCCAGCCGCCGTAAGTCCGTTTCGACACGGCTACCTTTGAAGCGCAATGGGCACGACAGAAATCGTATTCATCCTCCTCATTTACCTGCTGCTGTTTGGCACCAAGGGCCTGCCTTCCGTCGCGCAGTCTATGGGGAAGTTCATGCGTCAGGTGCGCGACGCCCAGCAGGACATCCAACGCGAAATCCTGAGTGGAACCGACGACATCCGGAAAGGTGCTGCCGCTTTCCGAGACCCTGTCAATGCAGCCACCAAGGGCTTTGAAGAAGCCATGAACGCCCCAACAGGAACGCCGCGTTCCAGCACCGGCGTTCCTTCGGATGGCGCGCCACCAGCAGCCACCAACAAAAAAGCGCCCACCAGCGCAACGGAGCCGGGCGATGACGCCGGGGCGGACACAAACCCTCAAGAACAAGCCCAGTAAATGGACGCGTTGGCCCACATTCCTGCTGTCCTGGCACTGCTCATGGGGCTGGCGCTCTTGGTTGGAGGAGGCGAACTCTTGGTCCGCGGGGCAGCCGCCCTGGCCTTAAAGGCCAACATTCCGCCCCTGATCATTGGGCTTACCGTGGTCAGCATGGGAACATCGGCCCCTGAGCTGTTTGCTTCTGTTCAGGCAGCCCTGGATGGCAATCCCGGATTGTCGGTGGGCAATGTGATCGGCTCCAATGTGGCCAACCTCGCCTTGATTCTGGGACTCACGGCGCTGGTGAGCCCAGTGGTGGTGGACCGCATGGCCATGCGGCTTGACATCCCCCTCATGGTGGGAATGAGCCTGCTTTTTGTTGCTGCAGCAGCCGACCTGGAGATTTCCCGGAACGAAGGCATCGCGGGCTTGGTCTTGATGGCCGCTTTTCTGGGCAACCTCTACTGGCGCTCTCAAAGACAGGAAAAGCAGGACGAAGACGATGGGGAATTGACCGAAGCGAGCCAATGGGCCACGTGGTCTCCCCTGGCTCTGGTTGGCGTGTTGATCCTGGGCATGGCCGGACTTTATTTGGGCTCGGAAGGGTTTGTGGATGGAGCCAGAAGGATGGCCTTGGACTTTGGGGTAAGCAACCGCGTTGTTGGGCTGACCATTGTCGCCTTTGGCACCAGCGTCCCCGAACTTGTGGCATCAGGCATCGCCGCCATGCGCGGCCAGTCTGACCTGGCCATTGGCAATGTGGTCGGGTCCAACCTCTTTAACCTGCTTTTGGTGCTGGGCACCACGGCCACCATCACCCCACTCCCCATAGAAGCGTCGGTCCTGAGCTGGGACATTTGGTGGATGTTGGGCACCGCAGGTGCCTTGATTCCCCTGGCGCTGCTTGGAGGCCTGAAGGTTCCGAGAATGGGACGTTGGCAAGGCGGATTGTTTGTGCTGGCCTATGTGGCCTACATCGCGCTCACGTGGACAGCCTAACCCCAATCGAAGCCCCCTTGGAAAGTGGGCATGTGGCCCGATGTCGGCATTGGCCCGGCCTGCTGCAGTCTGAATCTCTGGAAAATTGGACCACCAGCATCCCTTGGCAGCAAAATCAAATCACGGTCTATGGAAAGACCTACGACGAACCCAGGCTCACAGCTTGGTTTGGCCCTGCCTATACCTACAGCTCTATTGCCTGGCCTTCGGCCCAGATCCCAGTTGACCTTCAGGGCCTCAATAGCCTTATTTCCAGAACCTTAAAGTGCCGGGAGTTCGACGCCATATTGTGCAACCTCTACCGCAATGGACAGGACGCCATGGGTTGGCACCGGGACAATGAACGGGAAATCGACCCCACCATCATTGCCTCAGTGAGTCTGGGTGCCCAACGCGACTTCAAAATCAGACACCGCACCACCCGAGAAACTTGGACCGTGCCCTTGGGCCACGGCGATCTCCTGTCCATGGAGCACCTGCAATTGGACCACGAACATGCCCTCCCTCGGCGGGCGCGAATCGATGCGCCCCGATTGAACCTCACCTTCCGCCATTTCCGTGGTGGCGGGACTTAACTTGCAAGACCATGTCTGTACACGCCTCCGCCAAGCGCATCACCACACAGGTGCTGCAGGAAATGAAGCACAACGGTGAGAAAATCGCCATGCTCACCGCCT
>CBFHUP010000110.1:0-3003 GCA_965659115.1 uncultured Flavobacteriales bacterium | reverse complement strand
GATCTGGAAGACCTATCATGTCCAGGTCGAAGGCACGCCAACCCTAGAGGATTTGCGGGCTTTTGAGCGCCCTATGCAGATCAAGGCCAAGGGCAAGGTATGGACGACCCTTCCTGCCCGGGCACGGATCCTGCCCGCTGATTACACGGCGCCGTGGGACCGCACTCCTCCCATCCGCTACAGGGCCAGCATCCCGACCACTTGGATCGAAGTCCAACTCTGTGAAGGCAAGAACCGACAGGTTCGAAAAATGACCGCCACCATTGGGTTTCCCGCACTGCGGCTCATCCGTCACGCCATCGGCGGTCTCAGCATCGAAGCATTGGACCCTCCCTCTCAAGTTTTGGACGCATCTGCCCTCAACCAAATCAACGCCCAGTGAGCCGGTTTGAAGGGGTGAGCGGCTCCTTGAGGGCATTGCGGGCTTCTACTCTTACAGTGCGTTGCGCGTGTTGGGCATGGATCAACCACGGCAGCACCAATGAGGATGCCATCCAAAGCGCCGTCCACGACAAATGGATTCCCGGCCTCCAGCGCATCACCGGTCCTTGGACCGTCAGCGGCGATGTGGAAGCGTTGCGGCGCCTCCAAGAAGGGGGCGCCTTGGTCATAGCCAATCACCAATCGATGATCGACATCCCTTTGCTGATGTCGGCTTGCGGTCCAGTGCCCAGGTTTACGGCCAAGGCCGCCATTCGGCAATGGCCCTTATTGGGCACATTGCTGTCCAACACCGGGAACTGTTTCATCGATCGGCATCAACCCAGGGCCTCTCACAGTGCGATGATGAAATGGGGACAAGCCGCTGCCTTGAATCCCCGCACGCTGATCGCGGGATTTCCGGAAGGCACACGCTCCAAGGACGGACAGCTTCGCGCCTTCAAGTCAGGTTTGTTTCGCACCGCCGCCGCCGCCCACCTGCCCATTGTGGTCGTCGTCTTAGACCCAATCACCCTGAGCGCCCATGCTGCTTGCGTGATCGAACCCAGCCGCGATGCCAATGCGTTGCGCCAACACGCCCGACAGGCTTTTGAACATCATCCGCCAGGAGGATTGAATTGATTCTGGCACTCCCTAATTTGGGGCCATGCAGAGACGAAAATTCCTCCGGGGTGGACTCCTCGGTTTGGGCGGCCTGGTGGCCTCCCGCGGACTCAAGGGGCAAACGCCCAACGAAGACTTCAATGCCTTCCTCGGCGAGCGCGTGGCCCAAGCCGACCTCCAGGGCTCTGTATTTGACCTGGCCACCGACGCCATCCCTAAGGTGCGCATTGCCCTCATTGGGCTCGGCAACCGCGGTTCGAGCCTCATCGACATGCTCGAATGGCTCATCGGCGAAGGCCACGCCGAAATCACCGCGATCAGCGACATCAACCCCGAGAAAATCGACAAGGCCCAGGCCCGCATTGGCCAATTCCAAAAGACCGCACCGCAGGTCTTCACTGGAAGCGACGGCGCATGGAAAACGGCATGCAACACCGAAATCGCCGACATGGCCTTGATCTGCACCCCCTGGGAATGGCACGCCCCCATGGCCATCCACGCCATGCGCCAGGGCCTGCACGCCGCCAGCGAGGTGCCCATCGCCACGACCTACCAAGAAACCATTGACCTGGTCCAAACCGCCGAGGAGACCCGGCGCCATTGCATCATGCTGGAGAACTGCTGCTACAACGGCGAGGAGCTTTGGATCATGCAGATGATCAAGGAAGGCGTCTTTGGCACCCTCACCCACGCCGAGTGCGCCTACCTGCACGACCTGCGCGTGATGATGCTCGACCCCACCTACTACGAAGACCGCTGGCGCCTGAAGCACCACCTGCACCGCAACGGCAACCTCTACACCACCCACGGCCTTGGCCCAGTGTCGATGTACTTTGACATCCTGCGCGGCGATACCCTGAGCCACCTGGTGAGCATGAGCTCCAAGGAGGCCGCGCTGAGCGAGGCCCTGGCCGCCACCGACGAAGGCGCCCTCCAAGACATGGCCCAGCGCGTCAAGTGCGGCGATGTGAACACCACCCTCATTGGCACCGCCAGTGGCAAGAGCATCATGCTGCAGTTCGACACCCACAGCGGCCGCCCCTACAGCCGCCTCGACAAGGTCGTCGGCTCCAAGGCCGCCCACTACGGCTACCCTTCGCGCCTTTATGTGGACCACGGCCCCTCGTGGGGCCACAGCTGGCTCGACGACGCCGAAACCGCCGAGATGCGCGACCGCTACGCCCACCCACTCTGGACCAAGCTCCAAGCCCTCGCCGCCGACCACAAACAGGGGCACGGCGGCATGGATTTCGTGATGATGTTCCGTTTGATCCGCTGCCTCAACCAAGGCCTCCCGCTGGACATGAACGTGTACGACGGCGCCCTGTGGAGCCTCACGGGCATCCTCGGCGAGGAGTCCGTCTCCCGCGGCACCTTCCGCGTCAACATCCCCGACCTCACCGGCGGCAAGTGGCGCAACACCGCGCCCCACCCCGTCCACCGCGACATCGCCTGACCCCCTTCACGCCCCGCAGCAATTCGCCCACTTCAAACATCCACTCTTGCCAACCGGATTTCGCCCTCACGGTCGAAATCCGGTGTGAGCTGCCGGTCAGCCTGCGGCCTCCAAAGTTTTAAAGGTTCAACGCTCCTTCGCTCCGCTCAGTCGGCATCCCTGAGACACCGCACAGAAAACCCGACTCCTTGTGGAATGTTGCTGCCCCGGACGATGTCTGGACCGTAGTCGCTCAAGAACCGGTACCAAGCATTGCCGCCACTGGGCGAAGAACTCCACCATTTGCCGCTGCTGCCGGCATTGGCGAAGGCGCCATTGCTGGCGTAGCGGTAGCCGCCCGGAAGGGCCAAAAACCCAAAGTCGTCCGTGCCGTTGCCGCCCTGAAACCAACCATAGGTCGACTTCAAAGCTGTTCCCTCAGTTCCATTGAAACCTTGTGCGAAAATGAAATCTTCCAGATCGGTCCACTCCCCATCGGTTGGAACATGCCATCCAGTGGGGCA
>CBFHUP010000109.1:0-3013 GCA_965659115.1 uncultured Flavobacteriales bacterium | reverse complement strand
CTTGCTTCACGAATCGATTCCTAGACCATGACCCGAATCACCCATGTTGCCAGCATGCTGCTGGCTTTGGCCACAGCGAGCCTTACCCAAGCGCAAAGCAGTTCGACTTTTCCAGTGAATGGGACGCCGGATGCCCGCATTGAACTGCACGTATACGAAGGTGCCCGCATTCATTTGTCTGCTGATGAGGTGATTGCAGAAGGACACCTTGTGGTGCGCCGCGGCCGCATTGAAGCGGTTGGAGCAGGGGTGTATTCGTCTGCTGAGCCCGCCGTACGCCATGACCTGTCTGGCAAGGAACTGTACCCTTCGTTTGTGGACCTCTACACAGGATGGGGACTGAAGAAGGGGGAGCGCTCGGGTTGGGACGGCAAGCCTCATTACGACCGTGAAGACACCAAAGCGGCCATGGGCTGGAACAGCGCGTTGCACCCTGAGTACCGTGCAGCTGAGGCTTTTGTGCCCAGTGAAAAAGCCGCCAAAGCGCACCTTCAAGGGGGATTTGGAGCGGTGGTTACCCACAGACAGGATGGCATTGTGCGCGGCACGGCTGCGCTTGTTGCTTTGGGAAAGGACGCCAATGATGCGGTTTTGGAGCCCTCTGTGGCTGCGTGGCACAGCTTCTCTAAAGGGTCGTCCAAACAGAACTATCCGAGTTCCCTTATGGGCAGCATTGCCCTCCTGCGTCAAACCTATTGCGATGCGGAGTGGTATGGTCAATACGACGCTCCCGAGGAGCGGAACCTCTCCCTTGAGGCTTTCTCTGCCGCTTCGGATTTGCCGCACTTTTTTGCTGCCAGTGATTGGTTGGACGTGTTGCGGGCCGACAAGGTCGGCGATGAGTTTGGTGTACAGTATGCTTTTCTTGGAGGGGGTGAGTCCTACCGCCGGTTGGACGAGATCAGCGCCACGGGTGGGGCATTGATCGTCCCCGTGGACTTCCCCAAGGCCATCGACGTGAGCGACCCTTACCTGACACGCCTGGTCTCGCTCTCCGACATGAAGGATTGGGAGTGGGCACCGCACAACCCCGCCAAGGTCGCCGAGGCGGGCATCCCCATGGCATTGACGATGAACGGGGTGAGCAAGGGCGGAGAGTTTCTCGCCAATGTGCGCAAGGCGGTGGCCCATGGACTGGGTGCCAACCAAGCTTTGGATGCGCTGACCCGCGTGCCTGCTGAGATGATCGGTGCCTCGGACAGGGTGGGCCGTTTGGCCGCCGGTTTGGAGGCCAATTTCCTGGTGACCGACGGCCCCATTTTTGAGGACGGCAGCACGTTGCACTGGAACGTGGTTCAAGGCCACCGCCACGAAATGGAGCCTTTGGAAAGCGTGGCCATCGCAGGGCGGTACAGCCTTAATCTGGATGGCCGTGACCTGGTGCTTGAGCTCAAGGAGGGAGACAAGGGCCCGAGCGGCCGCTGGTGGCCTGCGGCAACATCCGAAGAAAACGTGGATTCTTTGGCCGGCAAAGCCAAGGTCAGTTTGGATGGACGCGACCTGGTGTTGCGCTTGATGGATGAGGCGCAGGGCACGTATCGCCTGGTGGGCAATGTGTACGAGGGCAGCCGAATCATTGACGGGCGCGGTGAGCGGCCCGATGGCGAATGGGTAGAGTGGGCGGCACTCCGTCAAGAAGCGGAGGCCCTCACTAAAGACTCAGACGGACAGGGAGAAGACACAGCAAAGAAGGATAACAAAGCAGAAGATGCGGACTTTGGGCCTGGTCCTTTGCTGTATCCGTTCAGCGCCTATGGCCGCACACAGTTGCCCGAACAGGGAAGCTGGCACTTTGTGGGTGCGACGGTGTGGACCTGTGGAGAAGCAGGCAAGATCGAGGGGGGTGAAGTCATGGTACACAAAGGCCGCATTGTTGCGGTGGGCCAGGACTTGGACCCTGCGGTGGTGTTTGGAAAGAACGCGCCGAAATTGACCCGCATCGACGCTGCTGGAAAGCACATCACGCCGGGCATCCTCGACGAACACACCCACATTGCAGCCAGCCGCGGAATCAATGAAGGAACGCAAGCGTCAAGTGCTGAAGTGAGCATTGGAACGGTGGTCAACAGCGAGGACGTGAACCTCTACCGTCACCTTGCAGGCGGCGTGACCGCCGGTCAGATTTTGCATGGCTCTGCCAATCCGATCGGAGGTCAGAGCGGCATCATCAAGTACCGTTGGGGACAAACGCCAGACGAGATGTTGATCGAAGGGGCAGACCCTTTTATCAAGTTTGCCTTGGGCGAGAACGTAAAGCAATCGAACTGGGGCGATTACCAAACCGTGCGTTTCCCGCAGACGAGAATGGGGGTGGAGCAGGTGTATTACGACCACTTCCACCGTGCGCGTGAGTACGGGGATGAATGGGCTGGGTATGAGGCAAAGCGCAAGGCCACGCCACGGCGGGTGCTGCGCAAGGGTGGTGGCCCAAAGAAGCCCCGACGGGATTTAGAGCTCGAAACGTTGCTGCAAATCATAGAGTCCGAGCGGTTTGTCACCTGCCACAGCTACCGCCAGGACGAGATCAACATGCTGATGCACGTGGCCGACTCCATGGGCTTCACCTTGAACACCTTTACCCACATTTTGGAGGGCTACAAAGTCGCCGACAAGATGGCTGAGCACGGTGCAGGAGGCTCGAGCTTCAGCGACTGGTGGGCATACAAGTTTGAGGTCAAGGATGCCATCCCGTACAACGGCGCGCTGCTTTGGGAGAACGGTGTGGTGACGGCCTTTAATTCGGACGACCGTGAAATGGCCCGCCGCCTGAACCAAGAGGCCGCCAAGGCGGTCAAGTATGGCGGCGTTCCAGAAGAAGAGGCGCTCAAGTTTGTGACCCTGAATCCCGCAAAATTGCTCCACTTGGACGACCGCATGGGGTCATTGGAAGCGGGTAAAGATGCCGACCTCGTCGTGTGGTCCGACCACCCGCTGTCGGTGTACGCCCAATGCGAGCAAACCTTTGTCGACGGCCGACGCTTGTTTGATCTCGGGGAAGACCAGTTGATGAGGG
>CBFHUP010000108.1:0-3019 GCA_965659115.1 uncultured Flavobacteriales bacterium | reverse complement strand
CATTCAATGCCCCCAGCGTACAATGCAACCAGCAGGTCATGGCATCCCGTAATTCCTCAAAAGAGGAATCCTCCCAAGCCGCGGGTGTTTCCTGATGGCCAGGATCAGCCCAAGTATCGCTGAAGTGATAGTCAATCAAAATGGGCACACCCAACGAGTCCCACTTGGCCGCTTCACGAATGACACCCAGCCAAGCGTTGCGAAGGTTTGGATAAGGGTTGTGCCACACCCGAAGCCGAACGAGGTTCACGCCCTGCTCGGCCATCCACTCACGTGGCGCATCGATGTCGGCCCCGTTTTCGTCGCGGTAGACCACACCATCCCCCTCCATTTCACTCAAAAAAGACACATCCACTCCGCGCCACCCTTGAGAAAACGCCCCTTGAATAGACAGCATCAGCAACACCAAAAACGCGAACAGCCTCATACCTCCAAGGTAACCCAAGCCCACCTCAGTTGAAGTCCAACGTGACGAACCAATCCCGGATGGCTTGGCAATGAATCGCGCCTATTTGTAAAGCTTACTTTACATTTGGTTCAATGACATCCAAATCCATCAAACTCATGGCCATCCTTCTCGGGCTCATCGGAACCTCCCTCATTCAGCTCTTCTTCGAAGGAGGAGCTCTGTTCATGTCCCTCATCCTCATCTTCCTGCTGGTGGTCGCGTTCCATACCATTGCGGCCTTCATGCAGCCCGACCCAAACAGAAACGCCGCACTCCGGAAGATCCAAACCAGTGGTGCAATCGCCCTGGCACTGGGCGCCGGCGGCACCCTCATCGGGCTGATCTCCGCACTCGAGTTCATCTCACAGGCCGGAGCCGTTGCCCCCTCCATCTTGGCGGGCGGACTGCGCGTCTCCCTGCTGTCCTTGGTATTTGGACTCCTCACGTTTGCCCTCTCCCGGCTGGCCGTCCTCGTCATCCTGACCCTGAAACCGGAACAACCTGGCCATGCAGCTCTCTAAGACCGAACTCTCCATCGGCATCGAGATGGTGTATTCCATCACATTTGCCTTCGTCTTCCTGCCGTTCTTCTTTCATGCACGCGGAACCCACCTGATTTGGGAAGACCTCGTTGGCCCCGGCATCCAAATCCTCATCTACACCGTCGTCTTTTTCTCGGTAACCCATGGCGCATTGGAACTCGCCCGCAAACACGAAATCACCGAAGACGAGCGGGGCGACCTCATCCAAGCGAAAGCCTACAAGGCAGGCTACATCCTCTACGAACTGGCCCTGTTCATCGGGGTCGGACTCCTCATTCGAACCGCACCCCAGTACAATGGCCACCTCCTCTTCACCATACTGGCCTTACTCCTTGCGGTTTCCTTGACCAAGTCCACCTACCAGCTCTACTTGCACAGAACACTCTGACACATGGCCTTGAAGAACCACCTCAAGGCACTCCGGACAACGTCCGGCTACACCCAGGAAGAATTGGGGAATCGGGTTGGCGTCAGCCGACAGACCATCATCTCCATCGAACGGTATCGGTACAAGCCGAGCCTCGAACTGGCGATGAAACTCTCCCGTGAACTCGACGTGACCGTAGAGGCCATTTTCTATTTCGAGTGAAACTTTGTTCCAACGGCTGCACAAAGCAAATCCCCCTGTGCATACAGTCCTGAGACCCATCAACGCTTGCGCTCAACGAACAACAGTTTCAACGAAAAATTAAACCTGACGCCCCACTGTTCGTTGTCTCACCTAACATGACGGCTATTCACCACCAGGCCTCTTCAGCCTTGTTTGCCCTTGTCGCTGGGCTGTTCATTTCTCCCGTAGTAATCGCCCAACCGCAAGACACGCTTGTGTCGGCATTTTTTGGACTTGACAATGCACTGCCCGGTCTGATGTGCAATCAACCAGGAAGCCTGCTGGATGGCATGCCTGTGAATTTCAGATTCCCATTAGACCCTTCCAGTTTATCGGAAGCTGATTTTGAAGTTGTCGATGGCCTTGGCAATGCGCACACTCCTGGCTGTGTATTCTTGGCTCCAGCGGATGAAGACGGAGAAAACCGAACGGTGCTTCTGTTGGGGGAATTCGGCACCGCTGTCACCAATCCACCGGTTGAAGTCAGAATTGTAGGGGATCTGTTTACAACGGATACGTTCTCCGGAGAGTCCGCGTGTTCAGAAATCATCAACCTCAACGGACTCACCACCACGAATGTCGTTTCGCTTGATGATGGCCCCAGCTTGTTCTTCGCCCAGAGAATCGATGGCAATCTGAACGAATGCAGTTCAGGAACACAAACGATTCAAGTGGCCTGGAATGGTGGCGTGACACCCTACAATAGCGGGGATTCCGAATCTGACTTGTTTCAGTACTATGTAGGGTATTCTGACAGTGCTGGCGTTCTCATCCCCCATGTCCCGATTTCTATCGCAGACATCAATGACAACGACAACTTTCACCAGCTCTGCTTTTCTACCCCTGATGAAATCGTTCAAGTTTCAATGGTGGCCAACACGGTGGAAGATCCAAACCAAGACCCCAACGCGTACAGCGAAATTGAGGTGAGCTCCTGCACGCTCTCGACCATCACTGAGGAGCACCTTTCCGAAACAGGATATGCCATCTACCCAAATCCGTTTTCAGATGAAATTTTCCTCGAGCATCTGACGGGCAATGAACACTTCATCCTGCGTGACTGCTTGGGACGAACTGTGGTTGAAGGCAGGTGTTCAGGTGCTGTACAGATGCCTGAGTTAGGCTCAGGGATGTACTATTTGACCATCTTCAACAACACCAACCCGACAACCTTCAAGTTGTTGAAACGATAACGGCTCACAAGGTTGAATAGCATTGCCGCCAACGTGGAGCCAGCAGGACAAAAACCGAACTCCCTCAACCCCGAAGGGATCAGTTGAAGTCCAACGTGGCGCAACAATCGCGGATGGCTTGGCGGTCGGCATTGGAGATGGAGCTGTGGTCGAATTCTGTCGCATTGGTAAAGGGGAACATCACGGATCGACAACCGGACGCCGTATATCAATCCACTTTTTATGG
>CBFHUP010000107.1:0-3119 GCA_965659115.1 uncultured Flavobacteriales bacterium | reverse complement strand
CTCCCGGCTGCCCCGCGAATTCCGATACCGCACCTGGCATGAAGAGGATGAGCCCACGGATTGGATCAGCATGGAAGGCAGTGCGATCAACCTCTCGGGAACGCCGCCGGGAGCCACCGAGGTACAGGTGCAGGCCCGCAGACGGGGCGAGCCTTGGGGCAAGATTCAGCGCACCATCTCAGTGACCGTAGAAGCACCGTGGTACCAGGATCCACTGCGCATCGCACTCGCCATACTCGCCTCCCTGCTCATCCTCGGGGGCTTGGTCGCCTTGCGTGTAAAATCGCTCACGGCACGGAACCTCATGCTCGAATCCATGGTTTCCCAACGCACACACCGCCTCAATGATGCACTCGAAGCCAAAGACACCTACTTGAAGGAATTGCACCACAGGGTCAAGAACAACCTGCAAATCATGGGCGACCTCATGGAGCTGCAGGCCGACCAAGAGCGGCTTCCTGTCGTCCAGGAAGCCCTGGCCACAGGCAGGTTGCGCTTGGAGTCCATCGCTTTGATCCACAAGCACCTCTATCTCGACGCAACGGCGCGAGAGGTCAAATTGGCCGACTTCATCCATGAATACGCTGCCCATGTGCAGGATGGCCTCGTCGATGAACGCGACCATGTCCAATGGGACATCCAAGGAGATGAAGTCCTGTTCGACATTGAATGTGCCCAGTCCTTCGGCCTGCTGCTCAACGAACTCGTCACCAACAGCCTGCGACACGGCAGATCCACTGCGAACCCATTGTGCATCGGTGTGCATTGGGAGGCCCTGCCAGAAGACCGCATCCAACTCCGGTATTCTGACAATGGACCAGGACTGCCTTCGTCATTGGACCCCGCAATGGAGGACACACTCGGAATCAAGCTCATACGCAACCTCACCGCACAACTTGAAGGCCAATTGGAACTCGATCCTGAAAACCGTGCCACGTGGAAATTCAACATCAGCTGTGCGTTTCGCAACACAAAACAGGCGACAGGGAGCAGCGTTTCACGAAAAGAGGATCCGCCACCGGGCAACAAGGATATTGGACCATGAGCAAGGGGCTGTGCATCATGATTGTAGAGGACGACGCCGTCATCGGTGAGGGCCTTCACGTGCAACTCCGGAAACTCGGGCACACCCCATTGCCTCCCGTGCGCAACCTCGACCGCGCCCATCATTTGCTCGACCACAACCCCATCGATGTCGTCATGCTGGACATTCACCTGCAGCGCGGCGAAAGCGGCATTGACCTTGCACACCACCTCGATGCGGAACGCCACATTCCTTACATATACCTCACGGCCTACTCCGATGACAGAACATTGAAAGAGGTGGCCGAAACCCACCCCAGTGGTTATCTGGTCAAACCTTTCAGAAGGGCAGAATTGAAAGCCGCCCTCACCCTAGTCGCGGCCAGAAAATCCACCTCGGAGCCTACAGTCACCGGCCCATTCCAACCCACCATGAAACTGCGCAAGCCAGCGAAGGAGGCCGCGCACATCTTCATCAATGTGGGCGGCGAATGGGAACGCGTGGACATCCGAGACATCCGACACCTCAAAAGCGACCGCGTCTACACCGAAATCCATACCGTCGAGGGTGTGCGGATTACCAGAAAGCCCTTGGGAGAACTCGCAGATGAAATGGCAGAACACGGCATCCTGAGGATCCACCGGAGCCAGGCCGTCAACACCGCCTTCGTCACCAGACTTGAAACGGAACAGGTACACCTCGGGCACGAGGTATTTACGGTCAGCCGCACCTACCGAAGGGTCCTCAAGGAAGCGGTCACCCAGCGTCGAAATTGACGGCGCAAGACCGCCGAAAGCCACCGGATGTGCCTTTCGTTGATTCGAAGCGCACATTATCTGCTCCCAATTTCAAGGCCCAATCCAATGCTTAGAGTATAACAAAAAGACAAGTTTAATTATTGGGATATCCAAGCTGAATAATCCCGAGACCCTTGGACTTATTGACCTACGTTTTTCGCACTGAGGCACCATCCGATTTAGCTTGGAGGCAACCTTATGCTGATGCCTTCTTTCACCGCGACGTGCTCCTCAACGGGCGCCAACACCGCCCACTACGTCACCGATTCCAAGCTAGCAACCACCTCAGGAATTGCCCTCATCGGTCTGTTGCTGGCCATGCTCTCCCTAGTCCTGCCCGCCACGGCACAAATTCCTGGCCACGTCCCATCCGACGATGCCTTGGTGGCCTTCTACCCTTTGGACAACGGGATCTGGACCGACCTCTCCGTCAACGGGTGGAATCAGGGCACCAACGCCCCGGCTGTGGACCGCCATGGCGCCATTGGGGGGTGTGCGGACTTCTCTGCGCCCACCGCCTACCAAGATGTGGTCATCAACAACCTGAACTTGGGCGCAGCGGAGTTCACCATTTCATTTTGGTACCGCACACTGGATCCCTCCCAAGGCCTACAGACCTTCTTCAACACATCCCCCCACCATGGCATCAGTTCCAACTTAAACTTCCCTACAACTCTGCAGAAATTGTCATTGTTTTACGGCAACGGTAGCAGCTGGACATACGCCTACGCTGGCCCGAGCTCCAGCACATTTGTCGATTCCGAATGGCACCACCTGGTAATCCGCAAATCCGGACTGGTCGTCGAGATGATCGTGGATGACCAAACCGAATATTCCGCCACCCTCGGCAGCGCCACCCCCTCCTTTTTCCCTGACCATTTACGGTTCGGATCATTTGCCGGCGGCGGAGCAGAAATCTTCAACGGGTACCTGGACGAAGTCGGCATTTGGAGCCGGGCGCTCACGGACCTGGAACTCACCGCACTCCATACTGGTGCTGTCCCGGAAACGCCCCCATTTTTTGATGCCAATCCCGATCTCGGGCCGGACGTCACAGGCATTCGGCTTCGGCCCATGTCCTCATCGGATGGCCCCTCCGATTTCGCCTTCGACGCCTTCGACCTGGCACGCGACGAACACCATGTCGCCCTCCGATTGAACGGCACGGGCATGGCCGGCGGTGAACTCGAGCGCGCTGACGGCGGTGCTCCCATCGTCACGGTCGTTCCGGCGGGCCTCGACATCCCCCATTCTGCCATTTCTGACACCTCCATATTGCCCATCACAGGCTCTCCGAC
>CBFHUP010000106.1:0-3272 GCA_965659115.1 uncultured Flavobacteriales bacterium | reverse complement strand
AGACTGGGACACATCGAGGAAAAAGCCAACGCGGGGAAAGCGCTTGGGAGCGCGTTCATCAGAAAGCTATCTTGTCGCATTCGCCTGAAGGCGCTTTCACAACTTGCCAAACCTAACATGAAACGCATCACCATTGCCGCTGTCGTGCTCCTCTTGCTGGGAGCCGGATTTTACTTCGTCAACAAGCTCGCGGCCGACAAGGCAGCGGAAGAAATCAACGCCATCCTCACGCCAAAATTAGAAGAGGTTGGGATCGAATACGAGGAGCTCGAAGTCAATCCCGCTGCGGGAATCCTCACCTTTCGCAACATCGAATCAGAGAACGGTGAAGTGAGTGCCCAAATCGTTTCCGTGCAGTCCACCTTGGAGGACCTGCTCGCCGCGGCAAAAGGCACACCGGATTTCCTTCACGGCCTGACCCTACACGTAGCGAACTTCGCCGCCGGGGAAGGTGACGAACGTATCTCTCTGGAGGTGGGCGACCTGGTCATCGATGCGTTGATTGACATCAAGACGCTACAACGGGATCCGGAGACTTGGGCCATGGAGTTGATGCAGCAGCGGGACGTGAGCATCGAAGTCGGAGGTAGAGGTTGGACCATCCGCAACCGAGAGATGACCCGCGATTTGAACCTGCCCAGTGCGCTGCTCAGACTCGATGAGGTGGGAATGACCCTAGACAAGGAGAACGACAAAGGCGAAGTGACCATGCGCATGGACTCCCCCGACTATGGCAAAGTGGAGATGCTCATCAAGGGCGACGAACAAAAACTGGAGCGCCTCGAAATGGAAATCAATGACCTGCTCTTCCCCGTGGGAGATGACGGGAAAATTCGCCTCGGACAGGCCGCGCTCACCATGTCGGGCACATTCCCCGTCGAAGCCATAGAGGATGAGGATTGGGAAGACCTGTTCATGACCGGTATGGCGATGGAGTGGGAACTGAATCTGAAGAATGCAGAAATCGAAGGGCGGGAATTGCGCAAGTCCGATTTCCCAAGTGACCGCCTCTCCATTTCCTCGCTGGATCACCGGTTCAATTTCTCTGGAAAAAGCCTCGTCGCGGACGCCTCATTCGAAAGCAACTTGACCGGGGGCACATTGAATTTGGACCTGACGATGGACTCCATGGAGCCCACGGATATGAGAATCGAGACGCTTGCGTTGGAATTTCACGATGTGGAACCCACCATCGCCGCCATCCTCGACATGTCACCCATGCAGTCCACAACGGATGGGTATGATTTCACCTATGTCGGTCCCTTGATGGGGCTTTTGGCCGCCTTGCCCTGACCCTGAGATCCGACACCTACGAGAACATTACCCAATCACATCAACTTGCTGAAAATGTATCCCTTGCGTCCTTTTTTTGCCGCGCCACTTCTCCTCCTGATTGCCCTGCCCGTAAAGGCGCAAACAGAGACGGACCCCTTGGGTGATGTGGGCGTTTGTTACCGCGCGACGGTCACTGAGCTCTTCACCGGAACCACTTGGCAGTCGAGGGAAGGCATGGTTACCTCAGTCGCCGAATTCTCAGAGGGAGGCAAATACCACATCGAAGCTTACATGGGCAGTCCCTCGGGTGAACCCGACATGGCGTTCGATGGCAGTTGGTCCATCGTCGGAGACAACTTCATCTCCGTGGACTTGCTGGGGAATGCCTCCTTCTACGTGATTTCCGAAGACCTGCAATTCCTCATGAATGCCAAAGAAGTCATGTTTGGTTTGCAATCTTCCGGAGGCACCGGCATCCAATCGGCAGGAACCCTTCCCGAAATCAAGACACAATGCACCCAATCCCTGTTGGAAGCGGATCCGTATGCACCGCCGTGGGTCGGCATATACGAAGGCGTCCAACCCTCCTATGACATGAAGAACGACCGCGGCGAAGTCATCCACATTGCGGGGAACACCATTCGGATTCCCTCCGTTGAGCACGTCATCACACTGGGACCCCAATCCTGTCGAATGACCCAAACAACGATGGATGACGACCGCAAAAGCTATTCCTACACGGGGGAATTCCTGAACCACGACATAGGACCTGACGGGCTCAACAGCTTCAAGTTGGCGTTTGACGATGGGAACGGAAGCGAACCTCTTCTCCTGCTTTATCAAATCGATGACGATCGCTTTCGCGCAGTGCCGAACAATGACAACGACCCCGGTTTCATCATAGGCCGCACCTTGCCTTCTCCGGTCTCGCCGGATGCCCCATCCGTTGGAGCAGCCCCCGAACAAGAAGCCCTGTCCGAAGCACTCTTCGAAACGCACATCCTGGAGGGAAAGAAAAATGTCAACGTCCGTCAATCACCGCCATCGGGCGACGTGGTCACAACCGTCGACGGAGAACGTTCCTTCGACGTACACGAGGTACAGGAATTGTCCGAGCCCGTCTATTTGTTGCGAGAGGCCGCAGAGTTGAATCGGACAGATGAGGGGGCACCCTTGCGGAAAGCTGCGAACTACAAGCTCGAGAACATCAAAGACGGCGGCACCTTCTACTTTGCCGATGTAAAGGACGACCGTGGTTCCCTGGTGCGTGTCATCGTACCCAAGGACCTCGTGCAAATCCGCCGCGACGCATGGTACCGATCCGACGACCTAGGCGGCTGGGTCTTCTCAGGATTATGCTACGACCCTTTTGCCAGCGAGGGCTGCTCGCAGTGAGGGGATTGAACACCCGCGAACTGGAGCATGGAATGGCAGTGGGGTAATCCCATGATGCCGGCGGGTAATTTGTAAATTGCGGGTTCATCCAATCGGCTTGTCCCTGCGTCATTTCATACCGCTCTTGTTGCTCCATGCTCCGCTGTTGCCAGCAATGGCGCAGAACTGCGGCAGCAACAACGACTTTGATGTACCAGAGGCGCTCGAGATCTGCTCGGGGGAGCCGGAAAGCGTAGAGTGGTTCGATTGGTATGACCCGGGAGGCAATGACGCCGATCTGGCAGAGGGACTCTGGATCAGTCCTTCGGGAGACACCACGGCACTCGGACCGGAAGCCCCTTTTCCCTTCAATGCAGGAACGGAAGCTGGGGCGTGGACACTGCTGTTCACGTTTGAAGACCCACCGGGGCCGGGAGGAATACCAGATTCTTGTGAATTCGAGATTGACCTGAACATCGACAGCTCACCCGGAGCATCCTTCACCGTGGTGCAAGACGGAATATGTGGTTCCGAGGGGATTGAATTCGACCTCACTCCGCAGCCCGGGGCCAGCTACAATTGGAACTTCGGGGATGGCACCACTTCGACACAGTCGCAACCCA
>CBFHUP010000105.1:0-3322 GCA_965659115.1 uncultured Flavobacteriales bacterium | reverse complement strand
ATCTTCAGTTCCTGCAGCCCGCCGCATATAGGGAGGCAACGGTATGCGTCCCAAGCGATCGAGTACCGTGCCAAAGTCCTCTCCCCCCTTCCAATCAAACTTCAAGGATTCACCATCGCGCTCCACGGTCAGTTCTACCCCACTGTCAGGAATGGACAAGGGGCCAGACTTCCATTTTTTGGCACCCCCTACCAGGGCATTCCACACTACAGGAGATTGCGCAGTGAGCGCTTGTTCCACTGGTATGTGGGCCGGTTCCAACAGCAACAATTCCAATGCTCCTCCCGTGGGTTTCACGGCCATCAGCCTGGCGTGAAGGACACGGGTTTCGTTGACCCAAATCTGACCGCCGGCGGGAACCAAATCAGGAAGGCCGACAATCGCGCGGTCTTCCCATTCTCCTCGGGCATTGAGGTGCAGCAATCGGGCATCCTCACGGCGGGCCGGGGGGTGCTTGGCTATCCGGTTTTCGGGCAGTTCGTAGTCGAATTCCATATTGTGGGTCCCGGCTTATAACGGTTCGCTTTGCAAGCTACATCCTCCCCATATTTGCTCCATGCCTCAGGACGTGCATTGCATCATTGGTGCCTCGGGACAACTCGGGACAGAGTTGGCGGTCGCCCTCCACAACGCCGGTGAGCGGGTGGTACTGCTTGACATCAAGGCCCCCTCCTTCTCTGCTTTGCTTGGATTGCCCTTTGAAAAAGTGGATGTCCGCGATCAAGCTGCCCTTTCTGCCGCTTTCGGAACACATCGAGTGACCCATGTTTATCACCTCGCTGCTGCGCTGAGCGCCCGGGGGGAGCAAGAACCGCAATGGGCGTGGGACCTCAATATGAAAGGCCTGCTCCATGTATTGGACCTCGCTGCCGAAATGGAGGGCATCCGTCAGGTCTTTTGGCCCAGCTCCATTGCCGTGTTTGGACCAGGTTCTGGCCCCGTGGCTGCGCAATCGGCATACCGGTTGCCCAGTACGGTCTATGGCATCAGCAAAAATGTGGGGGAGCATTGGTGTTCTTGGTACCATCAACACCGAGGCGTAGATGTAAGGAGTGTGCGGTATCCCGGTCTGATTGGCACATTGGCGCCTCCTGGAGGAGGAACCACAGATTATGCCGTTGAAGTGTTTGACCACCTCGATGGAACCGCCCCATACACCTGCTTCCTGAAGGCCGATGAAAAGCTGCCCATGATGCACATGGACGATGCAGTGGCCGCGGCGTTGCACATATTGTCGGCTCCGCGGGTATCCTTGAGGTGCACCGAGGCCTACAACATCAACGCCATGTCCTTTGCCCCTGAGGAACTGTTTGCGGAAATCCGCCGTCACGTTCCTGCGTTTCAAGCAAGGTATGCCCCTGATTTCAGGCAAAACATCGCCGCAGGATGGCCTGACATGCTCAACGATGACATGGCCAGAGAAGACTGGGGCTGGTCACCGAAAATTGGCCTTTCCGGGCTTGTCCGCTCCATGATCAACGCCAGAGCCGTCCGCTCGGTGGCCCAATAACCTTCACTTTTTTCTTCGAATTCCCTTCGGACTGAAACCTTGGGGAAGGACCAAGCGTATTGGGAGCGTCACAACTGAACGCCCCATGAAATTCGATTCGCTTCTCTTGCTGGTATCCCTGATGGTCTCACCGATCATTGGTGGCTTTGCAAATGTTGCCACCCCATTGACCGAGGACCCCTCTCAACCCGAGCATGTGGTGATCACGGGACTGGATGCTGGAATAGATGACTTTCCTGCCCACGCCGTCTTCGAAGAAGGGGACCTGATCGATGGCCGCCGTGAAGGTTTGTGGCAACGTTACCATGCCAACGGCGCGGTGCGTTCAGAAATCCATTACCACAACGACACCCCGTTTGGAGACTACAAGGTCTACTCGGAAGATGGTTTGCTCACTGAGGAAGGCCGCTGGGAGCAGGGCGTCAACGTCGGACATCTGCGCCGGTTTTGGCCCAATGGAACCATTCAACAGATGCTCACTTTTGACAAAATGGGAGTGGCCCAAGGACAACAGCGCTACTTCCACGACAACGGACAACTTGAAATGCTCGTGGACCTCCGCGATGGTCAAGAAGAGGGCGATCTCGTCCGCCTTGACCGCGAAGGCCGCGTGCTCAGCCGCACCACATACCGCTCAGGCCGCATCGTTCAGCGCGCCCAATGAGCACCCGATATACTGCTTGATGCCTTGAGGCCGGTGCGTCCGGCCCACTTGACCAAGAAGACCGGTCCACCGAATGCGTGTGGGCCGGTCTTTGCTTTGCGATATTTGCACCCGGAACCCCACTCAATTCGGTCCCTATGGATTCCCACTCAACGCCTGCCGATCGCCCGCTGTCTCCATTCGCTGAAGGCCTGCACATCGGCAATTCTCTTTCTCGAGAAAAGGAACGCTTTGCCCCCTATAACCCCCCATACGTCGGCATGTATGTCTGTGGGCCTACGGTATACAGCAATGTGCACCTGGGGAACGTTCGCACGTTCCTGACTTTTGACATTGTCTACCGCTACCTGCTGCACCTGGGATACAAGGTGCGCTATGTGCGGAACATCACCGATGTTGGACACCTCACCGGCGATACAGACGATGGCGAAGACAAAATCGGCAAGAAGGCCAGGCTCGAAAACTTAGAGCCCATGGAAGTGGTGCAGCGCTACACCAATGACTTCCACGATGTGATGCGCATCTTCCGCATCCTTCCGCCGTCCATTGAACCCACCGCCACTGGCCACATTGTGGAGCAGATTGGCATGATCCAAAACATCATGGACAACGGGTTCGCCTACGAAGCGAATGGCAGCGTTTACTTCGACGTCCGCAAGTATGCCAAAACGCACGACTATGGCGCACTAAGTGGGCGGAAGATTGACGAGCTACAGAACCAATCACGGGCACTGGACGGTCAAGATGAAAAGCGTGACCCACTGGATTTTGCCCTCTGGAAGAAGGCGGATTCGAGCCACTTGATGCATTGGCCTTCGCCATGGAGCGAAGGGTTTCCCGGATGGCATTTGGAGTGCTCCGTTATGAGCACCAAGTACTTGGGCAAAACCTTTGACATCCACGGTGGCGGAATGGACTTGAAATTCCCGCACCACGAATGTGAGATTGCCCAGAACATGGGCGCTCATGGTCCTGAGGACCCTGTGCGTTATTGGATTCACGGCAACATGCTCACCGTGAATGGACGCAAAATGTCCAAGTCAGAAGGCAACGGTTTCACCCCAGACGAATTGATCACGGGCAACCACAAATTGCTCGAAAAGGGGTATTCGCCCATGACGGTGCGTTTCTTCATGCTACAAGGCCAC
>CBFHUP010000104.1:0-3360 GCA_965659115.1 uncultured Flavobacteriales bacterium | reverse complement strand
ACCTGGAAGGGTCCACGGCCATGGTCGAGGCCGTTGACGGTGACTTGCGACTGAGGCATTCTGTTCACCCCGACGATCAACGCGCGGTTCGGGTACGCGACAACCAAGAGGAGTATGCCATGTTTGAACGCATCTTCACGGGGATTCGGTTGTTCATTTGGATCATTGGAGGGTTCACGCTTTTGGCAGGGGCCATCGGTGTGGCCAACATCATGGCCATCGTGGTGAAGGAGCGCACGGTAGAAATTGGCGTGCGTAAAGCCCTTGGCGCCACTTCGGGGAGCATCCTTTCCTTGATTGTGATCGAAGCCATTTCGCTGACGCTGATTTCCGGGTCGTTGGGATTGATTGCCGGCGTGGCCACATTGAACGTGGTGGCTCCCTATGCCCAACATGACTACTTCGCCAATCCTGAAGTCAATTTGAGGGTGACCCTCACGGCTTTGGTGGTGCTGGTGGTGGCCGGTGCCATTTCTGGTTTGGTGCCCGCCTTGCGCGCTGTGCGCATTCGTCCCATTGAAGCCCTCCGCTACGAATGATGGGGCTGGACCGCGACCGATTGACGGAGCTCGTCCAGGTGGTCGTGCGCAATCCCTTG
Source organism: uncultured Flavobacteriales bacterium (assembly GCA_965659115.1). Taxonomy (GTDB): domain Bacteria; phylum Bacteroidota; class Bacteroidia; order Flavobacteriales_D; family Sanyastnellaceae; genus UBA8752. Next base: position 2,762 of record CBFHUP010000104.1, on the reverse strand, counting down.
CGTGCCTTTCTCTCTGCGCTTGGCGTGGGATGGGGGCTGTTTATGATCATCATTACGGTGGGTGCCGCTCAAGGATTGGAGAATGGGGTCAAGGCCGACATGGGCAGCGATGTGTCCAACAGCATGTTTGCTTGGACCATGAGCACAAGCCTTCCGTACAAAGGATACCAGCGGGGCCGCTATGTGGAAATGGACATCGACGATGTCCATTGGCTTCAAGCCAATACGCAGCACTTAGACTTGGTGTGTCCTGAAATTCAACTCGGAGGTTACCGCGGCACCAACAACGTCCTCAGGGGCAAAGAGAGCGGTGCGTTTGATGTACACGGGGCCATCGCCGAATACCCTGAGGTGAAGCCCATGAACATCACCGAGGGCCGCTTTCTCAATGAAGGAGACTTGGAACAAGAGCGCAAAGTGTGTGTGATTGGTAGCCGCGTGAAGGAGATCCTGTTCGAATTGGGGGAGGAGGCTTTGGGCGAAACCATTCAGATCCAAGGGGTCATATTTAGGGTGGTGGGGGTCTACACGCCCAAAGGGAATGACGAGGACGCCCAAAACGATGCAGAGAGCATCTACATTCCTTTTTCCACGTTTGCCAAATCTTTCAATACCCGAGGCAGGGTGGGGTGGTTGTCCATGCTCATCAAGGATGGCGTGGATGCAGAAGAGGCGGAGGAAGCGACCAAACAGCTCATGAAGTCGCGCTTGAGCATTCACCCAGACGATCCCCGGGCCATTGGATCTTGGTCCATGGCGGAGGAGTTCCAAAAAGCAGAATTGCTGTTTTCTGGCATGCGCTTGATTTCGTTGCTCTTTGGCTCCTTGGCGCTGTTGGCCGGGGTGATTGGCATCACCAACATCATGTTGATCTCGATCAAGGAGCGCACCAAGGAACTCGGGATTCGTCGAAGCTTGGGGGCCACCCCAACTCGGATTCTTCAGCAAATCGTTGGGGAGACGCTGTTTCTCACATTGCTCGCCGGATTGGTGGGGATGGTATTGGGCGTTGGACTTTTGGAGGCGGTAGATGGCTACCTCGAAGGGGGCGGCGATGCTGGGGTTTTCCGCCACCCGGAAATTGATTTTGGAACTGTTCTGACGGTGTTGTGCATCCTGCTTGGGATGGCCATCTTCGCGGGCGTCCTGCCTGCGATCCGGGCATTGGCCATCAAGCCAGTGGAAGCCCTGCGCTCAGAAGGATGATTGAATTAGAAACATGAAGAAAGGCCGCGTTACGCTCCTCCTCGTCTTTGTCCTGTTGGTCCTCGCTGGGGCTGGCTACACTTTGAATCACCTGTACAAAAAGGAACAGGCGCCCGAGGCTCGATATGGTGTGGAAGCACCGCGCATCGCCGACATCATCAAGAAGTCGGTGAGTTCGGGCACGATTGGGCCCCGCAAAGAAATCCTCATCAAACCGCAAATCAGCGGCATCGTGGATGCGTTGTTTGTGGAAGCCGGAGATACGGTCACGGCCGGAGCCGTCTTGGCCCGTGTGCGTGTGGTGCCCGATATGGCGGCATTGGCCTCTGCCCAAAGCCGGGTGGAACGCAGCCGCATTTCGCTGGAAAACAGCCGGCGTGACTTTGAGCGCCAAAAGTCTTTGTTGGCTTCGGGAGTCGTATCTCAGCAAGATTTCCAGCAATCGGAAACGGCCTACCTCCAGGCCCAAGAAGAGAAGCTGGCTTCGGAAGACAACTTGCGCATTGTGAAAGAAGGGGCTGCCAGCCGCGCAGGTGAAGCATCCAATACCATGATCACCAGCACTGTCGACGGCATGGTGCTCGATGTGCCTGTCGAAGTGGGCAACCAGGTCATTCAAGCCAACACCTTCAATGAGGGCACGACCATCTCCAGTGTGGCTGACATGACGGACTTGATCTTCCGTGGTCAAATCGATGAAAGTGAAATCGAAAACTTGCGGGTGGGAATTCCATTGATCTTGTCCATTGGGGCCATGCCCGGCAAGAAGTTCGATGCCACGTTGGAATACATCTCACCCAAGGGTGTGCCAGACAACGGCGCCGTGCAGTTCGAGATTCGAGCGGCCGTGACCTTGGCGGAAGGAGACTTCATTCGTGCGGGCTTCAGTGCCAATGCCGATGTGGTGCTCGATCAGCGCAAGCAGGTGCTGGCCTTGAGCGAGGCCTTGGTTCAATACGAGGGCCCCAAGCCGTTTGTGGAGGTCCAGGTGGGGCCGCAGCAATTTGAACGCCGCGACGTGGAGCTTGGACTTTCCGATGGATTGACCGTAGAGGTCTTGTCCGGCATTGTCGCCACCGATTCATTGAAGCGTTGGAACCAACCCATTTTTGACTGATGGCATTGATTGAGGAAATGGACCGGTCAGGGAATTGGCTGTTCCGCTGGCGGAGCTTTCTGCCCTTGCTGTTGTTCTTCGGCGCGGTGCCGGTGGTGCTGTTTGGCGATGTTTCATGGGCGGTGATGTCGCCTTCGCCGGATGCGACGTGGGTGTGGCCTTTGGTTTGCCTGGCCGTGGGAATGGCCGGTCAGAAGGTGAGGGGATTGTGCGTTGGGTTTACACCTGCGGGCACTTCTGGTCGCAACACCAAAGAGGGCCAAGTCGCGGAGTCATTGAACACAAAAGGCATGTATTCCATGTGCCGCCACCCGCTGTATTTGGGCAATCTGTTGATGTGGCTTGGCATCGTTTTGTACATCGGCCACCTTTGGTTCGCCGTGGCATTTCTGTTGGTCTATGCCTTGTACTATGAGCGCATCATGTTTGCCGAAGAGCA
>CBFHUP010000103.1:1807-3575 GCA_965659115.1 uncultured Flavobacteriales bacterium | reverse complement strand
AAGTTGGTCAGACAATTACATTTCGATGGGCTCCATTTGCTCTGGTGACTCTGTTCAAGTCGTATTCACTGCGACAGACGATTGCAGCAATTCTGCCACAACTACTGCAGTCTTTAAAGTAGCGGATACAACGCCGCCGACCATCACCTCGGCTGCAGCGAATGGCTCCACGGAATGTGATGGGCTCGGGAATACTGCGGACATTCAAGCGTGGTTGGATAACAACGCAGGAGCGACAGCAACGGATGAATGTGGTTCGGTAGAGTGGTCCAATGACTTCCAAACCATGGCACTTACTTGCGGAGCAACCAGTTCCGTATCAGTGGTGTTCACCGCGGAAGATGAATGCGGAAATACATCCGTTACTCAGGCCACCTTTACAGTTGAAGACACCACGGCGCCAACCTTCACAGTCAATCCAGTCAATGGAACCGCGGAATGCGGACCGGCAATGTGGGATGAATTCAATGCTTGGCTCGCGAACAATGCAGGCGCTGCAGCAACAGAAGTTTGCAGCACAGTCAGGTTCGAGAACAATTACGGTGATTTGGGTGACGAAGGCTTGGTAGAATTTTCAGATGGCTGCGGTGCCACGGGAACCGTGCAAGTGACATTCACCGCATTGGATGATTGTGACAGAGCAACATCAATGGATGCCAGTTTCACCTTCGTGGATACAACCGATCCAGTAGCCAGTGCCCAAGACTATACCCTTTATTTATCTGCAGCCGGTACCGGTACTTTGCTCGGTTCGAATCTGGATGCAGGATCATCTGATTTGTGCAGCGATGTCGACCTGACATTGAGCAAGTCCAGTTTCTCCTGTGCTGATGTAGGGGTGAATGCAGTGACATTGACGGTGACCGATGATTGCGGCAATTCTGCGGATGCAACTGCGAATGTCACTGTGGTGGACAACGTGCCGCCCACCATCATCGCCCCGGCATTCGACGAAAATGTGGAATGTGACGGTACCGACCAATCTGCTTTGCTGACCGCATGGGTCAACAACAATGGTGGTGCTACCGCCACGGATGCTTGCGGAGGTTTGGTTTGGACATACAGTCCCGATCCTGCAACCTTGTTGGAAACCTGTGGTGGCGCATTTGCTGCAACGGTGACCTTCACTGTGACCGATGCCAACAACAACTCAACCGACACCCAGGCCACCTTTACCATCGAGGATACAACCCCTCCTGCGATCGCATCTGAGGCAACCAATGTCACAGTTGAATGTGATGGCCTTGGAAACACAGAAGACCTCGCAGCATGGTTGGCATCGAACGGTGGTGCCGGTATCGCAGATGATGTCTGTGGTAATGTGACTTGGAGCAACAACTTCTCAGGCCTCGGTATGACCTGTGCTGGAAGCGGAGCTGTTGAGGTCATTTTCTCGGCGACTGATGATTGCGGCAATGTGGCCAACACATCAGCGATTTTCACGATTGAGGATACTACCGCGCCAAATCTCTCTGTCGCAGCGATGGACGAGACAGTAGAATGTGATGGAAGCGGCAACACCGCAGCACTGCAAGCATGGCTGGACGACCACGGGGGCGCCCGGGTCGATGACGACCTCTGCGGAAGCAATGTCACATGGGATGAAAGTGGTTACGGAACAATAAGTGACCTCTGCGGAGCCACCGGAGCATTGACCATTGAGTTCATTGCCAGTGACGATTGTGGCAATACAGTTTCATCTACGGCAACATTTACCATTCAAGACACCACCGCTCCTCAGGCGTTGGCCAACAATTTCTCGACAGTA
>CBFHUP010000103.1:0-1799 GCA_965659115.1 uncultured Flavobacteriales bacterium | reverse complement strand
TACAGTTTCATCTACGGCAACATTTACCATTCAAGACACCACCGCTCCTCAGGCGTTGGCCAACAATTTCTCGACAGTGTTGGATGGTACAGGCAATGCGTCTATTACGGTTGCAGACATCGATGGAGGTTCTTCAGATGGTTGTGGCAGTGTGACGATGACCGTGAGTCCATCTAGCTTTGACTGCGATGATATTGGTGACCAGACCGTGACATTGACGGTGGTGGATGACTGTGGACTTTCTTCTTCAGCAACAGCCACAGTGACTGTGGGTGCGGGTGGCGCTCCTACCATCACATTTGATACAGCCACTGGAGATCCTGAGAACATTGTAGAAAGCAATGATCTTGGTGAGTGTGAGGCAGACGTCACTTGGACTGTGCCCACGAGTGCAGACAACTGCAGCGGCGGTACCCTCACGTCTACCCACAATCCTGGCGACACGTTCGCTGTTGGAACGCCGACAACGGTGACATACACCGCAACCGACGCCAGCGGAAGTGTGACCACTTCTTCCTTCACCGTAACGGTGAACGATACTGAAAACCCCGTCGCGGCGACCCAGAACTTAACCGTTCAGCTTGACCCATCAGGAGCAGCTGCCATTACGTCTGCTCAGGTAAACAACGGATCGACTGACAATTGTGGCATCGCCTCGATGACGCTGGACAACAGCAGCTTCGACTGCACCAACGTAGGCGCCAACACGGTGACCTTGACGGTGACCGATATCTACGGGAATTCAGATACCGAGACCGCTGTGGTGACAGTACAGGACAACATCAACCCCACAGCGATTTGCCAGAACCTGACGGTTCAGCTTGACGCTTCCGGAGCGGGTTCCATCACGGCAGCCCAGGTTGACAACGGCTCCTTTGACAACTGCAGCATCGCTACGATGACGCTGGATCAGACGGACTTTGGCTGCGCAGATATCGGCACCAAGACCGTCACCCTGACGGTGACGGATGTGAACGGCAACACGAGCACGTGTAATTCTACAATCACGGTTGAGGACAACATCGCGCCCGTCATTTCTCAGGCTGCTTCTGGGCAGACGGTAGAATGTGATGGCACCGGTAATAATGCAGATTTCCAAGCATGGTTATCGAGCTACGGAGGGGCAAGTGTGACGGACAATTGTCCAGGAGGAACTTGGGACAATGACGCCGATCAAGCCTCCTTCACAATCGCTTGTGGAATTGAGGTACTCCCTGGTCCTGGCTCAATACCCGTGACCTTTACATACACTGACGCAGGCCTGAATACGGTTTCAACGACGGCTACATTCACGGTCGCAGACAATACTGCTCCGAGTTTCAATGAAACCCTTCCTCAGAGTGGCACTTTTGAGTGTGACAACGTGCCTACACCAGCAACGCTGACTGCCACGGATGCGTGCACTGGGGCAGCGACGGTTAGCTTCTCAGAGACAAGCGCTGCTGGCGCCTGCCCTGACAGTTACGAGATTACTCGGAATTGGAGCGTTCAGGATGCATGCGGAAATGCGAACTCCCACACGCAGGTACTGACCATTGTGGATTCCACTGCTCCCGTTTTTGCAACGGAGGCTGCTGATGAAGTGATCGAGTGTGACGGTGCAGACCACACGGCTGAATTCAATGCTTGGCGCGCCGCTAACGGCGGTGCAGTCGCCAGTGATAACTGTGGGACAGTAAGTTGGTCAGACAATTACATTTCGATGGGCTCCATTTGCTCTGGTGACTCTGTTCAAGTCGTATTTACTGCGACAGACGATTGCAGCAATTCTGCCACAACTACTGCAGTCTTTAAAGTAG
>CBFHUP010000102.1:0-3663 GCA_965659115.1 uncultured Flavobacteriales bacterium | reverse complement strand
CGGCGTCGTCCTCGGGGTCGAGGTCGTCGTTGCCGAGGGCGAGGGCGAGTTCGAACTGGGCGTTGGGCACAGAGAGGGGGTCCACAACACGGACGCCCACAGGGCCGGCACCGCGGACAAACTCGAGCTCATCGATGAAGTTGTTCTCCAGAATCTTGGCTTCGCTGTCGCGGGTGATGTCGATGATGTGCGTGCCGTTTCCTTTTCCGGAAATCCGCGTCATCGCCACACCGTCGCCATAGGCGGCAGACTCAATCGTGCCCCCCGCTTCGGTTACGGGCGGGTGGGGTTCTGCGGAGAAGACCCGGATGGACCCCGTGGCCCCTTTTCGGGAGGCGAGGTAAGGCACATCTTGTCCGGAACCAGCATTCGGGTTGAAAGGCTCGTACTCATTGAAGCCATAGGCGATGGCCATGAAGTAGTATTCCTTGTAGTTGATCAGGCGGTTGTCTCCTTGTGCAAAGGCATCGTTGACGACCTGATAACTGTGGCGGACACCTTCATTTTCGCCATTGACCATAAGGGTGGGCACAGACAGCCCGATGACGGGGTCAAAGGTGTAGTTGACAATCTGGTCAATGCCGTTTTGGACGTCGCACTGGGCGATCAACCGCGCGCGGTCGGGATTGATCAATTCGTCTGGGCCCACGGTGGCATCTGCCAATTGATAGAGGAGATACCCTTCGAAGACATAGCTCCGAGCAACTGTGTCGAGGAGCGTACCATCGGTGCGCAATGTGGGTGTGCCGGGATCGAACACCTGGTAACCCTCTTGGTAGTTGTTGGAGAGTGGGTTGTCATTGGTCAGGAAGAGGACCAGTTCCTTGTCCATTTCTTGGATGGTGACGTCGGGAGCATCTGGACCTGAAACAATCTCAAAGCAATTGTCGAACAGGGCTTGTGCCTTGTCATCGGCGATGCGCAACAGTTCGACGGATGCGAAGGGATCGCCTGCATCGGCGCGCGCCCAAACCATGCCGACTGTGATGTTGTTGTAATCTCCTGGCTCGAGGGTAAAGGGGCCGGCGGATTGCAGAAAGAGTCGGTCTCCTGCTGGGTTGCCTGCGGTTTGCTCGGTCCAGGGTTCGACAATCTGGCCTCCGGTACCCCATTGTGAAGGGTCAGTGTCGCCCGGGTACATGTAGTCGGCCGGTATCTCAAGGTTGGCGCCAGAACTTTCGGTGATGCCGTTGCCTCCGTAGGCCATGCGTTGGCCGTTTTTCCAGAAGCCGCGCATGTAGTTGTAGTAGTGCACACTTTGGCTTGGCTGGCCGTCGATGCCGCTGGACCAGTTGTAATACAGGAATTTGCGCATCCCGTAGCGCTCGTTGTCAATGACACCATCGCCATAACCGATGCCGATGCCCCGATAAGGGATGCCCAAAGAATCGACCGCATCCGTGAAGACAGAAGTCAAGGGGTTGTCCACGCCGTCAGCGTCTTGGTAAGGGCCCTCAAAGAAGTCGATGCCCATGGCAGGGGGATGCTCTCCGTAACCAATGGAGTAGCTCGTCGCTTCGTCAAAGGCGTCACCGTTGTAGCTGTATCCCAAACCCCGCTGCACATCACAACCCACGTAGTCGTCGACGTGTCCTCCAAGGTCACAGTCTACCCATTGGGAGAAGTAGGTGTTGGTCAATGTCTGCGTGCCTTGGTTGATCAAGACATAATTGCAGAACGTCATGTTGTTGATCTCGTCGTTGGTCGAAAATGCGAAGCTCTGGGCGCGGATTTCCATGCCAATGGGCTCTCCTAAAGACTCTGTGTGGACGTTGCCTTTGTCGTTGAAGATCCAGTAGTACGTCTGGTCTCCATAGAGTGGCACGCGGTCTTCACGCCTGCGGTTGCCACAATCGATTTCCTGCAGAAAGTCATACCAAGGGTAGTCTCCGAGGGTGGGGTCGTAATTGCCGTCGCCATCGTAGTCATAGAATGGGGCGAGGTAGTAATCCTGTTGGAGCGCGACGTTGCCATGCGCGGGGTAGTCAAAGAAGGAAGTTGGTATGGCGTAACCCTCTGGAAATTCGAGGTCAAGATCGCATGTAGGGTCTGCAGCACAGTCAAAGTACTGCCTGTGGCGCATGGCGTTTTGACGCTCGGTGATCGAGAATTTGTCGTAGGCCGAACAAGTGGCTTCATCCACTTCTGCAGCGCCATCATTGGTGAGCGGGCCAGGCCAAAAGTCGTTTCCGTTGTTGCGGTAACGGGCTGCTGCAAGCTTGAGCTGTTGGTCTGGGCTGATGCCCGCCATCCACAATGCTCCTCCGTAAACCACACTGACGCCCGCCTCTTTCGGGACGACATAGGCTCCTTTGTCGATGGAGCGGTTGTACCACAGTGACCCCCCGTTTTCGACGAGGGCGCGCACGTTGTTCCACTCGAGGTTGCGCAATGCCGTTGCAGGAGCGCATGCGGCGACCACGCCGCGCGGTTGTGCTGTCACAAGCGGCGACCCCACTTGTTCGGCAGCGGCACTTCGGCCTTTGTCAGATATGGGAGTGCCGGGGGCGGCGTCCTGGCCGAAACTGGCAAGGCATCCGCCTGCGAGAAGCAGGGAGAGGAGCGTTGCGCGCATGGGCTTTACATGGTGATGTTCAGACCGATGCTGTGGATTCCATCAAAGGGGTTGGTGGTCCTGTATCCATAGTGAAGGCCAACATAGCCTTCGTCTGAAGTCGGCAATTTGACACTGAATCCAGCGCTTGGCCCGGTCATCGCGGTTTGGGCTGTTTCCTCGGTTCCAATGCCATCCTCGTAGAGGTAACCGGCCCGGATCATGAAGCGATCACGCAGGCTGAGTTCGAGTCCTCCGGCGACTTGGTCGCGGGTAAAGCTGTTGGAGGTGAATTGGCCCATGCCGGTGAGGGTCATGCTCTCGCGGCGCATCATGTCATAACCGAAACCGATGTTGACCAACGATGGCAGCTCGAAGCGCTCGCTCCTCTGCATGATGGTCAAACCATCAGCAGCACCTTGAGGTGTAGCGGTCAGTGTGAGGCCGTCTCCTCCATAGCGCATGGGCGCACCCACGTTGCGCAAGGAGATGCCAAACTTGAGGCGACCGTCGTCTCCAGCGAGATAACGGATGCCTGCGTCAAAGGCCACACCATTGGCGCGTACGTTGCTGATGCTCTCTGAGATCATCCGCACGGTGAGTCCACCATAGATGCTGTTGGAGAACGCCTTGGCGTAGCTGATGCCGATGTTGGAGAATGTGGGGCGGTAAGAACCGATGCCACCTTCAGGCAAGTCTTCGGTGGTGATTTCGATGTCGCCAAACGTCATGCTGGTGACGGTAATTCCGAAGTGACCACCTCCTACGGCCTGCACGAAGCCAAAGGAATTGAGTTGGATGTCAGTGCCCACCAAGTATTGCTGGTTGCAGACAGCGAGTTCTGTACGGTTGACAAAAGCCAAGCCTGCCACGTTGGAGAAACTGGCTTCAACTCCTGTCACAAGGGCAGTATTGGCACCGGCTACACCTGAGCTCAAAGCCCATGGGAGAATCAGCAGCTGTCCGGCACCGGCACTACCGGAGCGGTCTGGATTGCCCGCGTGAGCTGGGGCCGCAAAGGCGACCGCAAGCAAGAGGGCGAGGGTGGAGGTAAGGATCCGTTGCATGATCAGAAGTTTTCGAGGTCAACGGGCCGCATGACAGCGAAC
>CBFHUP010000101.1:0-3756 GCA_965659115.1 uncultured Flavobacteriales bacterium | reverse complement strand
CCATTGCCTTGATTTTTCTGGCCATGAGGTACATCGGGGTGGACGCCCGGATTGTGGTGACATCGTACGTTTCGATGTGCCGGATCACCTCTGAAAGTGCATCAATGCCTTCCTGAATGGTAAAGTGAAGCCCATGGTGCACCGTTCCAATGGCTTCTGCCACCTCTTCAGCTGCAGCGAGGTCTGGAGAACCCTCTAGGCCTATAGAAAAACTGTGCACACGCGGCCACCAAGCTTCGGTATCACCTCCGTCGTCTACGCGCCGTGCGGCGTGCTTCATGGCGATGGCAGCGATGACTGAACTGTCCAGTCCACCAGAAATAAGCAATCCGTATGGGACGTCGCCCATGAGGTGCTTTTTGACGGCCTCTGTTAAACCATCCTTGAGTTCTTCTGGCCGGTATGGCGCATCGGGCAGGTCTCCAGACATCCATTCGCGCGTGTAAAACTTCACTGGGGCGTCTTGGCCCTTTTCCCAAACATGGCCGGGAGGGAACAACCGAACGTCATCGCATACTGGGGTGAGGGCTTTCATTTCTGAGGCGACCCACAACCGGCCTTCACTGTCGGTGCCGTGATACAAGGGGATGATGCCCATGGGGTCTCTTGCAATGATCCAATGGTCATTGTCAGGTTCGAAAAGGACGAAAGCATACATCCCGCTGAGCTGCTCCACCAGTTTCGCGCCGCAATTTTGGTGCAAGGCAAGGATGACTTCACAATCACTGGCGGATTGGAACCCGTAACCTTTGGCGCTTTCACTCGAGCGCAATTCGTTGTGGTTATAAATCTCTCCATTGACCGCCAAAACCGTTTTTCTTTTGGGGTCCACCATGGGTTGAGCACCACTCAATACATCTACAATGGCCAAGCGCTCATGGGCAATGATGGCGCCGGGGTGTTCCACAATCCCGGACCAATCGGGACCGCGGTGTCGCTGACAAAGAGAGGCTTCCAGTACTTTTTGTCGGTCAGAATCGACTTCTAGGGTGCGGTTGAGTAGCGCAGTTATGGAGCACATCGGGTGTGGGTTGTTGGGATAAATTTCTCAGAAACGCTTTGAAAAATCACCGCCGTTCGCAACCTTTTTCACGGTTGGGCGGTTCGTACTTTGCAGCCGTGCCGAATCTCATGAAGCAACATTATTTGTCCTGTCTATTGGTCTTCATGACCATTGGTTTTTCAGCTGTAGCTCAGACCATTATCACGGTGAACACCTTTGATGATGGGGTGGATGCCAACCCTGCGGATGGCATGTGTGATGGGGGCGGAGGCATGTGCACTTTCAGGGCGGCTTTGCAACAGGCAGCTTCCACGGCAGGTGCTGTTGAAGTCGTACTTCCGGAGGGTACTTATGCTTGGACAAACGGCGAGCTCTACATCAATGCCGGTGAGATTGCGGTGTTGGGTGGCGGAGCGCGGACCACGTTTGTGGATGCAGCAGGGGCGTCTCGATTTCTAGACTTGGGCGGCGATTTGACTTCATTCAGCTTGAACGACGTGGAGTTGCGCAATGGATTTGATGGCAACGACCCAGGAGGGGCCATTGAAAATGATTGCGATGCATTGCTTTTGAACCGTGTCTCCATCAAGGACTGCACCTCTGGCATTGGTTTTGGAGGTGGGATTCACAACCGTGGAACCATGGAATTGTATGCCTGTGCATTCTCGGGTTGTACCGCGGAAGCCAACAATGGAGGAAATGGCGGCGGCGGCGGCGGTGGTGCCTTTGGTGCTGGCGGTGCTGTGAGCTCGTGGCTCGGTTCGGGGTCTGTGTTTGAGAATTGTACATTCTCAAATTGTCAGGCCTTGGGTGGCAATGGAGGAAATGGCGGTGCTGGAGGTGGTGGTGGAAATGGCGGCACGAGCTTCACAAATTGGGGAAGCGGTGGAGATGGCGGCAACATCGGCGGCGGCAACGAGGATGGCAGTGCCGGTAGCATTGGTGGCGGCGGCGGTGGCGGTGGCTATTCTACAGGTGGATGGCTCAACCCTGGTGGTCCTGGAACTGGGGCCTCGGGATCTATGTTCGGCGGTGCTGGTGGTGATGGAGCCGTCAACGGGGGAGCGGGCGGCGGCGGCGCTGCAGCGTTTGGTGGCGCATTTTTTGCGCGGTCAGGAACCCATGTTTTTCGCCACTGTACTTTTTCGGGAAATGCGGCCATTCCTGGCTCAGCGGGCACATCATTTGGAGGTGGTGTCGCTCCTTCCGGCGGCACAGCAAGGGGCGGTGCCATCGGAACGACAAGCGGCGACATCACCTTGGACAATTGTTTGATCTGGGGCAACTCAGCCATAGGAGCGCCCACAGGAGACGATGAAGACGTCTATTTGAATGGCGGTGGTCCATTGATGTCAGAGGTGGGCCACAATCTCATCGGGAAATTGGGAGACAATGTGGACTCGCAATTCGATGCGGCATCAACAGGGAACTTGATAGGGGTTGTGGCAGAACTCCTGCCTTTTGCAGATTATGGGGGGCCTACTGACGCTTTTATGTTGAGCGCTTGCGAACCGTTGAGCCCTGCCATTGATGCAGGTGCAGCCCTGATCGCGGGGGTGACCGAGGATCAACGCGGGGTATTGCGCGATGCCAATCCTGACATCGGTGCGATCGAAGGGCCTGTAGCTGTGCAATTGGACCCCATTGTAGCAGAAGTGTGCCCTTCAGAAACCGCTTCATTGAGCTTGTCATGGCCGGATGCAACGACCACCTGGCCGGACGGTTCGGTTGGTGACACTTGGGATACCGGCAGCATTACAGGTGCTGTGGCTGTGGTGACCACCGCCGAAGGTTGTGAGGAGGAGATTGATTTGAACGTTACAGAAATTGCCATCGACACTCCTGATTTGGGCGTGGATCAAACCGTTTGTCCCAACACCCCTTTGTCATTTGACGCTGGCAATCCTGGGGCCCTCTTTTCTTGGGCCTTGGATGGGAACTTGAGCGGGTTGTCACAAACACAGTTGATCGACCTTGAAGGCACGTTGACGGTCACCGTTGAAGTGATGGGCTGTCAGACCAGCGATACCGTTGAGGTAACGTGGTTGGATGAGTATCCCTTGGAATTGGGGCCAGCCGTGACCCTGTGTTTGGGAGAAGATGTAACATTAAACGCAACCAACAACAGTTGGGGAGGATTGCCTCCTGCGTTTCAATGGCAGGGAGGGCCTAGCGATTCCGAGTATCAAGTGGATGCATCCGGCCTCTATGTGGTGACGGTGACCACTGTTGATGGATGCGCATCTTCAGACGATGTGGAAGTGACATTGAGCTCCCTGACAGGCGTTGACTTGGGCAGTGATGCTACGGTTTGTCCTGATGCCCCCTTCATCTTGGACCCCGGTTACCCCTCTGCGACATGCTTGTGGCAGGATGGTACCGTTTCATCCACTTACCCGGTGTCCAATACAGGGATTTACAGCGTCAATGTCAGCGATGGTGTTTGTCAGGTTAATGATCAAGTGTTCATCGAGGTGGTGGATGTTTTTGATGCGAATTTGCCCGATTACCTCAGTTTTTGCAGCCAAGACAGTGTGCTTGCCTTGGCGGCCTTTGGTGCGTCCGATTATGTGTGGTCCAACGGTGTTGTGGGCAATCAGCTGTGGGTCACTTCTCCCGGCTTTTATGAAGTGACGGCTACCCAGGACGGTTGCGATTTCACAGACATCGTATCTGTTTCTGTCCAACCTCTGCCACCCGTGGACTTGGGGTTGGATGTGATCCTGTGTGAAGGGGAGTCTTTGGACCTAGAC
>CBFHUP010000100.1:0-3823 GCA_965659115.1 uncultured Flavobacteriales bacterium | reverse complement strand
TGCGGAGGAAAGGACCACGCTACCGTTCTTCACGCTTGCCGCACGGTCAACAACCTGAGCGAAACCGACAAGCACTTCCGCAAGTACCTCGACGACCTCGAGAAAAAGCTTCACGTCAACTGACGTGAAGCGGTACCTGGTTGTTTGTTTGGGTAACATTTGTCGGTCCCCGATCGGCGAAGGATGGTTGCGTCACTCCGCTATGGTGCGGGGTTGCCGGCTCAAGGTGGACTCTGCTGGAACGGCAGGGTATCACATTGGCGAAGGCCCCGATCCTCGCAGCGTGGCGGCCATGAAGGCGGTAGGCATTGATATTTCTGGACAGCGTTCGCGCAAATTTGTTCGCTCAGACTTTAAACAATTCGACCGCATATTGGTCATGGACGAGGCCAACTTAAAGGACGTGCTGGCTTTGGCCCGCGATGCAGAAGAAGAGGCCAAGGTGTCATTGTTTGATGCCGACACCGAGGTTCCGGATCCTTACTACGGCGGCGATGGAGGGTTTGCTCAGGTACGTGAGCAAGTTCAGTTGGCTTCGGAGGCGTGGCTCGACCGGGACTTTTGAGGGCTACTCAACGGTTACAGAGAACTTCAAAGGGGTGTGGGCCTCAAGGGCAAGTTCGGGGTGTCGGTGGCTCCCAAAAGCCAAGTAAGACGGGGACCAAATGGTCCAATGTGCTCCAGGTCCCGCACGATTCAAGCCAGGCTGTAGGGCCTTGATGACCTGTCCGAGTTCTCCATACCGGAAGTCCAATCTGACGGTATCTCCCAACGCCGTTCCATCTGGACGCTCGCAGGCGATGGCGAGCCGCACCATCTCATCCTCTACAAATCGCCGGTTGGGGGCGGAGAAAGCGACCGGGTCACATTGGCTCAACGCTTCAAGCCAGATCCATTCATCGGCTTCGGGTTGTGCAGAAGCGCGAACAATCCCCGCCCCTAAGGCCGCCAATTCTGCACGTTCCAGACATTTCCAGCTGACAGTTAAACTGTCGCGGGTGCTCCAATCGAACTGCTGCACCCAGCCCAGCGGAAGGTCCTTGGGGTGAAGGCGCATTTTGTCGCCGCACATGATGGCAGGCATGGTCATGGCGTCCCGCCGTGCTATGCGGGCTTGTGGAGAGCTGTCATTGGGAAAGATGAATCCCGGCCAAAGGCGTTCATCGGTGAATGCAGCAACAGTCTGTCCCCTTTCCCATGCTGTTGTGATGGGCGTTGTACCCAGTTCCAACAACCGCCATTGAAGTGGGCTTTCAGAACGACACCCCGCCCACCAAATGCTCGCGCAAGCAGCGCACAGGAAGACAGAGCTGGCCTTCATTCAGGTAGTCTGTAAATGTCAATGCCCATCTCCACATATATGATGGCCTCTTGGGGAATTTCAGGTGGCAGACCTGTCATGCCCCATGCACGGGACGGTGGGATGAAAGCCCGCACGCTGTCCCCAAGAAAGGCGGAACCGATGATTTCATGGAACCCCGAAGGGAGGTCCGTAGCACCGAGTTCAAAAGCGAGCGGACCGCCGTTGTGCCAAGAGGTAATGACCTTGCCGTCTAGCAATGAGAATTGGTGGTGCAGTTCTAGGACGGTGCCTTTGGGCAGGTCTGCTGCCCGCGCAGCTTGGGTGTTGCGGTCGAGCCATTCCAAGTGGATGCCTGTTCCTGTCTTGAAGTGTCCTGGCCAATCGCTGGCATTTGAAGCCATCAGGCTGTCCAGCTCTGCCACCCTCTTTTTGTGAAAGGCGATCAAGTCCGTTTGTGTGGGTTCGGTCTTGGGCCTGTTTGCGGATGAAGGCACGTTGGGACTTTCCCAGCATCCTGTCAGGCTGACCAGTCCCAAGAACACAAGCAGGCCGAGGGGGGTGCCTGACAGCATTAGGCTTTATGGTCAGTAGCGGCAAGGCCGGCAGCAATCTCAGGGAGTAAGCCGCGAAGACGGGCCATGACAACGCCAATGGACTCTGTAGAGGCTCCTCCTGCAGCGTTGTTGTGGCCGCCGCCATTGAAGTGCTGTTCTGCGAGGTCTCTGACGCTGTAGTCGCCTACCGAACGGAAGCTCATCTTCACGCGGTCCGAAGACTGCTTGGCAAAGACAGCGACTTTGACCCCTGCAACGCCGAGGGCCTTGTTGACCAAGCCTTCAGTGTATCCAGCGCGGTAGTTAAACCGGGCCATGTCATCTGCAGTAAGGTGTATGAATGCGGTCTGGAACTCTGGATGCACCTCCATGCGCTCTACCACTGCAAAGGCATGCAGTTTCATGCGGTCCATGGGCTGCTCTCCAAAGATGGCCTCATGCACGGAAGTGTGGTCCAGTCCCCTGTCCTTCATTTCGGCAATGACGCGGTGGGTCTCGGATGAAACCGACGCAAACCGGAAGCTGCCGGTATCGGTCATCATCCCGGCATAAAGAAGGGAAGACATGACGGGATCGATGGCATCCTTTCCACCCAATCCGGCGATGACACCCCACAGGAGCTCGGCGGTGGAGCTGCAGCGGTCGTTGTGCACCTTGGCGGTGGGAAAGTCCTCCGGTCCCATGTGGTGGTCCACCATGAGCCAGGTTCCTGTAGCAGAACGCGCGGCATCGGCCATTGGTCCCAATCGGCCCATGCCGTTGTAGTCCAGTGCAAACAGGACGTCTGCTCGGTGCAGAATGTCCTGCGCCTTTCCGGGGTCATGGTCAAACAGCACGATTTCCTTTACGCCCTCCATCCAATCCAAGGCCTCGTCAGGGGCGTCGGGTAGCAAGCAGGTGACATCCTTGCCCAAGCTGCGCAAGTAGCGCGCCAGGGCCAGCGAGGTGCCTACCGCATCCGCATCGGGTGAGCGGTGGCTGGTGATGGCAATGTGGTGTGCGCCATCAAGGTGGCGCTTGAATTCCCCGAGGTCAGAGGCGTCCACCATGCTGTGGACGGATTGCGTTGCATTCATCTAGATGCGAAGATACCGGACGGATCGAGGTTGCAATTGTCCTTCGGTGGTGTAGCGGCGGCAATTCTCAACGGACCTCCGGGATAAGCGTTGTCCTATTGTGAAGGCTTGTGCCCCGATGGTGTCTATTTGATTTGTCAAAAAACAAGTAGGTAAATCTTTGATAGTCATTGTTATGATGGATATTAAAAATCTGATGTGAATATTAATTAACCCCTGAATTGAAGCCTTTCATTTTCTGATTCAGTTTTGGATCACATAAATATTCTTAACATGCGTAATTCAATATTTCTGACTACTTTTTTTGTGGCTATATCTTTCGTTGCATCTGCTCAATTTTCAGCAGGTCTTGATTTTGCTCAGCCCAGTTGGGAAGGGGCGTCTTTAGGTTATGGTGTTTCTGTAGGTTACGAATATGAATTGAGCGATAACCTGGGGGCCACTGCACAGGTGGGTTACATACTCATGGGCGTGGATGACGCCTTCTTCAACAACTACAGCATGATCCCTGTGCAAGTTGGAGCGAAGTACTACCTCGACGATAAGTCAAGTGGATTGTATGCGCACGCCCAAGCAGGCATACACTCTGTTTCGAGTACGGTGCCCGAAATTGTGATTCCTGGAGGAGGCATCATAGATGACATTGTGATTCCTGAAGAGACCTACACGAACAGCAACACCAGTTTTGCCATTGGAGCCGGATACATTGTAAACGAAAACATTGACGCATCCGTTCGATACAATGTGCTGACCTATGAAGAGTTCAGCGAAAGCTATTTTGGGGTGCGTATAGGATATACTTTCGGTGGAGGTGAATGATACCGTTTAACCGAAGAGAAGAAATGCCCCTTTCGAGGGGCATTTTTTTTTGCATCAATACCTTGCGGCTA
>CBFHUP010000099.1:0-3997 GCA_965659115.1 uncultured Flavobacteriales bacterium | reverse complement strand
TCCCCGGTCCAGGTCCATGGAACATTTGCCCAGCAGCCTCCGCCGTTTACACCATCACGGCCACCGAAACGGAGACGGGAATCACCGGCGCGAGCACTGCGGCCATCACCTTAATTGATCTGGGCGCTTGGACATCCGACACCCTGTTGTGTCCAGGTCAAAGCCTCGAACTCAGCGCTGGACCAATTGCTGGAGAATGGACGGGCCCGGGGATCTCTGGACCGCCTTGGGTTTTTTCTGCCGATTCCAGCGGTCCTGGTTTCCATGACATTGTCTTTTCAACCCTGGGAAATGCCGGCTGCACCTCGAGCGCCGTATTTGAAGTGCCTGCGTTTAACGTCCCTCCAAGCGTGGCTACCTGCCCTGAATCGCCCCCTTTTGAGATGGAAGGGTGGCCACAAGGAGGCGTTTGGGCCGGTCCTGCGCTCAACGGCAACATCTTTGACCCCGCAGAAGCGGACTCCACCTCCGGTAACAGCCCTTATGTGGTCACCTACACTGTACAGGGCTGCTCCGGTCAGACTGCGGTTTACGTCGAAGCACCTGCTGACACCATAGAGTTGGACAATGTCTGCGCTTCGGAACCTGATGTAACACTGCCGAATTCACCCCCCGGTGGCCAATGGTCGGGCCCGGGGTGGGATGGACAAAACGGTGTCTGGTCTCCGGAGGACACCCCATTTGGTCCTTTCACCTTGACCTACACCATGGAGGGCTGCAACCGCACGGCTTTTGGCGTCATTTTACCGGTTGAAGCCGGTCCCACAAGCTCCAGTTGCCCCGAACAACTGCCCTTTGTCCCTTTTCCAGGTTTCTATCCTCCGGGTGGCATTTGGTCTGGACCTGGTATCGACTCCGCAAGCACCACCAATGGACAGTACGACCCCAGCTTGCTCATAGATGGCCAATGGGCTCCATTGGTATATGCCGCGCCGAACGGGTGTTCTGACACCCTTTGGATGTTCAACAGGCAAACCCAAATCACGCCCAATGTTGTTCACGCCTGCAGCGGAGAGGCGGGCAACTTGCTGGTCAATGCAGGGGTGCAAGCGAGTCCCTGGTGTGGATCATGGACCACATTGACCAGTGGAACCGCCACTGACTTAGGAAACTGTGACTGGGAATTGTTGTCAGAATCATTTGACTTAGGAGTGCAGCAAGCCGCTTACTCAGTCAACGGGTGCAGCGATACCATGGATGTGATCATCCACCCCGAATCCTTAGACCTCAGTGGTTGGACATCCTGTTCGACAGACAGCGCCATAGCTTTGCCCAACCCGTCTCCCGGAGCACAATGGACAGGCACTGGGGTGACCGCGAATCCCGACAACAACTGGACTTGGACGCCTTCGATTGCAGGCCCGGGCGCGCACAGCCTCACATGGACAGCCCCAGCGGGTTGTTCGGATTCGCTGCTGGCATCGGTCGAAGTCGCTCCAACTTGGCCCACCCTGTTTCTTGACGGATCAGATACACTGTGCTCCAACAGCACGTCATGGACACCGCCCACACCCACCGATGCGGGCAACGGCCCCCCGTCCTCTGATTCCAACTGGACGGTCGATGGAATTCCCTGGCCCACAAGCGGCTCCACCCAAGAACTCGGAGGCGGCTCCCACCTCATCGAACTGCAATGGACCGGTGACGTCTGTCAGGTCTAC
This sequence comes from uncultured Flavobacteriales bacterium, assembly GCA_965659115.1. Lineage (GTDB taxonomy): Bacteria > Bacteroidota > Bacteroidia > Flavobacteriales_D > Sanyastnellaceae > UBA8752. Next base: position 2,336 of record CBFHUP010000099.1, on the reverse strand, counting down.
AGCTCATGGGCCGTAGAAATCCTCCCCGCCTTGTCGGTCTCTTTATCGGCTTCAGATTCCGTGCTGTGCCCCGGTGCCACAGCGGCACTAGAGGTTTCGGCCAACGGCGGTTTAGCGCAGCAACAATTGTCCATTGAATGGTCAGACGGTGGTTTGCCAGCCTATCAACGCAGCATCGCCCCAGCTTCATCCGAATGGTGGTGGGTATTGGTCGATGATGGCTGTTCAGACCCTGCTGCTGACAGCATTTTCGTGGAAGTCCTCCCTCCTTTTCAACGCAGCATTGATTTTGGACCAACCGCATGTTTTGGAGAGGGAACCGACGCCTTGCTCGAAGCGCCTGAACCCTCAGGTCTCATGCACATTGTCGAGGGAGACACCCTCGGTATTGGTCCGCACTCATTGACGTTAAACGCAGGGAGTGCATTCCAATGGAGCCTGTATGACCCCACTGATGGCTGCGCCCAAGACACCGTCATTTTGGTTCCCAGCCACCCCCCGCTCAGTGCTTCATTCAGCATCGCCCCCGCCTCAGATTGCATTCCTTGGGACAGCCAACCCATCCGCTGCATTGACCTCTCCAATGGCGCAGACTTCGGGACATGGCAATGGAGCCCAGTAGACATCGCCACTCCACCGGCAGGAAGCACAACATCAGGAACTTTTGATTGGGCGTTGGCCACGAACCCCACTTTGACCCTGCCCTCACCTGGCCTCTGGCAAATCACCCTCGCCCTGTCTCAAGCAGCAGGATGTGCAGATTCCACCACCCACACCGTATGTCTGCTTCCGCCCTCAGATGTCTGGCTGCCCGAAGCTTTTTCACCCAACGGAGATGGTGTCAATGACATTTTCTATCCGAGGGGAAGTGGGGTCAAAGAATGGCAAATCACCATTTATGACCGTTGGGGACAAGTGGTCTGGCAAGAATCCCACGGCCCCTTCTCTGCAGGCGTCACTTTGGGAACCACGGATGCTCTTGGCCTGCCTGTGGGTTGGACGGGAACTGCGATAAACAAGGGCACACCCGTTTCGCCGGGGGTCTACAACGTGGTTTTTGAAGCCGTTTCTGATGGCGGGCTTCCCATCAGCTGGCAGCAGCCCCTCAAAATGGTCAGATGATCAAGGTGCCTCCCATATTGGCCGTCTTGGTATTGCGCCAAAGCCGCAACCTGCAGCGGTCCCATTGGGCTGTGGCCCTGCTGTGCACTGCAACTGCTCTTCCCGGCATGCTCCATGGTCAAGCATCTCTGCCACCATGGATCTCCGTGACACCAGGACTGGAGCATCCAGCTGCATGGGCCATGGACGACAAGCCTTTGCAATTCGGCCTGCAGTCCGACACGCGATGGAATGGAAACGCCGAACCATTGAACGGGCTCTGGTTCGGTGCAGGGTGGCAACCTGCCGCAAAAGGCGGATACAACCGCAAAGGCTCCGATCCTGTCTCCTTTGGCGTGGCCTTTAAAGAGGATCCGCTTTCCACAGGGTGGATGGAACGCGCATTGGCCATCTCCGCTTCGGCATCGGCTTTCGTAAACCCGAGACTCAAAGCCCATGCAGGATTGTCAATTGGCCTGTCAAACTGGCGGCTGACGCCCTCCTCTTGGAGCTGGAACGCACAATATGGACCCGGCGGGTTTGACCCCCAATCCCCAAGCGGGGAAGAATGGGCCGATGACGCCAATGGTGGCTCGCGCCTTGATGTGGCGGTCAGCGTTGGGTTTTCGCCTGCCAGAGCGGCCCGTCAAAAAAGCCAACCTGCCTTCCGAGGAGCCTTGACCTTGCACCACCTCTCCCAAGGGACTGCACCTCATCTTTCACCCATTCCACTGGACTCCGTTCGGTGGCGGCCCAGCTGGTGGCTCGAAGGGCAAGGCGAAATGGGGTGGGAAAATCTGCAGTGGCGGGCTTGGCATAGAGGAACACTCCAAGGCAGCAGCCACCTTTTAGAGTTGGGGTTGACCATGGGGCGGTCGTTTGGAACCTCAGCCCGGTTCACCAAGACCAGATTGAGCCACCATGTCGAAACCGGAGTCCTCTGGCGCAGCGATGGGGTTTTGCGGCTGATTTTAGGATGGGAACGCCACGGGCTTCGCTTGAATACGGGCCCCGCTTGGTCTGTTGGTCCCACATGGCGGCCAGCGGCTGGTTGGAGTGTCGGGCTGTCATGGACCCCCGACTTCGAGGGCGCACTCGCACTTCATCGCTGATCTAAGTCTGCAAATAAAAGGGGGGTGCCTCCACACGGAAACACCCCCCTAGGCAAAGCAAGCTTCGCGGTTAAGCTTATTCTGTGCCGCAGGACTGGTTGAACAGGAGCAACAGGTCCAAGA
>CBFHUP010000098.1:0-4203 GCA_965659115.1 uncultured Flavobacteriales bacterium | reverse complement strand
TGGAAGACAATGTATCGCCGAGCATCACCGCTCCTGGGCAGGTGAATGCCAATACGAGTTCTTACGGTGGCACTTGCTCTGTTACAGCCAGCTCTTTGTTCCTCGGGTCGCCCACGACCAGCGACAATTGCAGCGTGGCTTCAGTGACCAACGATGCTCCATCTTCCTACCCTGTGGGCACCACGGTGGTGACTTGGACCGTGACCGATGCATCGGGCATCACGGCTACGGCCACGCAAAGCGTGGTGGTCACAGATGATCAAATTCCTACCACACCGACTTTTGCCAATAGCTCCTTCCAGCTGAGCTTGGGCTCGGTCGATGTTGGCGTGGCTGATTTGTCGATCTCATCTTCGGACAACTGCACGGCCAGTGGTGATTTGACCATCGAAATCAGCCGAACTGCAGGGGCGGGTACCTGGGGTTCCACAGTGACTTTTGTTTGTGCGGACGCGACGGGGGCTTTCCAGCCTATTTATGTACGCGCCACCGATGCTTCCGGCAACTTGAGTGCCAATGGTGTGGGGTACGTTACCATAACAGACCCCTCGGTTTTGCAGGCCATCGGACAAGATGTGACAGTGGTGCTCGACGCGTCGGGCAATGGCACCTTGACTGCCGCAGAAGTCAACAATGGCTCGCAGGGAAACTGCTTTTCTACATTGTCCATCAGCCAGACTGCATTTGACTGCAGCGACGTCGGCGCCAACTCGGTGAACCTGACCATCTCCGATGGCACCAACTCTGACGTTGTAGCGGTGACTGTTACCGTAGAGGACAATACCGCTCCCAATGTGAACCCAGCTTCAAGCCTGTCGATCAACCTCGGTGCTGATGGGACAGCGACCATTTCACCGACGGATGTCGCGACACTCACAGGTGACCCTGCAGATGCATGCACCCCCAATGGAAGTGTGACGTTTGAAATAAAGCGCGAGAATGGAAGTTTCGGTAGCTCGGTTGCCGTGGATTGCACCGACCTCGGTGTTGCCTCCTTTAATGTCGTTGTTACAGCGATAGATGGTGCTGGAAATGCCTACGTTTCGAACAACATTCCGATCACAGTAAACGATGCAACGGCTCCTGTAATCAGCAGTGTGTCTTCTGGTTTGACGGAGGTGCTCTCTTCAGCAGGCGCGGCGATCATCGATGCGGAGAGCTACATCACGGCATCGGACAACTGCACGGCCTCAGGAAGCTTGACCTACGAAATTTCAGAAACCAGTGGCAGTGGTTTTGCGACCGCAGTGGCAGTGGACTGTAATGATGTGGGGTCCCAGACTTTTTACTTCCGGGTGACCGACGCAACGGGCAACGTAAGTGGCGAGAGCTCGGAGTCCATCACCATCGCCGACAATACGGCACCTTCTGTCACTGCTGCCGATCGTGTTCTCATCTTGACAGGAGCCTCTGTTACCCTGAATGCTTCTGATGCAAACTTCAATACGTCATCTGATAATTGTGCGCTAACACCACGCATCAAACTGACTTCAGCTGCCGATGGAACCTATGCGCCGAGCATCGACTTTACTGCGACAGGCACATTCAGTGTAACGCTCAAGGTGACCGATATTGGCGGCAATGTCTCTACAGACACGGCCGCCATCACGGTGACCGCAGAGCCTGACGAAGTCACATTGTATTCGGAGGATTTTGAAGACGATGTGCTTCAAAACGGCCAGGGTTCATATCCCAGTTTTTGTGCCCAAGAAATCAATGAAGCCGCGGATGGAAATTGGACTTTGTCCTGCGGCGACGGGCTGTTGACGGTGTACCCAGTGAACTCTAACAATGGATTTAACTGGTACAGTGCTAGTGGAAGTGTTACCGGTGATTGGTTGTCTCAGCCCATTGATGTGTCCAGCATATTGTCTGTAAGTGCAACTCTAAACGTGGAAGAGACTGTTTCAGGATCTGGAAGTGAGGGCTTGTTCTTTTACACGATCCTCGATGGAGGCACGCCAGTGTTACAAGACTCTGAAACGGGTGATTTTAACTCCGGTACTTTGGATTTGACAGACCTATCCACTGCATCGTCATCTTCGTTGATTCTGAAAGTCTCAGGTATGGGTATGACCGGTGCAGACTTATACCTCACAGATGTTTCGGTGACGGGGACATGCATTGACTTGGATTCCAATGGTATATGTGACGATGATCAGAATTGCGTGGATGTCCCGTCGGGAACTTGCGGTTGTACCGATGTTACAGCGTGTACATATTCCTCCACAGCATCAGTGAATGATGCAGACAGTTGTCAGTATCTCGGTTTTGAGTGCCTAGATCCTTCTGGCAATACCGGGTATGTATGGACAGACAATGCAGGTGACTGTGCCTGTAGCAGTGCCTCCTTTGATCTGCTTTACTTCGAAGATTTCGGAGGTGGAGGAGAAGCGGGTGGTCAAGGAGCTCCGTATGGTTATGAAGGCTACACCAACTTGGGAATCGACGGTACTGATGTGAGCAATGCCGCTGGTGAAGCCACTGATGGTTGGGCATTGGAATTCGACGATCCAAACGTGGGAACTGGTGCATTGCAGAACACAGAGCCGAACTATTTTGCAACGCTCTACGTTGACAATGGTGCTTTGACACCAACTTACAGTGGGAGTGTTACCGACACAGTTTTGTCATCCCAGTATTCTTTCTTAGGAGTTCGATGGTCTTCTAAGTTGATTGATGTTGCCGGGTATACTGATGCTCATATGAGTGTTGCCTTGTACGGGACTCAAGGAAACACCAGTGACTATATCGGTGCTAGGTTGGGTGACAACCGATTGCCCTTTGAATGGACATCTGCTACGGGGTCTGTCGCATCATTCACCTCTTTTTCGCAGTCAATTGAGCTTACAACAGACACCCTAAGGGCTCAGGTTGACATTGATGGAAATGCCAATACAAGTACCACAGGGGCCGACGACATCAAAGTCAGTGCCTGGGGCAAGTCGGGCTGTACGGATGCTGATGCGACGAATTATGATGCGACGGCTCAAGTCGACGATGGGAGTTGCACGGGCATTACGTTTGCCGCAGCTTACAGCCGTTACGACGGTGGTTTTCAGGACAAGATATGGGCGGGGACAGCCTGTGGTGGAGATTGCGGATCGGCCCCTTACCCGGACGCGAAGCAGGTGGCTGCCAACAGCCAGACGAGCAGTACCTCATTCAATTACGTGATTTCGTCAGGAACGACAGTCACGGTCAACGGGACCACAGATGTGGACGGTGACCCGACAACCAAAGACCTGTTCGTGAACAACCTCACGATTGAGGATGGCGGATCGCTGGTGATTCCGGCGGGCAAGCGCCTGCGCGTGATGGGTGTGTATACCGACAATAACGGCGATGGAGTCTCTGGAACGGGAATGCTGTGTATTGATGGAGAGCTTGTCATTGATCCGGATGGTCCGAGCCAAGTGAACGTCCAGAACTTGGAGTTGCCACCTTTGGCAGAATTGACAGTGCCCTCGGGCAAGACGCTGAAAGTGAATGGCGATTTGGCCTTTGGATCTGAGGCTCCAGGGGCTGTTTCAGGCTTGTTAGAGCTCGGAGGCAGCGAAGCTCAAACCATCAGTGGAGACGGGGCGACATTGGATGACTTGAAGGTGTCCAATACTTCAGGTGTCACGGTAGAGGATACTTTGAGAATCCAAGGCCGTTTGACACTTGGTGCGAGTTCATCTCTTTCCATGGAAGACCTGTTGGAAGTCCAAGATCGTCTGACTCTGGATGAGAGTTCCACGCTGGCCATGGGCAGCAATTCGCTGAGATTTTCTTCGAGGGGGCTGGTTGGAAGTCCCAGCAACGAGAAGACCGCTGTGCTTGACGCCATTCCAGCATCGGCGAGCTTGACAGGTCCTGCAGCCCGAGCGATGCAAGCCTCAAATACAGACCCAACTGCGGAGGTAGAGCGCTACATCGGACCAGATGGCGATGGTTCTACGAACTTGGGCTACACGATGTTCGGCACGTCGATATCAGGAGCTACGGTGAGTGACTTCAACGACGTTTCTGACTTTTATTCTGCGGGTTGGCCAGGATCGGCATACCCGAATGCGACGTCGACGATCACGTTCTGGAACGAGTCCACGGGGGCGATTGAGTATGCGTCGTCTGCGTCCACGAGTCTGACGGCCCGTGGATGTTGGGTGTTGTTGTACGGCTCTCAATCTCCGACGATGAAGACGGAAGGGGCGCTGAACG
>CBFHUP010000097.1:0-4398 GCA_965659115.1 uncultured Flavobacteriales bacterium | reverse complement strand
CACCGTCATCCTGGCCGGTCTCATCCAAGGGGCCGCTGGATTCATGAAGCTGGGAAAGCTGATGCGACTGGTACCGCAACCTGTCATTTTTGGTTTTGTCAATGGACTCGCCATCATCATTGGCGGCAGCCAAATCACCCAGTTCCAAACCGATGAAGGACACTGGCTGGCGGGCACAGACCTCGCTGTCTTTGGCGCCCTCGTTCTGGTGGCCATGACCATCATCGCCTTCTTGCCCAAACTCACAAAGGCTGTACCCAGCGGCCTGACCGCCATCCTGGTGATTTTTGGGCTGGTCACGGCATTGGGCATTGACACCAAAACCGTCGGCGATCTGGCCAGCATCCAAGGCGGCTTCCCTCCTTTCCACATTCCCGCCATTCCATTCAATGTGGAAACCCTGATGCTCATCGCCCCCTATGCGGCGATTGTTGCAGGCGTTGGACTGGTTGAGAGCCTGTTGACCCTCAACATCCTCGACGAAATCACCGAGACCCGTGGACAGGGCAACCGCGAATGTGTGGCCCAAGGCGCGGCCAATGTCCTCAGCGGACTGTTCAGCGGCATGGGAGGCTGCGCCATGATCGGCCAGTCCCTCATCAACGTCAGTTCTGGCGCGCGTGCTCGCCTGAGCGGAATCGTCGCGGCAGTCATGCTGCTGGTGTTCATCCTCTTCGGTGCCCCCCTCATTGAAAAGCTGCCCATGGCCGCACTCACCGGCCTCATGATCATGGTGGCCATTGGCACGTTTGAGTGGGCTTCGTTGCGGACTTTCCGCAGGATGCCCACTTCGGACGTGATCATCATGGTGCTCGTGACGGGCATTACCGCAGTCCTGCACAATCTGGCGCTCGCCGTCTTGATTGGCGTCATCGTCGCCGCGCTGATCTTTGCTTGGGACAATGCCATCCGCATTCGCGCGCGCAAACGCACCGATGAGAAAGGCTGGAAACACTACGAGCTCTTTGGGCCCCTCTTTTTTGGTTCGACCACGGTTTTCCAAGAGAAGTTTGACGTGCAGGGCGACCCTGAACATGTGGTATTGGACTTCGCAGAGTCTCGGGTTTCGGACATGAGCGCCATCGAAGCTGTCAACAAGATCACCGCCCGCTATGCGGCTGCGGGCAAGACCGTACACCTTCGCCACCTTTCAAAGGACTGCCGCAGATTGCTCGATCGGGCAGGCGCCATCATCGAAGTCAACCATTTCGAGGACCCGACCTACAAAGTGGTGACAGACGCCACCAAGTAATTGAATTGGAGTTCGAGACCGCGGCACACCCTGAGCCCGGTTTCATCCAATTAAAAAGCCCGGCAGTGCCGGGCTTTTCGTTGACGGGAAATCAATATCCTCCTTGGACCGAATTCAGACGAGATCACCGCCAAACATTTTTGCCTTCGATGCCCTGAGGTAAAACTCTGAGCAAGGAGCGGCAAGTGGATTATTGTCTTTAACAACTCAAAAGACATACTTAACTGCAGACGAAGATACGCATTAAGTAAGACTATTCCTACGGATGTAAGGTGGTATTCTTACGGGCGGTCCTGTGATCCCGCAACCTTTGGCCGCACCTCTTGCCATCACTTCCACTTTGTTTCACAGTGAACCGGTCGTAAGAAATGGGCAATCAGGCACATCCATGGGGTTCAAACCTGAACTTCAGCATGTCAAAACACCACCCCATGCGTTTCCTTTCTCTACTCTTCACCCTCCTTGTTGGACTCCATGCCGCACAGATTTCTGCCCAAGACTGCGACGGCGCCGACCACACAATCCTTGCAGGCAACCTCTATTTCAGTCCTGCTGACTTGACCATCTCGGTGGGCGAAACTGTCGCTTGGGTCAATGAAGGGGGATTCCACGACGTCAACGGCAACATCAGTGCTATTTCTGGTGAGAGCTTCGGCAATCCAGAAGTCTTCTCGCTGCCCACCGTAACGGGAGATGCCTCCGGCGTTTGCATGGGCACGCATACGTTTACCGTCCCCGGCACCTACAACTATGACTGCAGCGTAGGCAGCCATGCCGCCGGCGGCATGGTGGGCACCCTGACCGTTGAGGCCGCCGCCACCGGATGCAATGACGGTCTGGCCTGCAACTATGACAGCACCGCTACCAGCGATGCAGACTGCCAATACAACGATGGCACATTTGACTTCAGCGACGGGTTCTGGCTGGTCCCGATCAATGCTTTAGATCCAGACCTTGGTTGCGACATACAACCGGCAGTGGGCACCATTGCAACGGTGGTTGACCAACCCGGAGCTCCTGTCACCGTTGTGGTGGATGCCCAACTGGAAGACTACATCAACGGCGCTGTTGCCGACGGTTTGCTCTCCTCTTTGCAGGCCATTCTGCTGCTCTCGGCGTTGGAACAAGCCACCTTCTCGTTCTGTGGCAACACCATGACCGGCATCGCCGGGCTCAACACCATTGTGTCGGATTGGAACGGACAATCATGGTCGCTGGGTGACCTTGGCCTGAACCTTGCGCCGGTCAGCACACTCGACGACGGCTGCAACGACCCCGACGCCCTCAATTACGACCCTTGTGCCAACCCAGATGAAACCCTGTGCGAATACATGGCTTTGGAATGCAATGACCCCTTGGCTTGCAACTACGACAGCACCTCCACAGGCTCCACAGACTGCAACTACTTCGATACCGAGCTGTTCACCTTGGGTGAAAATGACTTCATCGGGCTCACCGACTTTGAAGACTGCGAAACAGGCTACCCGGGTGCCTACTCCCTTCCTGTGCCCCTGACCCAAGACAGCACAGGAGGCCCCCTCTACCTGGTCCTGTTTCCCGATGTGGAGAGTTTCTTGGTGGAAAATGGCTTTGAAATTGCCGCCCAAGACATTGCAACGGTCAGCTTGAGCGTTTGCGACACGGTGATGAACTACAACTCGCTGGTCATCGGAGATACCGATTTGTATTGGGACGGCATGGGCTTTACAATCGATGTGTACGGGTCCTTCATTGCGCCGGACAGCAGCTTCCCCATCGGGTGTCCCGATCCCGACGCATGCAACTTCGACGCCTGCTCCCACCCCTTCGTGACCGACGACTGCACCTACATCGAATTGGGAGATTTGGCCACTGCAGCCGGCGATACCGGCATGGTCACAATGACTGAATTGGACAGCCTCACCTTCGTTGCTGCGCCCGGCGAGGGCCTAACTGTGGAGTGGGATTCTGAATGCGGAGAACTGATCATAGACGGCAACACCGCCACACTGGTCGGCCCAGAAACAGGCGATTGTGAAGTCTGTGTCGAAGCTGAAAACGCCGACGGTTGCGAAATCGAATCGTGCATTGTGGTGACGGTCCTCGGAGGCATCGATGGACCGTCCAATGTCCAGTGGCAGATCATGCCCAACCCCGCAGCCTCTGAGCTTCGCGTGGTCTGGGAGGGCGAAACCACCCCCTTCGAAGTGTTCGACTTGAATGGACGCCGCTTACATACGGCCACGTTGCAACCCGGAAGCCAAGTCTTGGATGTCTCTTCGCTGCAACCTGGCCTCTACCTCGCAGGGCCGCGCGGACAAGCCCCACAGCGCCTGGCCATTCAGCGCTAAAGCGCCCCGTTTTATATCATTCCAAAAGGCCCGCCCATCAGTGGGCCTTTTGCTTGAACTTCCATTCGATGATTGACTGCAACCCTACTTTGCGATTCGCAGCCCTGTTCTTGGCCATGTGCTCTGTTCTGACCATTGCTGCACAAGTCCCCCAGGGCCGCATCACGGGAACGGTACTGGACGCCGAAGCGCGCTATCCCCTGCCGGGCGCCACAGTGCAACTGATGACCACCGATGCCGCCCCCACCGCCACCGACATGAACGGCGGCTTTGCCTTTGACGTGCCCGTGGGCCGGCACCAACTGCGGGTGAGCTTCATGGGCTACACCGTGCGCACACTGGATGGCATCGTGGTCAATTCCGGACGCCCCACCGTCCTCGAGGTGGAGATGGCCGAGAGCGTGGTCGCCATGCAGGCGGCCGAAGTCACCGCCACCAAGCAGGGCGAGGTGCTCAATGAAATGGCCACCGTCTCGGCCCGCGCCTTTACCGTGGAGGAAACCGACCGGTATGCCGGCTCCCGGGGCGACCCCGCGCGGATGGCCAGCAACTTCGCCGGCGTCCAAGGCGCCGACGACTCCCGCAACGACATTGTGGTCCGCGGCAACAGCCCCGCCGGCGTGCTGTGGCGGGTGGAAGGTGTAGACCTGCCCAATCCGAACCACTTCAGTGTGCCGGGGTCCGGTGGCGGGCCCGTGGCCATCGTCAACAACAAGACCCTTGCGAACTCCGACTTCTTCACCGCGGCCTTTCCCGCCGAGTTCGGCAACTCCACCGCGGCCGTCTTTGACCTGCGCCTGCGCAACGGCAACCGGG
>CBFHUP010000096.1:0-4607 GCA_965659115.1 uncultured Flavobacteriales bacterium | reverse complement strand
GTCAGGAAACGCACCAGATGCAGGTTTGAAAGAGATTCCTTCCCAATGCGCACGGGCGTGCAGTTCGATGTCCTGCCATACACGGAGGTCTTCCCGCCAGCCTCCGTATTCATCCCACAAGGGACGGGGCCAGAACGTTCCACTTCCTTGAACCGGAGGCCTCATGGTGAGCACCCCTTCCAGCCACTCCGTGGGGTGGTCGGGATCGTCCCAGAGAAAGCACTCGTCGGTGGTGTCTTCAAAAATGAGAATGGGGAAGTACAGCACCTCTCTGCCCTTCGCTGATTTGGCTGCGTCGAGCCGCTGCTTCAAGCAATCGGGGTGCAGCAGGTCGTCGGTATCGAGGAAAATGAGCCAATCGGAATCCGTGTTCTCGACGGCCATGTTGCGACAGGTGCAGGCCCCTTTCGGGCCTCGGTCGCGTTGAAAGCCTTTGACCCTTGAATCCCGGGCCATGAAGGACTGGATCAGCGTCCAACTGTCATCTGTGCTTCCGTCGTCTACGATGACCCACTCCCAGTTCTCATGGGACTGGGCGAAGATGCTTTCCGCGGTCTCCCCGATGATGTAAGCCCGGTTGAAAGACGGTGTGATGAGGGCCACTTTGTCACTCATGATGTGTGTTGCGTTTTAAGAGTTGGACGCTGAGTCTTTCTGCATTTAGATAAATTTGATTTGCTTTAATCAGTTTGTTAAACCAGTGTATGGCATAGTGTTTGGGTTCAAAGCATGATTCGATTTGATTTCGAACTTCTTCGTGACCAAGAGGATGGGAGGTTAAGCTGTCGATGAGGGCGGGTATTTCTGTGTCACAAGCGTAGGAATATGGATAGAGCCAATCCCTCAGGGGTTCCTCAATCAACTGCAGATATTGCCGGTGAAGAATGGGAATGCACCCACGTGAACATGCCTCATAGAAATTGTGACATAAGGGCATGAATAACCCCGGAAGGCAGAGGAAAAAGCTATGTTCCTCCAATGCTCTCTGGTAGTCTATCTGTGATGCGCCACGTAAATGGTGAAAGCGGGGATGTTTGTGTATGCCATGGAAAGTGGTCCATCGATTGGGCATGCCCCACAAAGTGGAGTCGAATTCTTTATAGGACGGCTTGACATTGCCGGCAAAGAGAACTTTGTTGACTCGTTTTCTCGAAGGAGGGACAGATGAGTGATGGAAAAGAGGATGTGAGAATATGGGGACATTGTTGCTTCTATTTACATCACGGAAGTAGTCATCTTGAATCCTTTTCCATGGAAGCCTCGAATCTTTTGAGAAGAAAACGTTGTCCTGCGCGAGGATGGCTCCAGCGATGATTCCCCTGCCTTTTGCATTCCTGATGGCGCCCTCAAGTGGTCGGTTCAGATACAGGACAACCTCAATTTCAGCAGGGTTTAGAATGCGCGCTAGATTGACCAGGTATCGCTGTACTTGATGCGGTTTGACTTTAAGGTAGAGTTTGGTTTCAGTGGAATTCTCCGAGTTCGTGGGGAAATTCAACTCCTTGTCTCGTCTATAGCTTTGGAAGAAGAAATACGTGTTGGACTGTTTAATTCGCCGCTTGATGCTGAAGTAGATCATGATTGCGTTGGATTGGAGTGAGCCCCCATTTTTTCAGGCATGACTTAGCGAATGCATGGCATGATGAGTAATTCTTTGTAACTCCTCGACTCGTTTGTGTTTAGAACACAGATTAAGAATTCGTCGGCGTCCGTTTTGCCCCATGACTGTGGCACTGTCAGGTTGGATCGCAAGCTCGATCATGGCATGGGCCATGCCGTCGATGTCCCACTCGCGGACGAGCAGGCCGGTGGTTCCGTGCTGAACGTGCTCAGGAATGCCGTTGTGTAGCGTGGAGACGACGGGCATCTCCAGCAAGGCGGCTTCTGCGGGACTGAGTGCAAACCCCTCTTGATCGCCATCTCGTCCCGTCACGCTGTGCTGGCAAAAGATGGCGTGCTCTTGGACGCAGGCAAGGGCCTCATCTTGAGGTAGCGCTCCCGTTAATTGCACAGATTCACCGATTTCCGTTTTCTGTATGTAAGCTTCCAGCTGAGGACGCAATGGGCCTTCTCCGATGAGGGTCAATTTGGCGTCGGGGATTTCGCTCAAGACCTGCTCAAACGCCATGATGGTTTGGAGGGGCCCTTTTTTCTCGACCAGCCGGCCCAAGTGTACAAAACTGGCAGGGTGGGGTTGGTTTGTACTGGTCGGGCGAAGGCGTTGACCATCGAGCGGCAACCGAATCACCTGGCATCGTTTGGCATCCGCCCCGGCTGTCATGCAGAGATTTCGTGTGTGATGCGAGGCGCAGACTACGGCTGAGCTTGCGTTGGCGAGGCGGGCGAACTCCTTTTCATACCAGGGGTTTCGGAATTCACGGGTGATGTCGAAGCCGTGGACGGCGATGATGTATGGGGTGTTCAATTCGGCCAGCAAATCCGCCGCAACGTGGGCGGTGGTGCCGAACTCAATCCACAGTACGTCGGGTTTGAACGCCTTGAGCTCTGTGGCCAGCTGTTTGAGGCATCGGCGCCGCTTGGCCAAGGTCCGAACATCGCGGCCTGTCAGTTTCCGACGGATGACGTGATGCAGTTTCTGGGGGACGTTGTCAAAGTCAAGTGCCGTGACATCGGGATGTCCATCGGTGGCATGTCGGTTTCCGCTGAACGCTTTGACCTCAGCGAATTCTTGAAGCAATTTCAAGTTGTCGCCGAGAAAGGTTTCGCTCGTTCCGATGGCGGAATTGCATAGCCAACCGATGCGGGGTCGAGGCTTCATCCCTGCTTGAGGTTGTCGATCACATGGTCCCGCTCTGCTTCTGTGAGTTCGGGAAACATGGGGATCGAGACAATGCGGTCGGACATGGCCGTTGCGATGGGGAAGTCCTCTCGAGCCGAGGCATTCCATTCCCCGTAGCACGGCATAGTCGGGAGGGCGTGGGGATAATGGATGGCGGTTTGGATACCTTCCGCCGCAAGCTGCTCACGCAGTGCATCCCGGTCATCGTGTTCGATCACGTAGAGGTGGTGAACCGAAGTGCGTCGATCAGGCCGAACAGGCAAACGGAGCCCTGCGCTGGCGAGACCAACATCATAAGCGGCGGCATGGGCCTGTCTCTCTGCTGTCCACATGTCGAGGTGACGCAGCTTCACCGAGAGGATGGCGCCTTGTAGACCGTCGAGTCGGCTGTTGCGGCCTTCGAGCAGGTGGGTGTGTTTTTTGGGTTGGCCGTGGTTCGCAATCATCCGGGCTTTGGTCGCCAAGGCATTGTCATTTGTGACCATTCCGCCTGCGTCACCGTATGCCCCTAGGTTTTTTCCGGGGTAAAAGCTGAAGGTGGCTGCGTGTCCCCACGTCCCAATTTTCTGTCCTTTGATGGTCGCGCCATGTGCTTGTGCACAGTCCTCGAGGACAAACAGGCTGTGTTGTTCAGCGATGCCCATAATGCGCGGCATGTCGGCAGGGCACCCGTAGAGGTGGACGGGGATGATGCCCTTGGTGCGGGCGGTGATACGCTCGGCAATGCGTTCCGGGTCCATGGTCTTCGTCTCGTTGACATCCACAAAAATCGGCCTCGCGCCACGGGTGCCGACCGCCTCGGCGGTGGAAACCCAGGTCATAGCGGGCACGATGACTTCGTCTCCGGGCCCGACCCCAAAAGCGTCAAGGAGTATTTCAATAGCGTCGGTTCCGTTGGCACATCCGATGACGTGCTCCACCCCCAACCATTGGGCGAAATCCGCTTCGAATTGGTCGGCATACCGCCCGCCGATGAAGGCGGTTTCTGAAATGACCTTGGCGATGGCGGCATCGAGCTCAGCTTGATGGCGCAGGTATTGTCGGTGCAGGTCGACGAAAGGAACGGTCATGACAGCTTGCGTGCGGGGTTGCCGGCGTAGGTGCCGGGTTCGGTGATGGATTTGGTCACTACGGCACCAGCGCCGATTACCACATGGTCGCAAATATCTACGGGTAGCATGGTGGCATTGCTACCAATTGACACGTGGTTTCCGATGCGGGTGCTTTTCCAAAGGCTAGTTTCGCCCTGTGCTGGACTGCCCATGATAAAAGTGTCATTGATGAACATGACCCCATGGCCAATGAAGCAATCGTCCCCGATGGTTACGAGTTCGCAGAGGAAGGAGTGGCTTTGAATCTTGGTCCCTTTTCCGATGGTGACACCTTTTTGAATTTCACAAAACGGACCAACGAAAACACCATCACCCAGTGAGCACTCATACAGGTTACTCGGTTCAACGATGGTGACTCCTTTTCCGGTCTTCACATCCCGAATGGCGCTGCGGTGTACTCTAAAGTCAGGCATGTCGTGCATTGCCGTAAATCGCTTCAATGGCGGAGATGGACTTCATGCCTTCGAATCCGTCTACAGTCCCCTCTTTACCCGCTTCGAGATAGTCGATGAGCGTGGCATAAACTTTATCGTGGTTGGAGCTGGTGCCTTGGTACTTACCGTAGGCGTTGGGCTTGTCTGTGAATTCCACACCCTCGGGCAGTGGGTAGCCTTGCACATCCCAGAACTCAATTTTGTTGAGGTAGCGCCCTCCAATTTTAATGGTGCCGGTTTCACCGATGATGGTGATGGAAC
>CBFHUP010000095.1:0-4680 GCA_965659115.1 uncultured Flavobacteriales bacterium | reverse complement strand
GTTCCCACGTAGCCGGTTCCGTCTCCGAAATCCCAAGTGACGTCGTCGGGAAGGCCCACAGAGGCGTTCATGATGTTCATCTCGAACGGCGAACAAACGGTGTCCTCCTCAAAGGCGAAGACCATGACGGGTGTAGGGTAAACGACGATGGCGTCGTTCACGACATCGCTTCCGCACAGGTTCGTCGCGGTGAGGCTCACGGTGTAGTCCACGATGCTGTCGCCTTGCGTGAAATTCAGCGCGGGTGGTGCCTCTCCGATGAAGCCGTTCCCGTTGACATCCCAAGTGAAGGTGCCGTAGGGCGCGTCGCTCAGGTTGGCGAATTGCACGTCGAGGGGAGCACAACCGGAGTCGGGCGAGAGCAGGAGATCGGCTGTCGGCGGGTGGGTGATGGTGACCTCCTGATTGGTGGTGTCCACGCACCCGAATTCGTTGTAGGCCTCCAGGATGATGGTGTACGTGCCGTCGCCGGGATAGGTGAAAGCCGGCGCATATGCGCTAGAGGTGCCAACGCCGCCGAGGTCCCAATCTTGGCCGGTGCTTCCTGTACTCAGGTTCTCCAAGGGAAGGTCGAGGTTGGAGCAGCCCAGGGTGTCGGCCGCAAAGGCGGCTACCGGCACGGGGTGGATGGTAACGGCGTGGACGATGGTGTCGCGGCAACCCGTCGCCGGGTCTTCGAACCAGTAGGCCGGGTTGTAGGCGCCCGGGGCAATGCCGCTGGCAAACGTGCCGGTGGCGGGGTCCAGGACGCCGTTGCCGTACCACGTTCCGCCCAGAGGGGTGGCGGCGGTCAGGGTGACGGTGCCGAGGTTGTTGCAGAAGGCGTCGGGGGAAGCGAGGTCAAGCACGGGCAGAGGGTCGATGGTCAGTTCCATCTCGTCTTCCGTGTAGCAGGTACCGATGCCGTAGGAGAGCAGGTAGGTATAGGTGCCGGGGGGGAGGATGCCCGGGCTCAGGAGGCCCGTGGCGGGATCGAGGAGGCCCGCGGCGGCGCCGGGCGAGGTGCCGGCCCAATCGATGTCGGCCGTGGGGAAAAAGCCGCTGGGCTGCAAGGGGAAGGCGTTGTCGCAGGCGACGAGGTCGGGACCGGCATCGGCGACAAGGGGCTCGGCGATGTCCACCGCGATGGAGGCGTTGTTCGTGCAGCCCGTGGCGCTGGACGTGAAGGTGTAGACGGCGGTGAAGCTGCCCGCTCCACTGCCGCTTGGGTCGATGATGCCGTCGGGCGAAACCGCAGGGGCAAAGGCGCCGAGGCCCGACCAGCTTCCCGTTCCTCCCTGCGTGAGGCCGGGCGAGAAATTGAGCAGGGTTCCGTCGATCGGCTGGTTGCAGAAGGTGGTGTCGGCACCGGCGTCGACAGTGGGGATTTCCTGCACGGTCACCACGTGGTCCGCGGTGTCGCGGCATCCTGTGGTGGGATCCTCGTACCAATAGATAAGGTTGTAGGTGCCGGGACCCGCAGCGGCGTCATCGGTCTGGAATCCCCCGGTTCCATCCGCTCCCGGGCCTTCCCACGTGCCCCCCAGCGGGTTTGGCGGCGACAGGGCGATGGCGCCATCGTTGCCGCAGAAGATGTCCGTTCCGGTGGTCGAGACGGCGGGAAGCGGGTCGACGTGGACCTCCATTTCGTCCTCGGTGTAGCAAGTGCCGTTTCCATAGGACAGGAGGTAGGTGTAGTCGCCCGGTGTGAGGAGGGCGGGATCTATGAGGCCTGTGCTGGCATCGAGGAGGGCGGCCGCTCCGGCTCCGCTTCCGCTCCACGTGACATTGCTGGTCGGGAAGAATCCGGCAAGTTGCAGGGGTCCGGCGTTGTCGCACACCACTTCGTCCGCACCGGCATCGGCGTCCACCGGATCGGTGATGTCCACCACAATGGTATCCGCATTGATGCAGCCCGTAGCGGCCTCAGTATAGGTGTACACCACATCAAAGCTGCCCACACCACTCACGTCGGGCGTGTAGACCCCGCTGGCGTCCACGGCTCCCGCCGCGCCCAGCAGGCCGGTCCAGTATCCTGTGCCCGCTTCGTTGAGGCCGGGGCTGAAGCCCAGCAGTACCCCCGGAATGTCGGTATTGCAGAAGACGGTATCACCCCCCGCGTCCACGTTGGGCAGGGCGAGCACATCGACGTTGAGGCTTTCCGATGCCACACAACCGGTCGCGTCCGTGGCGGTCAGGGTCGCGGTGAACGTATTGCCGGAGGTGAGTTCCATTTCTGCACTCGCGCTGGTGTTGCTTCCGGTTCCGATGGCTCCACCCACTTCTGAATTCCAACTCCATTCGTATGGGGCCGTGGCGCCCGACAGGTTGCCCGAGAACACCACCGTGCTGTCGTCGCACACGCTCACATCGTCGGCGGACAGTGCAATGGCCGGCAATGGCCGCACCTCCAGGTTGCGCGTGTCGACGCTTTCGCAGGTTCCCGTGCCGATGGTGTAGGTCAACGTGTAGTTTCCGGGTCCCAGCGGTCCGGCATCGACGGTTCCGGTGGGGTCCGTCATGCCCGATCCGGTCCACCCGCTCGAGGTCACCGGGCTGAAACCGTCGAGGACCAAAACGGTGTCGATGTCGCAGATGCTCAGATCGGGGCCGGCGTCGGCCACCTGAGGAACGATAACCTCCACCACAGCGGTGTCGCTGTTTTGGCAGCCGTTGCCATCGGTAAAGGCGTAGATCACTTCGTGAACGCCCGGCCCCACATCGGAAGGCAGGAAGGTGCCGGTGGCGGGGTTGGATATGCCGTTTCCGCTCCAAGTGCCGCCCGGCGGTGAGAACCCGCCGAGGTCCACCGGGATGGGTTGATCGCAGAACTGCACGTCCGCTCCGGCGTCCACGGTGGGCAGGCTCCACACGGTGACGGTGACCGTGGCGGTTTCACTGCAGCCATTGGCGTCCGTCACCGTCAGGCTGGCCGAGAAGGTGGAGCCGGCGTCGGCTGCGACGGTGGTCGCCGCGGATGTGGTCGTGGCCGTTTCGGTGCCGACGGTGACCCCCGGGCCCCACGCAAAGCTGTACGGCGGTTGCCCATCGGTGACGGTGGCATTGAAGGTCAAGTCCTCTCCGTCGCACAATGCGGTGACCGAGGCGGTGAGGTTGATGGCGGGGCGGGGCAGCACGACCAGGGTACGGGTATCGATGCTCTCACACGTGCCCGAACCGAAGGTGTAAGTCAAGGTGTAATCGCCCGGTGGGAGGGGACCGGCATCCACGACACCGGCCGGGTCGGTCACGCCATTGCCACTCCAGATGCCGCCAGAAGTCGGCGCAAAGGCGTCGAGGACGAGGGCGGTATCGATGTCGCAGATGCTGAAGTCCGGTCCGGCTTCGGCTTCCTGCGGCTGAACGACCTCCACGTCGACCGTCGCGGCATTGGTGCATCCGAACCCATCGGTGTAGGTGTAGGTTAATGTGGTGATGCCCGCGCCCGCCAGCGAGGGAACGAAAGTGCCGTCGGGATCGGTGACGCCGGGCCCGCTCCAATCCCCGTCCATGGGTGTGGCCCCGGTGAGGGAAGTGGGAATCGCCTGGTCGCACAGCACGTCTTGGGCAGGAGCATCGACCACCGGGAGGGGATGCACGGTGATGTTGGCTGAGGCGGCACCCTCACACCCCTCCGCAGAGATGGCCATACCGCTCAATGCGATGTCGATGGCGCCGGCTGTAGAGTCAATGGTGGCGGGTGCGGTCGCATCGAAGTCCCAGGTCACACTGGCTCCGCTCGGCTCGGATAAGGTCGCCTGGAAGGCTTCTCCTTCGCAGAGTTCCACCGGTGCAGCGATGGCAGGACTCGGCAAGGGGTTTACCGTGAAGGTGTTGTCGTCCGTGGAGTAGCAACTGCCCGTGCCGTTTTCCAAGGTCAGTACATAGGTGCCCGGCGCCACGCTCGGGTCCAGCGTACCGTCGGCTGCGATGCCCGTTCCGGACCAGGCGCCGGTACTCGGGCTCCAGTCGGTAACCGTGAGGGGCGCATTGCCAAAGCAGGCTTCGACTGGGTTTCCCGCCTCCACTTGCACAAAGGCCTCGACCTCCACGATTCGGATGTCCTCCTCGCTGCATCCATTGGCATCTACATAGGTGTAGGTCAATTCATAGGTGCCGACACCCGCCGGTGTGAAGCTGTCCACTCCGTTAAGCCCCGTTCCGCTCCATGTGCCATTGCCTCCGCCTGCTGTCAAACTTGGAGAGTAACCAGTCAAGGGTTCGGTCACGGCATCATTGTCGCACAGGAAGAGGGTGTCGCCCGCTTCCACTGCAGGGTTGTTGAGGGAAGTCAGCGTGGCGGTATTGCTGTTGTCGCAACCCACATCATCGGTTACGGTCACTTCGACCGAAGCGCTGCCCGCAGTGGGAGGCGCTGTCCACCCGTACTGGTTTCCTGTGTCGGCACCTGCCGACCCCGCCCACTGCAGCGGCGCATAGCTGCCGGATCCACCGGATGGGGTCGCCGTAAACGTCACGGTCTCGCCTGGACAGGGGGGAGGTGGAACGACAATGGCCACCTCGGGCAGCGGAGCGATTTCAATGTCGATGGTGGCGGTATTCGTGCAGCCGTTCGCCGAATTGGCAGAGAGCCCGAGGGAAACGTTGGTCTGTGGGACGATGGGCACGCAATGCGAGTGCAGGTCGCCTACGATGACATCGCTGCTGCTCCAGGTGTATTCAAGGGCGCCAGTGGCAATG
>CBFHUP010000094.1:0-5318 GCA_965659115.1 uncultured Flavobacteriales bacterium | reverse complement strand
CGGCGCCACCAGTGCAGGCCTAGAAACGGCCCACACTTACGCAATGCCTGGCACGTATACAGTCACCTTCTCGACCGAAGCACCGCTGACAGGCTGTACCGCCGAGTCCAGCCTCGAAGTCGATGTCTTCCCGAACCCCGTCGCCACCATAGACCTGGACGACGGCCTTGGGTGCGCTCCATTTAGTGTTACACTAAACAACACCTCCTCTGGCAGCCTCTTCCAAACCTGGGACTTCGGTGACGGCAGCGAGCCCGGGTTCCAGACCGCCCCCACCCACATCTTTGCCAACAACGGCCTTGAACCGGTACAGTATACCGTGACCCTCATCTCAGAGAGCGACCAATTGTGCACCGATACAGTGCAAGCGGAGATCACAGTGCTGCCCACTCCGGTGGCCGACTTTGCCCTCGAAGATGTCGAAAGCTGCTTCTTCCCGGTGGACATCGTTACCGAGAATCTGAGCATCGGTTCCATCAACCACAACTGGTCCATCAATGGCGGCGGCGAGATCACGAACCCGGCCCCCACCTTCACAGCCGATGCGGTAGGCACCTACACCGTTTCGCTTACAGCCACCAATAGCTATGCCTGTGCGGATTTGGCCGAAAACGAATTCACCGTCCACCTCGCCCCCACCGCCAACCTCTCCGCCAATCCCCGCATTGGTTGCAACCCCCTTTCCGTCGACTTTCAGAACCTCAGTTCGTACAGCCAGTCCACCTCCCTCTACATTGAGGGCATCTACGATGGACCACTCCCCACAGAAGGACTGATCATCGACCAAGTCGGAACCTTCGAGTCGTACATCGTAGCCACCAGTCCTGAAGGCTGTACCGATACACTTGCCCTCGCCGAGGACTTTACCGTGCATCCCGTCCCTTTGGCCGACTTCTCCTATCTCCCGCTCGCCGCTTCGCCGGAAAACACCTCTTTCCAGTTCTCCAACGAAAGCAACACAGCCTTTGCGACAAACTGGACATTTGGCGATGGCAATGGCAGCTTCATTCCAGACCCCCTCCACCGCTATGATGAACCAGGGGAATACCAAGTGGCGCTCAATGTTCAGAATGAGTTTGGATGCTCTGACATTGTGGTCGACCTGATCGTGATTGACGACAAAATTTCAGTTTTTGTCCCCAATGCTTTCACCCCTGCAAGCAATGGATATGGAGATGGCATCAATGACGGGTTCAAACCCATCATTCGCGGAGTTAACCTCATCCAGCGCTACAAATTCCAAGTCTTCGACCGGTGGGGCTCTGTCGTGTTTGAAACCAAAGACTACGATGAATTCTGGAAGGGTGACGTAGACCGTGGGCAATACGATGAGTTCGACTATTTCGCCCAAAACGAGGTGTTCAACTGGAAAGTAACTCTGACGCTGAGTGGCGAAGAGCCTGACGAAGTCGAAACGACAAACCCATTCTGCACTGGCCCGAGGCAATTCTGCGGCCACGTGACATTGGTGCGTTAATGGGCCCGCCATCTGATGCCACCTTGGCACTGAGGGACTCCATGGCTTGGGAGGCGCAGCCTCACCGAATAAGGTGGGCGGGGACATGGTTCCACATGACCATCCTATTTTGCTGTCATGTCGAAGCAAGAAAAAGGCGGGATGCGCAGCGCGTTCCACTACATCGTCGAGTTTGCTGTGATCCTACTGGGCATCACAGTGTCGGTCACCATCGAAAAGAACAATGCGCACCAGTACAAGGAGAGCGTCAAGAACCAAAGCCTGTCGCGCATCCTGACCAACATCCAAACCGACAGCCTCGACTTTGAATTCAACATCGCGGTGCACGCACCCGCCTCGGCTTCTTGTGCATGGATCACAGAGCTGCGGAGCACGTTTGCAGAACAGCATCCAGACTCCATAGGCAAGCACTGCTCCATGTGCTTGATGGCACAAACCATCTTCGTGGACAACCAAGAGGAATACCGGACACTTCAGAATTCTGGACTCATGGAGTTGATCGAAAACGACACCCTGGCGCGGGCGTTGCAATCCAAATACGTCCAGCATGAATTCTTGCGCAAAATCGAGAGCGTCATCGCCGAGATGGCCAAGAGCCAAGAAGAATTTTACTTCCAAAACATGACCTCCACAGATTCAATGGAGCCCTTTATGGGCTACGTGAAACTGCGAACGTGGAATGGAACTGCACCCGACAATGCTTTTTTCGAGCGCTGCAGCGACATTGGCTTTTGGCACCGTTCATATGCCGACCGCATGGACAGGCGCATGGGGTACGATGCGCGACTCACACAGTGGATCCGGGACGAAATCGGCAACATAGAGTAGCGGTGCGCCGCTGTGGGAGGTCAGCAACCACCGCCCTCATAATGGATGTACATCTTGGTCCCGTCGGAAGAACGCTCGGTGAAGAAGCTCTCGCTCATCTCCGAGAAGTTGACATAGAAGGACAACGGCCCGATGCTCAAACTTTCAAAGCTCAGGGCGCTTAAGAATCGCAAGAGGTTGTTGGACACCACATAGAACTCATCGGGGGTCCCAAGGGGCACTTCTACGGTAACCCCAAATTGGTATTTACCATCGTACCAATGCTTGACCACGACCCCGTCGTCATAGCCCCGGAACGTCTTCACAGCCATGCCTTCCTCACGCTGCTCGACCTCGACCTTTTCCTCCCACAAAAGCGCGGCATCCGCTCTCTGAAATCGGCCTTTTGGAGCAGGTTCAGTAGATGGAGCTGGAGCCACATAAAAGGCTGCAAAATCAAAAGGAGGACCCGGGCTTAACAGCCCTTGAAACACATAGCCTTCTCCCCCTTCAAAAGACACCTTGACAAAAGGCGCAGAGAGCGTGTATGCCGGCAACTCCAGACGCTTGCTTTTGGCACTAAAACTCAGATCGAAATTTAATTCTACATCCAGGTCTTCATCCCCAGCGCTGAGCAAATCAACCGCCTCGCCCCACTGAAGTTGCCCCACCACTTCACTCCCTTGACGCGGCTCCGACCGAACGTTCAGTGGAACCCAACAATTGGAGTAGCGTACCGTCTCAGATGCCGCCGACCGGGGACTCCTCCGCGTCTGACTGCGCTTCCAAACACGGCGCAATTCTTGAACGGGCTCACCATCCTCACATTCAGAAACGGTCTGAATCAATGCACTACCCTCCAAAAAAAACGCATGACGGGTGACAACAACTGGACCAAAGTCCCCGCGGGCACCCCGCTCCAAAAGCAAGGTATCCGACGTGTTTTGGATCAACGCGGCATAGCTGCACATGCAACATTCCAAGCTCCGTTTCACCTCCCACTGCACACCTTCTGCAGGTGGAGCATAGTTGATGCCTTGAAATAGAAACGAAGTGGGAGCCTCTGCCCCTCCGTATCTGCTGTTTTTTGCCGTGGCTTGCAAAAAACTCAGCTCCTCTTGGCCACTCATCCACTTGGAATAAAGGTGCTTTTCTAAAAAAGTCTCTTGGGCCGCAAACGGGACAGAAAAACCCATGAGCCACACAAAAACCAGTACCGTTGTCTCTTTGAACATGACCGTCAAACTTAGGGTGCATGGAACACAAAAAGCCAACGCTATAATCCCAACAATCAGTGCGCTGCGGAGGAAATTCATATTAACTTCAAGTAGCGAATTCAACTTCAGATGGCCGTATTTCCCCCACTCACCCGCTCCCGAAAACCAGCGCACCCCAACAGCCATGGCGGCGTTACGGCTGTGGTGGCGGTCCTCTGCAGCCTCATCTGTGCGCTCAGCCTACAACCCGGAGTGCAGGCCCAAGAGCCCGTAAGCCAGACATCGTACTTGACATTGAAGGAAGACGGCGGGAATTTCTATGAAATCAAAGCGGCCTTTGAGGCCTATTGGGAGGGGCGCGAAATCCAAAAAGGTGCCGGCTACAAGCCGTTTCGCCGCTGGATGCACCAGATGGAACCGCGGGTTTACCCTTCGGGCAAAATGCCCCTTTCTACCGAACCGTGGAACGTACCCCGCCTCTACACGCCACCTGCTGCCAACCAAGTGGAAGACGTCTGGGAATCCCTCGGTCCAGTGTCCAGGCCTGCCGCCGGACCGCATGCCTATGCAGGAGGTGTAGGCAGGATCAACAAGGTCCGCGTCGACCCCACCAATTCCAACACCTACTTCGCCTGCGCACCCGGAGGCGGAATCTGGAAGTCCACCAATGCTGGCGGCAACTGGGACCTCTTGTTTCCCGACGAAACCGACGAGGTGCCCATCATCGGCTTCACCGACATCGCCATTGACCCGAACAATGCCAATGTGATGTACGCTGCTGCAGGAGACGACGACGGCGGAAACACTTTTGGTTTGGGGGTCCTTAAAACCACCGACGGCGGCGACAATTGGTCCGTTTCATACGACCCCGCGGGAGAGGGCAACTTCACCATCGGCCGGATGTTGATCTCGCCCAACAACAGCAACCTCATCGTGGCCGCTGCCCGCTATGGCATGCTGGTCACGACCGACGCCGGAGCCAACTGGAGTTACGGTTCAGGCACCAGTGGCATCCGCTTTCGGGACGTCGAGTTCCACCCCACCAACCCTGACATCGTCTACGGTTCTTCCAACACCGGGTTTTTCCGGTCCACCAACGGCGGACAGTCTTGGACGGAGGTCAGCTTGCCTTCGAGCGCGGCCAACATGAACCGCAATTGCATCGCCGTAACGCCCGGTGCTCCCGACCGCATTTACATGATGGCCAGCGCCAGCGAAGGCAGCAGCTTCTTGGACTTCTATGTCAGCCAAGATGCCGGGGTCACCTGGACCACCGTTTCCGACGAAAGCACCTCGAACATGCTGGGGTATTCCCCCACGGGCAGCGACAACTCTGGCCAAGGCTGGTACGACCTGTGCATCGCCGCCCATCCCACCCAACCCGATGTCGTGATGATCGCCGGCGTCAACATCTGGAAATCCACCGATGGCGGAAACAGCTGGGTGTGCAGCTCCCATTGGGTCGGTGCTGAGGGATTGGCAGAAGTGCATGCCGACATCCACGGCCTCACCTTCGAAGACAACACCTTTATAGTCGCCTGCGATGGTGGCGTCTACTCCTCTACAGACCAAGGGGTCAGCTACAGCGACATCACCAACGGAATGAGCATCAGCCAGATGTATCAAATTGGTGTGGGACAGGACCAGGCAGGTCAAGTCGGAGCGGGTCTGCAAGACAACGGCACCATCCTCTTGGACGGCGGCGCTTGGGAGGACATGCGCGGTGCCGATGGGTTTGAAGTTTACGTTAGCGAGAACTCCGACTACGACGGCGGACGGCTCTTCTATGGCTCTTATCAATTGGGGTCTTTCTACCG
>CBFHUP010000093.1:0-5360 GCA_965659115.1 uncultured Flavobacteriales bacterium | reverse complement strand
TCGTTTTGGTGAACACCCTCGACCAAAACGAGGGCACCATGGAGAAAATGGAAGCGCACCGCGAAGGACGACTTCACCGCGCCTTCAGCGTTTTTATTCTGAATAGCCGCGGGGAATTGCTGATTCAGCAACGCGCCCATCACAAGTACCACAGCGGTGGACTCTGGACCAATACGTGCTGCAGCCATCCCCGCGAAGGAGAAGACACCATCGACGCAGGCAAGCGCCGGCTCGTGGAGGAAATGGGCATGCAATGCCAACTCGAAAAAGGGTTTGACTTCATATACCGTTCAGAGTTGGACGGCGGTTTGGTCGAGCACGAATTCGACCACGTCTTGTTTGGCATGAGTGACCTCACCCCCACCCCCAATCCCGAAGAAGTTGCGGGTTACCGCTACGTGTCCTTTGCAGATCTACGGCTGGAAATGAGCGCCAATCCAGAAGGATTTACGACATGGTTTCGGATTTGCTTCGAACGGGCAGCCGACCACCTCAAAAAGTGAGTTCCGTCGCCGTCATAGGAGCAGGAATCGGTGGCCTGGCCACGGCCATCAGAGCTGCAGCGGACGGACGCCAAGTCACCCTGTTCGAGGCATCGCCTCAGGTGGGAGGCAAACTCCGCCAGCTGCACATGGGCGAATACAGGTTCGACCTGGGGCCCAGCTTGTTCACCTGGCCAGATTTGCTGTTGGACACCTTGAAAAAGGCAGGCCCACATGCCGCCCCATTCGGCTATACCCAACTCGACCGCTCCTGCCACTACTTCTGGCCCGACGGCACCCGGTTCACCGCGTGGAGCGACACCAGCAAACTCTCGGAAGAGATCACGCGCGCTTTTGGTGTACCCGCCTCCCTTGTCTTGGAACACCTCGAACGCAGCTCCACTGGATTCGAGGCCACCAAAGGCTTGTTCCTCGAACAAAGCCTCCACGAAAGCAGCAGCTGGTCTCCAAAGAAGACCTTGCACCATTTAGGAGAGGCCTGGCGTGGACGACAAGCCCTGCCCTTGACGCAGACCCTCGACCAATGGAACGCCCGGACGGGACACGAGAAGTTGCGCCAACTGTTTAACCGCTACGCCACCTACAACGGAAGCGACCCCTACAGGGCTCCGGCCATGCTCCACGTCATCCCCCACCTCGAATTTGGCATGGGGACCTTTGCGCCTGATGGTGGCATGCACGCCATTGTTCAGGCCCTGCACACCACCGCCCTGAACTTGGGAGTTGCCATACATACCGACACCCCAGTTGAACGCATTTTGACCGCAAAGGGCCGGGTCAAAGGGGTGCGCACCCACAAGGGGGACCACCCCTCAGACGTAGTGGTTTCTGGCGCCGACGTCACGCCCACCTACCGGAGCATGCTCCCCGACCACCGCGCCCCACAGCGCATCCTCAAAGCAGAAAGCTCGACTTCGGGCGTGATCTTCTATTGGGGCGTTGACCATCCAGCCCCAGAATTGCACCTGCACAATATCCTTTGGGCCCAGGACTACAAGGCGGAATTCGACGCCTTGTTCCAGCAGAAGACCATTGCAGAAGACCCTACGGTCTACATCAACATCGGCAGCCGAACGTCGCCAGAAGACGCACCGGAAGGAGCAGGAAACTGGTTTGTCATGGTCAATGCACCAGCAGGCTGGAAGACGAGCGGACTGGATGAATTGAGGAAGCGGGTCATGGCCAAAATCTTGAGGATGACCGGCATCGATGTGGCTGAGCACCTCGCCTGTGAGCATGTGCTCACCCCCGATGACATCGAGGCCCGCACGGGAAGCCACCGCGGCGCACTCTACGGGCCAGCCAGCAACAAGCCCACCAGTGCATTTTTGCGGCACCGAAACCGTGACAGCCGCATTGGCGGACTTTACTTTGTCGGCGGAAGTGTGCACCCAGGTGGAGGAATTCCACTGTGCCTCTTGGGCGCGCGCATTACACATGAATTGATGGAACGCCATGACCCTGATTGAACGCGGCGCATATGGCATCAAAGGCAAAGGGGGATCACTGACCCTTTGGATGACCTTGTTGGTCATTGTGCACCTGGCGGGCTTGGCAGGCGTCGTCTTTTACGATGCCAACCTCATCTTGGACTTGACCGCCTTCAACCTCCTGCTCACGGCGTTGGTTGTGCTGGGCTTTGGGAACCCTGACGACGCCTGGCGATGGGCCCTGACCGCCTACATCACCTATTCGGTGGAGGTCATTGGAGTGCAAACCGGATTCCCATTTGGCGACTATCAATACGGCTTCAGACTGGGCCCTTCGATATATGACACCCCACCTATGATTGGCGTGCTTTGGCTGCTGACACTGATGGGAACCCTCTATTGGGCGGAGCAGTGGACTCCTGACCGAGAGGGCCGCGACCGAAGCGTGCTGCGCGCAGGCATTGCCGCCACCTTGATGGTCGCCTTTGACATTATTCTGGAGCCTGTGGCCATCCGGACCGAGTTCTGGACTTGGACAGGAGGTGAGATCCCCTTGCGCAATTACATCAGTTGGTGGATCATCGCTTTTGCACTAGCATTGGCTTGGCGCAAGGCCCATACCTTTCGAACCAACCGCGCAGCGGGATTGTTGCTGCTCTTGCAAGCTGCTTTTTTTATTGGACTGTCATTGTTGCCATGGAAATCCTGACCGCCTTTTTCGTCATATCGAGCACCTTTCTCGCCATGGAGGGCGTCGCGTGGGCTGCACACAAGTACTTGATGCACGGCATCATGTGGTACTTCCACCGTGACCACCACCAGCACGAGCCTGGGTTCTTCGAAAAAAACGACGCCTTCTTTCTGATTTTTGCCGTCCCGAGTGCGTGGTGCTTCATCACCGGCAGCATACACGGAGACTTTCGCTTTTGGATCGGCACCGGCATCGCGGCATATGGCCTCTGCTATTTCCTGGTCCATGACGTGTTCATCCACCGGAGGTTCAATTGGTTCCGCAACGCCAAGCACCCCTACTTCGCCGCCATTCGAAAGGCACACAAAGTGCACCACAAGCACCTCAACAAAGAGGATGGCGAGTGCTTTGGCATGCTTTGGGTTCCTTTGGAGTATTTCCGACAGGCCCGTAAAGCGCATTACGCCAAAAACTCCAGCACGGCATGAATCCGCATTACCTCTACCTCAGTGTGGACCTGGCTGTCTTGGCCATCCCACTGGCCTTCAGCTTTGACAAAAAAGTCAGGTTTACCAGGTTTTGGCCCGCCCTTTTTCCTGCCATTGCCGTGATGATGGCCCTGTTCATTCCTTGGGACATCGCCTTTGCCAAAAACAGCATTTGGGGGTTCAATGAAGCGTATCTCAGCGGAATCTGGATTGCCGGTATTCCCTTGGAAGAATGGATGTTTTTCATCTGCATTCCCTACGCCTGCGTCTTCACTTACGAGACCCTCAAGTACTTCGTACCAAGCCCGCCACTCCAACCGTTGGCATTGCCGCTGACCCTGCTGTTGGCCGTTACATCAGCCTCGTTGGCATTGACCTACCCAGAACGCCATTACATCGCGGCCACAAGTATCCTCACGGCCATCCTATGTGTAGCATTGGCGTTGGGCGCTGCCGCCAAACCTGCGGTGCGAATCTGGAACCAGAGGCTTTGGTTTGCCTACCTCCCTTTGCTCATTCCATTCATCATCTCCAACGGAATCCTCACCGGTTTGGACTTTTGGAAATACGATGTGATCAACCGAGATGTGCAACAGATATCGGATCAGATCGTGTGGTACAACAACGATCACAACCTGCGCATCCGCATCTTTTCCATGCCAATAGACGATCTGTTGTATGGTTTTTTGATGATCGCCATGACGGTCATTGCCTATGAAATCATCGCCAAGAAAATGGGCTTGATCACGGGCCAACCGCCTGCAGCACGGCCTTGACAAAACGGTGGTCACTGAGACCATCACCCCCTGTGGCGTAAGACTTTCCAGTCCATTCCTCGCCCATCAAGATGTGGTCAATGCGGACCCCAGGAACAGCGCCTTGCCATGTGCCATCCATGCTGAACCAACGCACATCATGGCTGTCTTTTAGCCCAGCCCGGCAATGCGCCAACGACCAACTCGTCGGTGTATCGTTGAAGTCGCCGCACAGCACCACCGGATGAGGACTGCTTTGCACAGCATCCATCACGGCCTCTACCTGGGCCACCCGCTCCACATAGGCCGATCTCATGCGGCCCCAAATGCGCTCCCGACCTTCGGCATTGGGCACCCCTTCCTCCAAAGCAGCGTAATCCTCCTCTTCGAACCGAAGACTCGAAAAGTGGGCGTTAAAAATGCGCACCGTATCGCCCTCCCATGCCACGTCAGTGACCGCACAGACGTTGTTTTTGCGCGTTCCAAAATCGATGGAAGCCCGGCGCACAATGGGCCACTTGGACCAAGTTGCCACACCAAAAGAACGCGGTCCTTTCTGCCGCGAAATCACCACATGACGTTGCGCTCCACCACCAACGGCTGCGTTCAATGGCGCCACCACAGGAAACGACCGCTCCGGCTCCAAAGCAAAGTACTCCTGCAAACAAAGGATGTCAGGATCCGCAGAGGAAATGGCCTCCATGATCTGTTTTTTGGCGCCATTGTCGGCAGCCCCTGGCTCTGGTTCACCCAGCCAACCGTAAAAGTCAAACAACCGAACATTCCATGAGACCACTGTCAGTTCTTCTCCCGCTCCCGAAGGCATGCCATATCCTCCGCATCCCCATGTCGCCCGAAACAGCGGTGCTCCCAATACGCCCACTATTGTCATCAAGAGCCAAGCCTTCCACCGCCGTGAGCGCGTGGCAGTCAGCCAGCCCACACCCCACATCACCGCACCAATGGGGAACAACAATCCTGCCAGGGCAGGCACCGTCGTCATGACCGGCGAAATCAAGGTGGCAGCGCCCGCGGCCAGAATAGAAAACGTTCCCAGCCAACCGACCATCATGGCCAGTTTCCCACGCTTCACCCTTGCCCCTCGGCCCGATCGCCCTTTGCCCAACGCCATCGGTTAAAGGTCCCCACCAAACCGGAACAAAAAGTCCTTCTCCTCCTTGGTCAGTTGATCGTATCCGACTTTGGAAATCTTATCCAGGATGCGGTCTATGCGCTCTTGCCGGGCCTTCTTCTCTGCGTTGAACTCTTCATCGGTTTGTGCGCGTTGCGTCTTGCCTTCCTTGGTGACGCTTCTGTGGACCGCATGCAAACCTTTGCCCCGCTTGGCCCTTCGCGGTGGCTTCACCTTGCCTTTAGATCCGCCGGGCCACCAGGTCGCCAGCACGTCGAGCAACCGCTCCAAAGGGGCGCCAAAGTCGCGCCCTCCTTTGATGCCTTGCATGTAGAGTAGACCATATGCCGCACCCCCCAAA
>CBFHUP010000092.1:0-5412 GCA_965659115.1 uncultured Flavobacteriales bacterium | reverse complement strand
GTTTGTGGAAGGGGCCCGCGTTTCTGAGGTGCCATCAGTGGCCCTGATTTGTAAGGTCCACTCAGATCCTGGAGCGGCGTTGCTCAAATCTACCTCTGCAAAGAGCCCATACTCTTCGTTGCTGCCAGAAAATGTGGCCGCTGTGAACGTAAACGGAGGCGCACCAAATGCACCTCCATCGGAGGCTGCATCTGCATCGGCTACGTCCAGCCCAAGTGCCCAGTGGCATTCGATATCCCCTTGTGGAATCAGGTCGTCAGATATGGCGGCGAAGACTTGAATGGGCGCGGCGTCTACTACGGTGGGCTGAAGGCCCACCCCTTCAGCCCGGGCATATGGTTCGCCAATGGCGCCTGGTGGAAAGGCTGCGAAGCCATGGATTTGCGGCGGCAATGAGGTGCCTTCGGCGGGTGCAGTATTGCCGTTGATGTCGGGTGCTCCAGCTTCGATCCATGCAGAGATGGCCGCGATGTATTCTTCTCTGCGTTCGTCGTAGTCGCTTTCTTCGTCCACTTCGAGCGGCATCATGCCGGAGGTATTCGGGATCTCGACGGTAAGCCTTTCGTGCAGAAATGACGCTGACACATTGCCCGGGACCACCCTGCGGTTGAAGGTCATGCTGGCATCGTTGGCAATGACAGGATGGTTGACCAGGGTGTTCCAGGAAGAGCCGACGGTGCGAAAATCCGGCTCAAAAGTGCCGTCGTGACAACCGCTGTTGGCGCACGTAGGGCCGAGGATTTGTTGGTGCAGCCATGCAAAATTGCCCTCGGGCAAAGGAGGCACGGCAAGGCCCTCGGTGGCCACAACAGGTGGCAGTCCGTCGTAAGGATTCAGAGGTGGTTCGGGTTGGCATCCAGTTCCAGCAAACATCCAGCTCAGCCAAAGGACGGAGGCAGTCAGGGTGGTTCTATGATCCTGTATCATCAGATGCGGTTAAACAAGCTGTCGGTACCGGGATGCACATAACCCGCGTTTTGAACTTCGGGCATCACGCCCAACAGATCGCACACGGTCATCATGGTATCTGTGACCATGCCTACTGGATTGTCCTCGCCTCCAATGGTGAGGCCTTGGGGAACCGTTGGGCCGGCCATCATCGTGAAAATGCGCATGCTGTTTTCATCACTGTGGTCATAGGCCCTCCAGTCGTTTTCATCGATGATGTTGTTGGGCTGCAGGTTGCGTCCGCATTCTGGGGTCAAGATTAAGGTGGTGTTGCCGGCCATTCCTGGAATCGACTGGATGTGGTTCCACAAATGTCCGATGGCATGGTCTGCGCGGTGCAAAGCCGACAAATAGGAAGAGAAATTGGAGTGACATGCATCCACTCCCCCGAGGTTGACCATGGTGAACGCGGGTTTGAATTCAGAAAGCACTTCACAGGCAAACCCAACCGTGCCTGTATCCCGGTTGTCGCTCACCGGAGGAACGTTGACGGTGCCGTTTTCAACCTTTTGATACATGAGTTTCATGAAGGCTTTGATGTGTTCTTTTTCTTCGTCGGTATTGTTCAATCCACCTCCGAAACCTCCGCTGCCGTCCGCTCCAAATTGCTGGTCTAAAAAGGTCTTCATGCGCCGAAGCGGCTCTAGCTCGTTTTCTGGGTGATAGACTTGTGCGTCTGCAAAGGCGGCGTCTCCAGCACCAGCGAATGTTACGAGTGGTGCAAAGAAATTGCCAGCGTATTCGGCACCGTAATTGGGGTGCTCGCTGTGGTTGAGCAGAGGGAGTGAGCCTCCGATTCCATCGCCCACAAACCAGGTGTCGGTGGCCTGGTAACCTCCGTGTCTGCGGAGGTATTCAAATATGGTGGGTTGCAGCGGACGCTGCTTTAGGCCTTGTCCACCAGGAACTGCACCTTGAACAAGGGAGTTCATGCCACCGAAATGTCCTGCGCTCAGGGCGCTGACTTCGGCAAAAGTGGTGCCAATGGACTCGATGGATTGGGGCAGGACAGCGGGGATGGGGTTGATGCCTCCGACACCGGTGCCGTACACGATTTTGGCAATGGGCGCTTCACCGGACAGCATGTTGTACATGATATTGCCTGGGTAAGGCTCTCCTTGGCTATCGTCCACATAGCGCCGGAGGTAGCTTTCTTGCAGCCGAACGCCGCCTGCAAAGGCCACCATCACGACATGGTCCGCGCTGCGGCGGCCCGATGCAGCAAACAGCCGGCCGGATGGAAGTATGGTGGGCAATGCAGCACTCCCGGCAACAGCCAATCCGCTTTTCTTGAGGAAATCCCTTCGTTTCATGGCCTTAATAATGCAAGTATTCAGCGCTCAGCGCGAAGGATGAGTACACCAATTCCGGAGTGACCGTAGGGGTGTTCTGGATGTAGTTCCGCATCCAGGTGCGCTCTGCTTGGGTAGGGTAACGCACGAGGAACCGCACATAGGTGGCCTCAACAAACTGGTCGGAGTCTGCGAGCATGGCCTCTTGTGAGGGCAGTTGGACTTCGGGGTTTTGCATGAAGTTGGCCACCAGTGTTTCACGTGCAATGTCTTGGTCTCCGATGCTTTCGAATGCTTGCTTGATGTCGAAGAGTTCAGCACTGCCCAGGGCTGTTCCGAAGAGGTCGGCATGTAAAATCGATATCCACTGGTCGATGGTCTTGGCCCTGTCTTGTCTGCAGTGGAAGATTGCAGTTGTAAGGGCTCTAATCCGTATTGGACATCAGGTTCGACCGAACAGCCTGCCCCGATCAGGACCAATAATGCAACTGCACAAGGCCACGAGAATGGTGAAAAACGGTTCATTGGAAATCGGCGTATTCGTCAGAAGTGATCAAAAGCTGCTGCAATGCACGGATATCGACCTCGGCGCCAACGGTTTGTTTCCATGAGACCATTTCCGCGTCGGTGATGGGGCGCACCAGCAATCGCTCAGCCCACCAGCGAACAGCGCCTTCGTCGAACTCGACGTTGTTTACCAATGCTTGCAGGTATTCTGCAGAATTCGAGATGGGTGTACCGAGGAGCACCGATGGGGCATTCAATTCTACTGCAGAATAGGCCTGGTCAAATTCAGACTCCGTAGGGTAGCGTCCAAAAAGGTCATCAAACGTAGCGTTGATGAAGTTGAAGCTGTTCATGTTGATTTCATCATAGAAGATGTTGTCACAGTAACGTCGGCTGACCTCTCGCCATGAGATGGCATTTGTCCGGTAGTCACCGACGGCCTGCAGTGCGCTCTGCATGCGCAAGGCTTGCTGTGTGAAATACAGGTATCCGCTCGTATTGCCTTGGAGCGAATCTTGAGTGGCCCGGTTGAGCAGACTTTCCAATTCGGATTCCATGGCCTCCTGGCCAAACCCTTGTAAAAAACGGCCCGACATGTCATCGCTGAGCTTGCGGTCATAAAGGGCCACATACTGGAGGTCAGCGCCCATAAGCCGTTCGACCAAAAGGGAACGTGCTTCGATTTCCAATTCCCCTGCCCTCAAGGCTGCACGTTCTGCTTCCAATTCCATTGCCAATGGCTCTCTGCCAATGAGATCGATGAAAACCCTTGTTAGATAGGCATCGACCAACACGGTGGGAACACCGCTGTACGCTGGAACGGTATTGTTTTCGAAAACAATGCCCTCTGGAGAGCAGCCGGAAAGTCCTATTAGACCTAACAGGAAAATGGTTCGGAAGGACACAATAAAGGGGTGCATTCCCGAATATAACGTTTGGTGACTTTGAAGGTTGAATTCGCCTTTTGTCAAAGTAGCTTCGCGTTCATTATTCACCTCATGAAAAAAAGCAACGTGTTTCAGTTTTCTCGATTGTTGGTTCTGGTCATTTGCAGCGCCGGCGTTTGGCATGCCCAAGCCCAAGACCGGGCTTATGTTTTGTGCGAGGGTGCACAGGACTTTTATTCTGGTGAGGTGTTGGAGTCGCCCCGAATTGGAACGATTGACCTTTCAGCGTCAACCCCGGATTTTGAGGTGTTGAGGGTGTTCAATGGCCATGCATTTGCTGCAGACTTGGCCCTTTCAGAAGACGGATCCATGGTGTATGTCGCAGCAGAGGACACCGTTTATAAACTGGAGGCAGCAACAGGAGAAATTCTAGCTGAACAACCCCTTCAGGGAGCGCGGCGCCTTTTGCTGGACGGGGACCGTTTGTTTGTGTCCCGTGGAGACGTGGACCCCATGACATGGGGCTCTGTTGATTTTGACCACTATTTCGTGGCTTTGGATGCCGGAGACTTGTCTTGGGACACAGGATGGGAAGCTGCAGACAATGGCGGTCCAGGTTGGGCTTCTGAGGGGATTTGTGTGAGTGAAGGCGCTGTTTATGTGGCCATCAACAACGCCTTTACTTTTGGAGAAGAAGTGGGCCTCATTGGCCGAATTGACCTTACTACAGGGGCTTATACTGAGACCGAACTCGGCCCCGATGGACTGAATCCGGTCCACTTGTTTTCTGGGGATGATGGGGCGGTTGTCTCTGTAAATGTTCAGCAGTATGACGGCACTTCATTGAGCCGTTGGACAGGAACATCCGACGCCGATACGGAGGTCGTTGCAGACGTCACAGCAGGCTGTGGTGCGGCAGATTGGCATGAAGGAGGTGTGTTGTACCAGGTTTATGGAGAAGCGGGTTTCCGTAAAGCCGATGGTGCAACCCTTGCTGCAGAAGAAGGGTGGAGTGGCAATGGAGGTTCTGTATACGCCATGCAGGTGCTTTCATCGGGCCAAGTGCTATTGGGTACCACCGACTTTGCGACTGCGGGCGCGGTTGAGATGTGGGACTTTGAAGCTGGCTTGCAATGGTCTATCCCCGTGGGAATAGCACCCGGAAAAATGCAGGTTTCGATGACGGCCAGTGCTGTTCAAGAAGTGGAAGGCCCCCGCACCATTGTGGAGACGGTCGATCTGTTGGGACGGCCTGTTAAATCTGGGAAGGGGATGCTTCTGCACCTGTGGTCCGATGGAACGGTGACCAAAGAGTTGCGTCTGGCGGATTGAGGACGGGGGGCCTCCTCCTAGATGGCTTGGATTTTATCCAAAGAGGGAGTTGACCCCGTAAAAGTCAGCGGTGGTCTTCAGGAGGCTTTTGTGCGCCTTTTCTACCGCAGGCATGTTGCCATTGGATTGAAAATTGAACCACTTTCCGGTAAACGATGAATGGCCCTTGTGCTTGGCGTTCATCCCACGGATAAACGACTGCATGCTGCAGCCATTGAGGTGGGGGAGTTGACGCGCTAAGAACTCATCTAAACCCACTTCCATTGGGAAAACTTCGTTGCGCTCAAACCAGTTTTTTTCTGGCTTCCAGCGGTCTTCTGACCAGCGCAGTTCAAGCTGAGGTATTTTACTGTGAACGTGCAGCAATTCGCCTTTCTGCTCCAGGGTGTACACTGCACCGGATTCTGCTTCATGACGGTAGCTGATTCGCATGCTACAGGATACGG
>CBFHUP010000091.1:0-5438 GCA_965659115.1 uncultured Flavobacteriales bacterium | reverse complement strand
ATGGCCAATGCTGACTTCGTGAAGGGGCTGCACATGTTGGGCGAAATGGGCCAGGTTGTCCAGGTCCAAATCGTGCCCAGCATTGACTCCAAGCCCCACTTTCGACGCGCATTCAGCCGCGTCGACAAACGGTTGAACGGCGGCTAAAGGGTCCCGTTGAAACGCCTCGGCATAAGGGCCGGTATACAATTCGATGCGGTCCGCTCCTGCATCTGCTGCCCCTTGAATCAGGTCCTGACGGGTGTCGATAAACAGGCTCGTTCGAATGCCCGCTTGGCTGAATTGTGCGAGGACATTTTTGAGCAGTGTCGCATGAGCACGCGTATCCCAGCCCGCATTGGAGGTCAAGATTCCAGGAGGGTCAGGGACCAAAGTGACCTGTTCTGGAGCCACCTCTAACACCAAATCGATGAACCCTGTTGAGGGATAGCCTTCGATGTTAAATTCTTGGGTGGTGACCGATTTGAGTCGCCGGACATCGTCAAAGGTGATGTGACGGGCGTCGGGACGCGGATGTACGGTGATGCCGTCCGCCCCCCATTGCTGTATGCGCTCTGCAGCAGCGATGGGGCAAGGCAGCACTCCACCGCGTGCATTTCGCAGTGTGGCAATTTTGTTGACGTTGACGCTCAGACGCGTTGGGAAAGTTTCCATGGACCTGAGGGGGTTGTGCCCTTACTGACGGCTAATTTCGCAAAGTCCCTATAGTTGGGAGTAATTAAGTCCATGCACGCAAAAAGCATCATCAACGACGAACTGATCGCGCTCAACCCTGGGGACACCTTGGAGAAGGCCCTGCGCGCCATGGATGAATTCAAGGTGGAGCACCTGCCCGTGGCCGCCGAGGGCAGATACCTCGGGTTGGTCGCAGAACAGCACCTCTTGGACAAAGAGGGAGAGGCGGTGTTTTTGACCAATGTGCAATTGATGCCTTTGATGGTGGCACCGGGTCAGCATTTTTTGGAGGTGGTGGATGTCCTCTGTGAAGCAGACGTCAGCGTAGTGCCTGTTGTAGAGGACGGCATGCTGCTGGGTTGCACCGACAGGGCCCATTTGTGGCGCGCTTTTCACAACAGCCTCACACCGTTTAGCGAAGGGAGCATCCTCACTTTGGAGATGCCTTGGAAGGATTACAGTTTGGCCCAAGTGTCCCACAGGGTGGAATCCGAAGGGGTCAAAATCCTTCAGGTTCTGGTCAGCGATGGGCACCAGCCTGAGAACGCCGAAGTGGCACTCCGGCTATCCACCCGTGACATAGAAGGGCTCATTGATGGCCTGAGAAGGCACGGCTATGAGGTGCGCGCGTTTTACAGGGCAGAGGAATACGCCGAAGAGATGAAGCACCGCATGGCGGCCTTCAGACGGTACATGAACATCTGATCCATGGACGATCGAAACGCCCCCATTCAAACCCTGTTGTTGCACGGCACTGTCATTGCCGAAGCCGACATTGTGGCCTACCGGGATGTCCTCAATGTTTTGAGGGATGCCGATGTGACCCTGGCGTTCACGACCGGCTTTCATGAGGCCCTTTCCGAAATGGGGCTGGTCAACCCAGAAGATGACGCGTGCGATCTGAGCAGCGCCAGGGAGTTCGGGATGGTGCTGACCTTTGGTGGCGACGGAACGGTACTGGAGACTGCTGGCATGCTGGTGGGACGGCCAATTCCGGTCTTGGGCATCAATACCGGCCGGCTCGGTTTTCTTTCCCACCTGCCCATGCCGGATGCAGCCACGGTTTTGCCCAGCATCTTGGAGGGGGCCTACAAAGTGGAACAACGGGCGATGTTGGAGGTGGATTTCCCCGATGCAGAATTGGGCTCTAACCTGCGTGCGCTCAACGAAATCACCGTCCATCGTCGGGATGTGGCAAGCATGATCCGGGTGTCGGTGAGCCGCAATGGTGTCTTCATCAACCGGTATTGGTCAGATGGGCTCATCGTGTCCACCCCTACCGGGTCGACCGCCTATTCTCTCAGCTGCGGAGGCCCCATCATTCATCCCGACAGCAACGCGATCGTTTTGAACCCCATCGCTCCACACAACCTCTACGACCGTCCTGTGGTCATTCCGTTGGAAGGCACATTGGAAATCGAGGCCGAAGGACGCGACGATCACCTGATGCTGACCATGGACACCCGTTCCTACAAAGTGGCTGCCCCAGCGCGTTTTGTGGTGCGTCCAGCCGAACGGCCCTTCTTGTTGGTTCAGCTCCCGGGCGTGGATTTCATCGAAACAGTGCGCCGCAAACTGCATTTGGGATTGGACGCCCGCGAAGGACATTCTATGGATGGCGGGCAAGAAACCGGCCACAGTCCCCGTTAAAGCAGCATCCCCAGACATGATGTTTCGCCCGCTTTTCATGCTCTCCTTGTTTTCCGTACTCCTGATGGGTGCGGCCAATGGGCAGCGCAAGTTCGAAACCAGCAAGACCATGGGCTTGACTGTTGGGACCGGGTATTACCTCGGAGAACTCAACCCAACGGGCCACTTTCAAGGGCGCATGCAGCCGGGGTTTGGGGGGTTCCTCAGGTTCAATGTGAACCGCCGGATTGCGGTGAGGGCCAGTTTGAACCGCACGCGGCTCTTGTACTACGATTCTGATTCAAAAGACCCTTGGATCGCCAACCGCAACCTGCATTTCCGCAACGCCATTACCGAAGGCGCAGTGGTGGCGGAGTTCAATTACACACGCTATCAAATCGGGAACACCAAGGACCGGTTTACAGGGTATTTGTTTGCAGGGCTTTCCTTGTACAGCCACATGCCCGAGGCGCAAATCGGCGACGTGTGGTACGAATTACAGCCCCTTGGAACCGAAGGCCAAAGCACGAGTTCAGGCGAAGGCAGATACGCCACCACCGGATTTGCAGTCCCCTTTGGAATCGGATTCAAGCTCAACCTCGGTCATTTTTCTGCCCTGAATTTTGAATGGGGCATTCGCCGCACTTGGACCGACCATTTGGACGATGTGGCAGGGTATTACGCCAGTACAGCCGTGTTGGAGGAAGAGGCGGGGCCTCTGGCTGAAGAACTCAGTGTCTCGCGCATCGAAAAGGAAGGAGATCTGGACGATCCGGTAGGACAAATGCGGGGCTTCAATGACCTCGATGACAGGTTTGCCGCGATGACCATGTCGTTCACTTTTCGGATCGACAAGTCGCCCACCACCTGTTGGGACCGTTGATCTTCTGTCCAATTAGGTGAAAAACTCCCAATCTCGAAGAGGAATGCCGTGTCTACCTTGCATGTCATTGCGGTGGTGACCACTTTCGCCGCTGCTTCTGCGATTCACGCAAACCAACATGGTCGAGCCTACACCTCCATCCCACCACCTACCGCGCCATGTGGCGGTCATTATGGATGGCAATGGGCGCTGGGCGAGGGAGCGGGGACAAGACCGGGTTTTCGGTCATGCCAGCGGTGTGGAGAGCGTCAGGTCTGCAGTGAGTGCGGCGGGCGAACTTGGCGTTGAGTACCTCACGCTGTACGCCTTTAGCACAGAGAATTGGTCCAGGCCCCAAGAGGAAATCAATGCCCTCATGGAGTTGCTCGTGAAGAGCCTCGCCGGAGAAGTCGGGGAGCTGATTCGAAAAGGGGTGCGTTTGCGTTCAACTGGGGACATTTCAGCGTTGCCCGATGCTTGCATCGCAGGGTTGCGGGATGTCGAAGAACAAACCGCCCACTGCAAAGGCTTGAACCTCATCCTGGCATTGAGTTACAGTGGCCGGTGGGAGTTGACTGAGGCGGTGCGCAGAATCGTGCGTTCTGGAACACCGGCAGAAGACATCGACGAAGACACCGTCAGGCACCATTTGAGCATGCCCGATGTGCCCGATCCGGAGCTCCTCATCCGCACGAGCGGAGAGCAAAGACTGAGCAACTTTTTGCTGTGGCAATTGGCC
Organism: uncultured Flavobacteriales bacterium; assembly: GCA_965659115.1. GTDB lineage: Bacteria > Bacteroidota > Bacteroidia > Flavobacteriales_D > Sanyastnellaceae > UBA8752. The sequence goes on along the minus strand of CBFHUP010000091.1, from coordinate 1,533 downwards.
TATTCAGAGTTGCATTTTACACCTGTGATGTGGCCCGATTTCCGGGAGGACCACTTTAAGGCGGCCATTTTGGAGTTCAGGGGCCGAGAACGGCGTTTCGGGCGCACGGGAGACCAGCTCTTGAGCGGCGCGCAGGACATCAACCAGGGAATCACGAAGGAGGAATGAAGACTTACTTCACCGCGCTTTTCGCAGTTTTGGCGGCCTTGGTCGTCCCTGCAGTCATGTTGGCCCAGCCGGGTTCTGATGCACTCGACCTCGCGGTACCCAGTGACTACCGCATTGCCGGCATCACGGTGTTGGGTGCCGAATACACGGATGTTCAGGCGGTGAAGCTGTTCAGCGGCCTGCAGGTTGGCGATGAGGTCATCATTCCAGGTGAACGCCTTTCGGCAGCCGTCCGCAACCTCTGGGACCAGCGTTTGTTCAGCGACGTTTCCATTGAGCTTGCCGAGTTGAGGGACCGCGACGTTTACCTCGTTATTCGGGTGGAAGAGATGCCGAGGCTGACCCGATACGGCTTCTCGGGCGTGAAACGCGGTGAGCAAGAAACCTTGCGCGGAAAGTTGGATTTGGTGCGGGGTCAAATTGTCAATGAAAACCTCAAGGTTACCGCCCGTCGGATCCTGGAGGACCATTATCGGGAAAAGGGCTATTTCGATGCCACCGTCAGCATTTCAAGCACTCCAGACAGCGTGCTGGAAAATGCCGCGGGCGTCAACATCGACATTCAGAAGGGGGAGAAAATCAAAATCGGAGTCATCCAGGTGTTGGGTTCGGAAGCGTTGGACGAAAAATCCATCAAGCGCCGCATGAAAAACACCAAGGAGCGCGCTTGGTGGCGGATTTTCAAGTCCTCGAAATACCTCGAAGAAGAGTTCAATGCGGACCTCGATGGTGTCACCGCCTACTATCGGGAAAAGGGGTACCGCAATGCGAGGGTGTCAGGCGACAGCCTGTTTCGGACGCCCGAAGGCGAATTGGGCATTGCCGTCAAGGTGGACGAAGGGGTCAAGTTTCACTTCCGAGAAATCACCTTCACAGGGAACACCAAGTATTCGACCTCACAGCTGGACAGCTTGTTGGGATTCAAACGTGGGGACTTGTACGATGTAGCGGAGTTGGAAAAGCGGCTCTTCATGAACCCAAAAGGGATCGATTTGAGCGCCTTGTATAGCGACGATGGCTACTTGACATTTCAGGCAATTCCTGTGGAAATCCGGGCGGAGAACGACAGCATCGACTTGGAAATCCGCCTCGTGGAGGGCAAGCAATTTCGGATTGGCCGGGTTGACGTTCGGGGCAACACCAAGACCAGTGATCATGTGATTCGCCGCGAAATCCGAACCATGCCCGGAGAATTGTTCAGCCGTACGGACGTCATGCGGACGCAGCGAGAATTGAGCCAACTCAATTACTTCAACCCTGAGGCGTTCGGCATCAATCCGATTCAGAATCCTGAAGACGGTACGGTGGACATCGAATATGTGGTAGAAGAAAAACCGACAGACCAGATTGAGTTGCAGGGGGGCT
>CBFHUP010000090.1:0-5585 GCA_965659115.1 uncultured Flavobacteriales bacterium | reverse complement strand
CAAGGGCCTTGGTGGCCTCAACGGCCCCTCCGGACTGTCCGAACCGCTCTTTGCCTACGGCACCCTGAACACCGCGGCCGACAGCGCCGGGGTTATTGCGGGGTTGACCGCCATCGGCTCGGGTTCAAGCGGACAATTCTCCGTGCGCAGTGCCCCATGGGGAACGTGCATCCCGGGGTGCAGCCGCCTCGAGACCGCCTGCAACTTCAACCCATTCGCCTCGCTGTACACACCCTGTGACATCTCCTGCACGGGTGCGCAGTTTGTCGTGGAACAATTGTCCACCGGCCACTGGCACCTCGACGAGATCCGCGGCTTCAAGGGGGCCTCTCCCCTCGCCTACGGCGAAGACCGCCTCGACCCCTACACGACGCGCGAAGCAGCGGACTTCTGGATGCACCAGTACCCCGACCCCCTGACCGAGGGCCTGTTCTGGATGCTCGACCTGGACGAGAACGTCGGCAATGCACTCTACGACCGCTCCAAATATGGACTGGACCAGGACAGCTGGACCAAGAACCACGCCCACATCCTGCACCAGCACATCGATGAGGCGGGTGTGACCACCATGAATGCGGCATGGGATGGACACGACCACTACCGCGACGCCACCCCGCTTTCCCTCAACAACTTCGACAACACCGCCCAGACCGACGGCAAGTACAGCATCGGCAACGTCAAGTACGTCGGCGCCAGCTCCATTTTCGACGTCATCCCCGCCAAGTCCTCCGGCGGCTTCGCCCACGACTTCATGCCTCCACAATCGGTGGCACTGGTGGGAGATTTGGTTCTCAATTCCACAGACATCGACTTCACGGACGTTTCGGCCTTCGAGGTGGATCTGAATGTCCACTACCAGGAAATCCAGACCGGACACCCGGACTACTCCGGCACCGACGACCCCATGGCCTCCAATTGCCCGGTCAAAGGCGTGCGGTTCAATGTCGACGGCGTCCTCCTGCGCGACGATCAGCAGGAACCTTTCGAAACGGACGAATTGGGCCGCCTGACCATATCGGTGAGCCGGGGCGAGCACACCATCGAGCCCATCTTTACCCACCTTGATGAGGAAGGAACGGATGATGACCACACCTTCAATTCCACCCCCACCAGCGGAAAGGTGGTCTACGTCACAGGACCCTCCCCCCGCAATTTCGATGGGAGTGTGGACCCCCAATTCCAATTCATCGATGTCACCACCCGCAGGATTGTGGGCCGCGTGATCGGAGGTGAAGTTCAAGCGGCCAAGGAGTGGGACGCCTCCCAAAACAACCTTGGTATCGCCTCCTTCCAGTTGGTCAAGGAAAACCCGGTCGAAAACAGCGAAAGCTTCTCTCTCGCCCAAGCCTGCCCTGCCGTCCAGGTGACCACGGACATCAAGGGACAATACGACGTCCTGGTCACACCGGGCCACTACCGGATGGCGACACCCCACGATGCCGCGGGCTTCCCCGCCATCTTCTCCAAAAACGACTACAGCGACCTTGATGTCATGGGCTGGGAAGGTGAACCCGTCGACAGCTGGGTGCATGCCTTCCGCGACGCCACCAAAGACGACGGCGAGGGCAACTACAACATCAACGACCCCGCCTACGCCCAATGGAACTCCATTCAAAAGATCGCTTGGAACCAAGAAGAGCACTATCCCGACAAAAGCATAGATGGAGAAGCCATGCCTTCGAACGCCTACCACCGCGTCGACTTGGTCCACCGCCCAACTCCTCAAATCAGCGTTGAACAACGCCAAGTAGGAGATGACGCGACATGCACCACAGATCGCCACCCAAATCTAAACACCGGGCTTGGCAGAGCCTTTTTGGGCGAAACCAATCTTGTGATCAAAGATGGCGATGCCACATTCAGTTCACCTTTAGCTGGATTCCTCGAGATCTGGCGTCTGAGCAATATTGAAGGGGAGGATACCTATTCAAAATCAGTCCCATTTCCCTTCGGGTTGCCAGTTGTACAGCATCGGACTGCCTATTGCATGCACATTCAGCCAGAAAGGCGCTTCAAAACCAAGATTGACACTTTAAGCATCAATCATGAATTGGTGGACACCGAAGTGGTGTTTGGAGAGGACTACTATATCTCCGTGCTCAACACCATCGGCTCCGGAGTCTTCGGAACCGAGGACACCATTCCCCGTGATAACATCACCCAGCAAATCGAAAATGTCATTGTCGATACTGAGGATGGTCTGACATACGGATTCAGGGCCATGCCACCTTCCTTCAATCCAAATGACATCGTACCGCGGGGCCTCATTTCGTTACAACTTATGCGAGGAAGTGAAAGTGTTGCGCAGTGGAGTCCATTCGAAACACTAATTCCAGAATCTATGCCCCTGGACAGCGTTCCATTTCTATTGCGGTCGCAAATCGCTGAAAGCAGTGGCATCAGGCCTCTAGTTTATCAACGTGGCACATTCAACGCCATAATGCTTGGAGAATATATGGCAACCGCCGATGTCCCCGTCTCTGCCGAACCTGTACTTGAATTTGTACTGCGCGACCCACCAGGAGATGCCAGTTCTTGCAGCATTGTGCAGGGTTCAAGCGTCAGCTTTGAAAAGAAAGCCTCCTTCTCAACTACTGATACGAGGTCACGAAATCAAGATTACCAATTGATCCCAACAGCGTCCTTTGGAGGCACTACTAGTATTGGTATTGGTGCAGAAATCGCAACTGGATTCCAATTGAACATAGAAGGAAATGTCGGAATCGTACACAAGCAAGAGTATTCAAATAATACAGCAAGCGAGACCCAGGTAACGGAGACATTTGAATTCGACCAATCTGTTTCAACTTCTGGCATTGATCAGATTATGGATTACGGCATCAATCAGGATGTCTTCTTTGGAACAGTTACCAATACATCCATGGGGGTCATGAACGCCTTCAAACTGACTCCCGCACCGGAAGCAGTCATGGCGGCCACGACTCAATCCATGGCAGAGGGATTAGGGCTTGAAACATCCACCAGTTCATACATGTACTTCGAAGACGCCAACAATGATGGCGTAGTTGATTTCATTCCGCTGGTCAAGCTCACATCCTCCGGAGAGCTGGCTCTCGACAATAATCAAATCCAAATCAGGAATTATTGTTTGGGTTGGATGGAGCGGGTGGTTACCGGTCAACTTCCAGCCAGCCACTTCATGAAGACGCAGTACACAATTCAACAGGTGGACATTCCGCTACTTGAACTCGCCCGAAACAGTTACTTCCATGCTCACCCAGAACTGTATGAATGGCCAGACGGCACATCCAGTGAGGTGGCCTATTCGAGTTTGCCATGGCAATACCCTTCACGGACGGTTTGGCCCCAACCTGATGATGCAGCCGAAGATCCTGAGACAATATGGACAGATATGGTACTCGCCAATAATGATGACCACAGGTGGGAACTATTTTATCAAGACTGGCTCAATACAGTGGGAAACAATATTCCCAATCAGGCAAGCACACTGACAAAAGGCTATGACCTTCCAAACGAAGAGGTTCAGGCATGGGGATTTGATGTTTATGATACTACCCTATTGGGAATAGCCGCCGAAACAGCAGACCAACTCGGTGTAGATCAGTCCCTTTGGAGCCGCATTCAAAGTGACCCTGTAACTGGTGACGACCGCATCGGACCGGGTTACCGATTCCTTGGCGAGGATATCCAATTAGATTCTGTCCGGTACTACAATAACCAAATCCGGCAATGGAAGATGATGCTGGCCGAAAATGAACTCGAAAAAATCAATGCTCGGGTGAAGCTATTTGAGAACATCGAACAGTTTTCTGATGCTGACAATCTATCTGATTGGGCAATCAATCTTGAAAGCAGCGCTGCTGATCACAACTCCTTCTCTTTAAACGATTTCTCTGCGGTAGCAAACGAAGATGGCACTCCCCTTGATTCAAACCTCATTGCAGACGAGAGCCTCTGGAACGACGCTCAATTCGAGCCCTATTTCATCTCTTTCAGCGGTGGTGGTGCCGAATTCACGCAAACACTGACCAGAAGCAATGTTGAAGCTTCCACCAAAACACGAGAATTGACGGGCACTTGGGACGACAAGTACACTGCTGGCATTAAAATCAATGGTGCCGGCTTCATTTCTGACATTCAAGATTTGAATACAGTCACCGAAACGCGAACCAATAGCGAAACGATAGAATCATCCTTGAGCTATAGCTTCACTCTGAGTGATGATGACGAACAAGACTTTTATCTCGTAGCAGTGATTCCCGGACGGGGACTCAATGGACCCATTTTCTTGAATCTCGGCAGCGCTGCCTCATGTCCTTTTGTTCATGAAGAGCCCAGCTCGTTCCACGAGTGGTACCCAGCTCTGATACCAACGAAGTACAATGTTGCCGCAGGAAGTGCCTCTTCCTGTAGTACGCTGAAGGACTATTCATGGTCAAGATCAGTGGACCCAACCGAATTCACATTGAGTCCGATAAGCAATCAAGCTTGGCCAATTCTTGATAGCACAAGCGCTACAGACCCAAATGGCAATGATCTCGCAACCACACTCAATACACCCGGAACGCTTAGTGGAGTGACCGCCATGCTATCACCTCCATTGATAGCGTGGGCAGCGACAGGTGCTGCAAATGGCAATTTCGCTGGCGCAATTGGCGCTGGAATTGCTGTTGCAGTATTGGTAATGGGAGCAAACTTGGACCAAGTCCTCATGGACACTTGGAGAGATGAGATCGCAGAAAGTGATGCTTTCCAATTCTCTGAAGGGGGGGCGGCCGAGTGGGGGCCTGAGGATGCTCCGAACGTCGAGTATCCCGATATCCATTTGAGTGAGGCTTTGTGCAGCACCATTCTCGAGCCGACGAGTGAGGAAAAGGTGAAGGCGCTGGTGGTGCAGCCTCAGCCGGTAAAACTGGAAGTGCCCAACATCAAATTGACCTACACGGCGCCCGATGGCACGGTGTATACAGGAATGGACACCATCAATCCGCCCATCACGTCCTTTATGGATGAACCGATTGGGTTGACGGCGGAGATCCGGCACGATGCGCCCTATCCCTTTGGTGGGGTCACCAACTACGTCTTCTACAACGACATCTTCTACAACACCCTCGGAGCCCAGGTCTTCATCGGGGGCCAGACCTCCACGACGGTGGAGTATCAGCTGAGTCCCTCCTGGGAAGCTGGCCCGAGCTATGCGCCGGTGACGATTCACCACAGCGGGGTGGAGAGTCCGGAGTTCATGAGTGGTTCGGTGGATGTGATCATGCTGTCGGTGTGCGACTGGAACATCCAGGACGAGGCGAGGGTGTATGTCAATTTCGAGCCGGCGTGCTCGGATGTGGCGCTGACCGCTCCGCTGGAGAATTGGTCGGCCAACCTCGATTTGGTGGCTTCGGGCGCCTACTTCTCCACCGAAGGGGAAGTGCCTTTGACCGTGGACATCGCGCGCAACGACTACACCAACTGGCAGCACCCGGACGACGGAGATCCGGTCATTGTGCAGTACCGCCCCACCGGTACCACGCAATGGACCACCATCACGGGAACCAACACCGCCAATACTGCAGTGGTCGATGAAGATGGCCGGGTGCAGGATTTCA
>CBFHUP010000089.1:0-5638 GCA_965659115.1 uncultured Flavobacteriales bacterium | reverse complement strand
CCGACCTATATGGATAAGACCGGTCGCAACGGATTGCGTGTCGGCGACATTTTCTTGCCAGACTTTAAAGAGCGTTATGACCGCTTGGTCAAGAAGCACGCGAGGCTGCTGAGCAACTTTAGCGGCTTCAGTTACGATTTGTCCGAGCACGAGCCCGCTTGGTTTGCTGCCATCAATCGGTTGCGCCAGATCCAAGTTGTTGATTCTGAGCAGTGGATCAACGACCAGCTCGACGCCGGTCAGCGGGTTTTGGCCGAGGGCGCTCAAGGCACCCTTCTCGACATCGACTTTGGCACTTACCCCTTCGTCACCAGCTCTACCACAACGGCTGCCGGTGCCTGCACTGGACTTGGCGTGGCGCCCACCCGTATCGGTGAGGTCATCGGTATTTTTAAGGCATACTGCACACGCGTAGGTTCAGGACCTTTCCCCACAGAACTGCACGATGAAACCGGTGAAGCCCTTCGTTCTGCAGGCCATGAATTTGGCGCCACAACAGGGCGCCCCCGTCGCTGTGGTTGGTTGGACCTGCCCGCTCTGAAGCACGCCTGCATGTTGAATGGAGCCACCCAGCTCTGCATGATGAAGGCCGACGTCCTCGACGCCTTCGACGAAGTGCAGGTCTGCACCCATTACGAAGTCGATGGGGAGCGGTCTGACCATTTGCCTTACCTCTTGGAGGAATCACTGGTGAGCCCTGTCTTTGAGTCTCGTGAAGGATGGCCAGGTGCTGGCCAATCTGGCGCAGGTACGGCTTTGCCTGAATCTTTGATTGCGTATGTTCATGAGATTGAGTCTTTGACCAAGACCTGCATTAGTATCGTGAGTATGGGCCCTGACCGCGCCCAAACTCACAGCTTCAAGGAGCCTTTGCATGAGTCCTGAACCATCTAAAGGTGATGGCCTCTGGCGCATCTTTCGGCGTGTTTATTTTCTTCTAACTCCAAAGGAGCGGAAGGTTTCAATTTTAATGCTGGGTACTGTTGCACTCAATAGTGTCGTTGAGGTTTTAGGGCTTGCAGCGGTCATTCCCGTGATTGGACTGGCAGTGGAACCAGAGTTAATCGATAGATATGAGGCGTTAGGTTATTTTTATTCGGCAAGTAAAGCCATTGGCGTGGAGTCAGAGAGAGATTTCTTGATGCTTTTGGCCATTGTGTTGGTTTTAGTTTTTTCATTCAAGGCGTTGGTTGGATTGCTGTTAACGCTCTTCCAGACGCGATTTTCGTTTTCTGTAGCCCACAGGTTATCAGGCGTTATGTGGTCTTTTCATTTTTCTCAGAACTTGGAAAAACTGCGGGGCAGTGATTCGGGTAGAATTTTGGCGGAAATCAACAATTGGCCTGCTTCATTTGCAAATCGATTCATGGTTGGTTCATTAAGGTTGATAACTGAACTCTTGATTATTGGGGTCATTTGCATTGGACTTTTAGCCTATGCTCCTGTCGTTCTGGTTTCGGTAGGGGTATTGTTGGGTACTGGCACATTGCTAGTTCGGAAACTCACAGATTCTCGGCTTCGGGCTTATGGCGCAATACAAAAAGACAGGGGCCCCAAGACCAATTCGATGGTCACCAACGCCATTCGTGGATTTCTGGAGGTGATCACTTTCCGGGCTGTAGAGCCCGTCCGGAATGAATACTTGAAAACCACAAAATTTCTTTATCGCATATCAAGCAACAGTTCAGTGCTTTATACTTTACCGTCCAAAACATATGAGGTCCTGTCTGTGATGGGTGTCAGTGGGGCGATTGTCATCAGCTTGCTCCAGGGCACCGGAGGAACAGAGTTTTTTGAGCTCCTTTCTCTCATGACAATTAGCGCTTATCGCATCATGCCGACAATGAGTAGAATCAATGGAACAATCATGAATATGCGGCAAGGCATGTATGTGATGGATGCCATTGAACATGGCGTAAAGGCATATGAAGAGTTGCAGGCGGCAGAATTGATAGATCCTCTTGATTTGAAGGCTCCTCCGGTTATTGAGCTGAATGCTCTAACGTTAGGATATGAGTCACTAGCTCACCCTGTGTTGCAAAATTTAAGCCACCGTTTTGAGCCCAATAGAATTCATGCCGTAGTGGGGTCTTCTGGAAGCGGGAAGAGTACATTGGTGAATGCGATGCTGGGACTTCATCCATTGGATGCAGGCGAGATTGTGATTGCAGATGGCAATTTCAATTGGATATTGAACGAAACTTGTTCGCGAGAGTCATGGTTGACTGAATTGGGATATTTGAGCCAACAACCATTTTTTTTTGGTGGCAGTGTCAAAGACAACCTTACTTTTCGCGCTCCAGGACGTAGTGTGGACGTGGAGCTCGTTGTGGATTTAGTCGAACGACTTGGCTTGAGAGAATGTTTGGGCGAACAGCCACTTCATTTTACGTTGAATGAAGCAGGAAGCAACCTAAGCGGTGGTCAACAGCAACGTCTGGCGTTGCTGCGTTCATTACAAATTGATTCACGCGTTTTGTTTTTGGATGAGGCGACAAGCGCATTGGATGTAGAGAGTAGAGACCGTGTATTTAGCATTCTGCGGGAAAGGGCTGAACGTGGAACACTTATCATCATCATCACGCACGATCGCGAATTGGCTGCGATGTGTGACGAAATATTGGATTTGGAAGCATGATTACTTTGGGACTTAACGCCTATCACGCGGATAGTTCAGCGGCCATTTTTGTGAATGGAGAGCTTTTGGTTGCCACTGAAGAAGAGCGCTTTAGGCGCATCAAACATTGGGCGGGTTTTCCTTCTGAAGCGATCAAATTCTGTCTGAAGGAAGCAGGATGCACGTTGGAGGACGTCGACGCCATCACCATTGGTCGAGATCCATCGGCCAAGAGGGATAGAAAGGCTCGGTTTGTGCTCAAGCACCCGCGGGCTGCTTGGTCCATGTGGTCCCAGCGCTCAGCCAACAAGGACGATATAGAGAAGTTGCACGAGCGGTTTAGCGAAGTGGAGCCAGGGGTGGATGTCGAAATGGTGCGTTCCAAGATTCAGTTCATTGAGCACCATCGCAGTCACTTGGCATCGGCCTTCTTTAGTGCACCCTTCGAAGAGGCAGCAGTTTTGAGCATTGATGGCTCTGGAGATTTCACCACCACGATGCTGGCGCGAGGAAAGGGCACGGACATCGAGGTGCTTCAAAGCGAGGATTTCCCGGCGAGTGTTGGTCTGTTCTATACCGCATTCACGCAGTATTTGGGTTTCCCACATTACGGCGATGAGTATAAGGTGATGGGTTTGGCTCCCTATGGCCATCCCAAATATGTGGAGGAGGTTTCGACTTTCCTGCCCATTGATGAAAAGGGATTGTACACTTTCCCCATCAAGGACTATCGATTGGATGGTGGTGTAGTCAGTTATCCTGACAATCTTCCTACGGTTGCGCCTCTGTTCGGGCCCCGTTTCGAAGCAGTCTTTGGGCCAATCAGAAAAAAAGGGGATGAATTGACCCAAGACCATATGGACTTGGCCGCATCAGTCCAGCGTCATTGTGAGCATGTCATTTTTCACTCCTTGACCCGGCTCCATGAACTTACCGGACTGGATCGCGTTTGCATTGCAGGGGGTGTGGCTCAAAACAGTGTGGCCAACGGTAAAATCACGCGCAATACGCCATTCAAGGAAGTGTACATCCCGTCTGCGGGCCATGACGCGGGTATTTCCATGGGGTCCGCTCAGTATTACATCCATGCAAATTTGGGTTCTCCGCGGGTAGCTCCGCTTCGTCGCGCGCACACAGGGTGTCGTTACACCAATGAAGAGGTCGAGACCTTCCTCCAGGGAGAGGGGGTGGAGTATACCCGTTATGCGTCAGATGAAGAGTTGTATGATGTGGTATCGGAAGCGTTGGTGGATGGAAAGGTAATCGGTTGGTTCAATGGACGAGCTGAATTCGGTCCACGTGCCCTGGGCGGGCGCAGCATCATCGTTGACCCGAGCCGGTCGGATGCCAAAGATCTGTTGAACTCCAAGATCAAACGCCGCGAGAGTTTTCGTCCCTTTGCACCCTCGATTCTCAGTGAGCATGTGTCCGATTGGTTCGAATTGGACGAGCCTGTGCCTTTTATGGAAAAGGTCTTCCCCATCCGAGAAGAGCGCAAAGCACAAATCCCAGCGGTAACACACGTGGATGGCTCAGGCCGATTGCAGTCTGTTTACAAGGACGTCACTCCGCGTTATCACGCATTGATTAGCGCCTTTCACGCAAAGTCAGGCGTGCCGATCTTGCTGAATACGAGCTTCAACGAAAACGAACCCATTGTCAACGCACCACAGCACGCATACGCCTGCTACGCCCGCACCTCGATGGACATGCTCGTCATGGAAAACTGTGTGATTACTCGACATTAAGACCTTTCGCTCGCGCGGTCCAATGGTTCCAGGCTGAATTGGACTTGAGCTTGCCCTTTTCGGCACGCTCGGCCCATTTGGCTTTGTGATTCAGCTTTATGAATGGTGCGGACTGAACCCTTTTGTGCATATAAGGTGTCATGGGTTCGCTCCAGTCTGCCATGTGAATTTCCCACATGAGTTCTGAATCTATCGGCAGAATCAGATGATGCAAGCATCGGATCCGTTCAATTGGGATTTCATGCCGCAACACATACTCAAGTATGTGATTCGTGGCGAAATAAGGACGGACTTTCAACAGGCTTAAGGCGATTCGACCGTTCCAAATTCGCATGGACATGGTTTTACTTCTCATGGCCAGATTGACCATCCAATAGGCGGGCCGGTACCTGGGAATTCCCCAATTGTCTAAGTAGGTAATGCGGCTTGTTTCGGAAAAATAAAGATCGCGGTATCGCTTTTTCCATGCGCCAAGCGCGGGGTCACGAAATCGATTATCAATGAACCAAGTTTCCGTTCTCCGGCTTTGGGCAAGAGACCGTGGCATCCCCATAGAACAAGGGACAGGCAGCCATGAATCTAAAGGCGCGAAGCAGAGGGTCGTGGCATCAGTCCAAACCCCTCCGTGTGACTCTAAGAGTGTAAGGCGCAACAAATCTGCGAAATGAGCGAGCCCGCCGACATTCTTTTCATTCTGCTGACGGCATTCGAACCTTTGAAGGGCTTTGAAGTCTTCTGGATCGCTTTTGGTAAGCCACTCCTCAATGTTTCCGCGATGAAGCAGGTGCACCTTCCAATCCGAACCTTGGTGATGATGAATCCAGCTTTGAGCACATTCTTTCACCAACCCAGGGGCTTCATCCCATCCTTGATGCCAATACAAAAAAATGGGCTGCGCCATATTTATAAGAGTTCCTCTACCAGCTTTTCTACAGTAATCCCTTCTGCCTCTGCCTTGTAGTTGCGGACGATGCGGTGGCGTAGTATGGGAAGGGCCACGGCGCGTACGTTTTCGATGTCGGGGCTGTATTTGCCGGCGAAGGCGGCGTGGCACTTGGCGGCCACGATGAGGTACTGCGAGGCGCGCGGACCGGCACCCCAGCTGAGGTATTGGTTGACCTGATCAGGCGCGTGCTCGCGGCCAGGGCGGGTCTTGGCGGCCAGCTTAACGGCATACTCGATCACGTTGTCGGCAACGGGCATTTTGCGGACGTGCTGCTGGAAGGCGGCAATCTCATCGCCGGACAGCACCGCGTTTACGGAAGCAGAATCT
>CBFHUP010000088.1:3798-5761 GCA_965659115.1 uncultured Flavobacteriales bacterium | reverse complement strand
CCCGCTGGCCCGGGTCCCTTCATCGTTTGGGCCCAAGACGACCAAGGCCGCACCCACCGGATGCACCTGCCGTGATGGAAATGCCAAGCCCGTGGGATTTTGGCAAGGTCCTTGCTTACTTGGGGGCATGACCGGAACCAAATTGAGCGAGCTGGTCTCGTGCGTGCCTTTTTCGGAGAGCGAAACCATCCCTTTGGACAGCCTGACTGCGTGTCAAACCCAGGCCTTACAGTCCTTGGATCAGTTGATGACCGAAGGGGCCAAAATCGGCATTCTAAAGGGGTATGCGGGAACGGGCAAGACCTACCTGTCGGCCTTGATGATCCGCCACCTCCAAGAGCAAGGGTGGAACGTGGAAGTGATGACCCCCACGGGGCGGGCCGCCAAGGTGCTGTCGCTGGCCATGAAAGAGCTGGGAACAGACATCCAACCCCAGACCATTCATTCTGCGATTTATTCGATTCACCCGCAGGACTTCTCCAAAGGCCAGGCCTCTTTGTTTGCCGATACCAGCGAGGGCGAATTCTTTGGCCCCACGTTCATCATCATCGATGAAAGCAGCATGGTGGGAGACCGCAAAACAGAACGCAAGGAAGAAGGCCTGCACTTTGGGAGTGGCAGCCTGCTCCATGACATCCTCGAGTATGCGAACCTTGAGAATGAACCGCACAACCGCATTCTGTTTATTGGAGATCCGGGCCAATTGCCGCCGGTCATGGGAGATGAACGGTCGCCGGCCTTGAACGCCGATGACATCGTGGCCGCAGCGCCGACTCCCACCACGGCAGGGCCGATCATCAGTACAGAGCTCCTCACCATCGTCCGCCAAAAAGAAGGGTCGCTGCGGGAATTTGTGACCGATATCCGGTCGGCCATGCGCAACGGCGCACCGCTGCCTCGGAATGCGCGCCAAGATGCGCAGCCCTTGATGCCGGAAAACCTCGTGCCCACCTATTTGCACCTGACGCAGGAAAGCGGCTCCCCCCACTCCACTATGGTTTTGGCCCACCGCAATCGGGACGTCATCCAATACAACCTGGACCTGCGAAAAGCCCTTCGGCCCAACGCTCAAAACGCCGTTGAAGAGGGCGATATCCTCTTGGTGCGCAGAAACGTGCGCCTGCGCGACAACGGCGAACTGGACATCAGTTCCATGCAAGAGGACTTGAAAAACGGCACCTTTGTCCGCGTCTGTGGTCCTGTTGTGGCGCTGCCTTCCAAGACCGTTTCCATCCACGGCAAGGCCGAAGTCACGCTGCGGTTTGTGCGGTGCCCGCTCGAATTCCTATCGGCCAGCCAACCTCAGCCCATTGAGGTGGTTCTGGTGACCAACATGCTCGAGCGCGATTACTGGCAGGACTACCGGCGGAACTACCACCACCACGAGGAGGGCATCCTGACCGACTTCAAGCACCGGATGATGGACAAGGATGGCTGGGCCGAGCCCAAGCCCAAGGACAGCCATTATGCCGAATACAGCCGAGAGGCCAAAGGAGACAAGTGGCTCAATGCGCTCCGCGTGTGCTACGGCTATGCTGTTACGGTCCACAACGCCCAAGGCGGAGAATGGGACAATGTGATCATAGACCCCGACAATCCCGCCCGCGATTGGCAAGGAGAGCGGTATCAATCCCAATACAAGCGGTGGGTCTATACCGCTTCTACCCGCGCCAAAAAGCGGTTGTGGTTTGTCAAGCGCTCTGTCCTGGGGGCCACCGTCCCTGCAGACCTGCCCCTCGAAGGGGAAGAAGACTCGGGTGCTGAATAAGGAGACGACCGCGGCATAAAAAAAGGGGCAGCCAAATGGCCGCCCCTTTTCAATGGATTACTCCGCAAGTGCTCAGTTGTTCACGAGCAATTTGCGCACCGTGAGGTAGTTGTTCGAGACCATCCTCACCTGGTACATGCCGTTGGCCAGTGACCCGACATTCAAGTCGATGGTGTAAGTCGATCCCGGCTGCAC
>CBFHUP010000088.1:0-3699 GCA_965659115.1 uncultured Flavobacteriales bacterium | reverse complement strand
CGGTGCGTCGAACAGCTGATCAACGAGCTCTCCAGACATGTCGGTCAGGTCCGCCCTGACCCTCATGGGCTGGTTGACTGTGAAGCGTACTTCCGCGAAATCAGCTGTGGGGTTCGGAACCAGTGAACTGATGGCGATGGGCGTCTTGTTGCCCACGAGATCGCCGTTGCCGGACACCACGATGGGGGTGTGCCCTCCATCCACGGTTCCTTGGTTATCGGCAACATTGTCCGCACAGTCAGCTCCTTCACGCGCGATGGTATAGGAGAATGTGGTGATGTTGCCCAGGCAATCCCGGAACTCGTAGTTGCGCTCAACAGAGAAGGCCAAGCAACAATCGAGGTCACCGAAGACGTCTCCACTGCTTTGGACGTTGTAAGGCATGCCGTCTACGACCAGCGTACCGTTGTACAACAACCAGCTGCTGAAGCCGTAGTTGGTGTTCATATTGTTGGCGCTTTCGCCCACCTGACAGCCGAAGAACTCACTGACGGGCTGGTGCATGAGGCTGAACGAACTGCCTTCATATGCGCCCCAACCGGTAAACGTGCCTTCCTGCATGATGAAGTACATCCACTCTTCATGGTTGTCTTCAAGTTGGCCACAGTCCAGCTTAAAGGTGCTTGGGACATCGCGTGACGTCCAATCCTCCCAATCGAGGCCTTCCCCGTAGGTGATCGACACGTCGAAGCCGGCATCCGCACGGCTGTTGTTGACCACTGTCATCGATACTGTCCATGACGTTGAGTCTTCGTAAACCACCTCACCTGGACCGACATTCGAGAAGAACGCTGTCCCTTGTGGCGAATCGGGGAACCCGAAGAGGCGCAAACTGTGAGGATCGAAGCCTGAGCATGACTCTCCATAGGCGAAAGGCTCAGGGGTCTGTGTCGAACACGTCAAATAAGTGTCCCCGGGAACTGTTCCAGAACGCACTTCTTCGAATGTGGAATCAATCACCCCGCAATCGTCCACAATGTCGATTTCGATAGGGTCTGGCAAGGAAATTCGCTCTCCAGGCTCAGCGCAGCATAATTCAATGACTTCACCGTTGCCAACGCCTCCTGAGAAGATGATTTGCGGCGGGGTGATGTCCTCGACTTCAATGACCTGCACACAGCTTGAGCTGTTTTGGCATTCGTCATAAGCTGTCCAAGTCCTGGTAATGGATTTCACCAGGTCGCATTCATCCAGTTCGGTCGAGTCGGAATAGACCACAACCACATTGCTACAACCGTCTACTGCAGAGGCAAAACCCGTCACTTCGGGTTCGAGAGAGGTGTTGCAAGGCAACATTGTATCTGGAGGGCATGTGATGGTAGGTGCTATGGTATCCACTACGGTAATCACCTGCTCACACTCCTCCGAGGTGCTGTTTCCTTTGCAATCTGTTGCGGTCACGGTCCAAATCTGATTGACCACATAGCAGCCAACATTGACACTGTCCAACTCGGGAGTGAACGTTTGAATCGGGCCTGAGATGACGACGGCAACACCTGTGTCACAATCGTTTACCCCGTATAGCGGTGGAACGGCAAGCAGGTCCACATTGCATTCGGCATCGCTGTACATCATCAGTGAATCCTGACATTCGATGATCAACTCCGGCGCATTGTTGTCGGTGACGGTAACGCTCCAAGTGATGGTGCTGGTGTTTCCACAATCGTCAGAAGCCGTGCACGTCCAGGTGTCCACATAGCAAGTGGCACAGCCGGCAAGCGTGTATACGATTTCATTGGAACAGCTCTGCGTCACATCGGTATCGCAATTGTCATCTGCCACAGGGATACCTGCATCATAGTTCTGCGCGCAATCCAAGGTCAGGCTCTCTGGCGTTGATGGGAATACCGGTGCAATGGTATCCATGACGGTCACCAAACGTGTGCAGGTCTCCGTGGTGGCGTTTCCGCTGCAATCCGTTGCTGTCACCGTCCACACCTGAGAGACGTTGTAACACCCTTCTGGGGTGTCGTCGTCTGCTTCGCTGTCATTTGGGGTCACGGTTTCCACCGGGCCGGTGATGAGAACGGTCACATCGGGATCGCAATCCTCTACCGTCACTGTAGGCTCATCGGTAGGCAACTCCACGTTGCACTCCGCATCCTTGTATACCGTCACACCCGCTGCGCAAGAGACCGTGATTTCGGGATCATGCTCGTCTACAATGGTGTATGACCATGAAATCTCGGTGCTGTTTCCGCAGTCATCGTTGGCCATGCAAGTCCATGTGTCCACGTATCCGCTGGGGCAACCCGGCAAGGTGTACACGATTTCATTCGTGCAGGACTGATTGACATCGGTGTCGCAATTGTCTTCTGCCACAGGCAGTGCGACGTCATAGTTCTCGTCGCACCCTACCGTGATGCTTTCTGGCATCAGGTTGAATGCCGGTGCTACGGTGTCGTAGATCATGATGACCTGCACGCAGGTTACAGAGTCGCGGTTGCCGCATTGATCGACACCCACGGCTTTCCATGTGCGCTCCACAGTGCTGCAGCCTTCGGGAGTGGCATCGTCGCCGTCCATCAATGGCATGGGGTCTGAATCCATGTAGGTGATGGACTCAATGCTGGGGTTCGGATCGCAATTGTCGTTTAAAGTCGCGGTGGCTTCTCCACCCACTGCAGTGCCAATGTCTGCCAAGCAGGCATCTCCACTCCAAACCTCCAGGGAATCTGGACATTCAATGGTCACTGTTGGAGGCGTCCAATCGAACACCCTGATGATCTGCTCAAAGTCCGTGTGATTTCCACAGTCGTCCACTGCAGTGTAGGTGCGCAAGTAGCTTTCCGGACAGACTCCACTTGCCATGTTTTGGGTAAACGTAAGCGTCACATCGCTGTCGCAGTTGTCGGTCGCTTCCACCAAGATGCTGTCCGTGTACTGCGCCCAATCGTCACAACTGATGTCAATGAGTGTATCTCCGGAAATCACTGGCGCTGTCTGATCTTCCACATGAATGTTGCGGACGCAAGTCGCGGTTGTGGATTGTCCACACCAATCTGTGGCCGTTACCGACCAGGTCTGGACCACTGTGTAGCAGCCTTCGTGCACGTCGTCGTCAGAATACGTGAGGTCGGGAACCGTGCTGACTTCATGGCTGATGTGCACATCGGCAAGTGAGTCGCAATCGGTGATCACATAAGTCGGTGGATCCATTGGAAGGTCCACGTTGCAGTGCAAGTCCGAAACAACGGTGGTATCTGATGCACAGGTCACTTCCACCACTGGAGCAGTGGTATCGGTGATGGTGACCAACTGATGCTCAGTGGTCTCGTTTTCGCAATCGTCCGTTGCAACCCACGTCAAGGTGTAGACCGTGGTACAGGTGTCGGGGCCATCCACTTCTACGCCCTGCAAAGTGGGCTCAAGATCATTGCAGTTGTCCGAGGCTGTCGCTTCCACCAAATCGGTCCACTCTGCGAGGGTGAGGTCAGGATAGAAATTGTTGCCTGGTTCGCATTCGAAACTGGTATCTGCCGCTTGGATTTCAGGTGCGATGATGTCCTTCACCTGAATGGTCTGTGTGCAGGTCGCGGTGGCCGTCAAGCCGCAAGCGTCGGTGGCCGTGGCAGACCAGGTCCGCTCGATCACGTAGCAGCCCGCTCCGTCGGTGTGCGTCACAATGTCAAAGGACACAGGCTCGCTCACCTCGTAGTCGCAGTTGTCGTCGCCAGCTGCAGTCGCTGAGCCCAACGC
>CBFHUP010000087.1:0-5950 GCA_965659115.1 uncultured Flavobacteriales bacterium | reverse complement strand
CCCGAAGGTGACTGCGACTGTGATGGCAACCAGGCTGATGCCATTGGCGTTTGTGGTGGGGACTGCACGCAGGATGCCGATGGGGATGGGGTGTGTGATTGGCCGCCTGGTTGTACCAATGCGACGGCGTGCAATTACAATCCAGCTGCCAATTATGATGATGGCTCTTGTGAGTGGTGTTCTTGTGCGACACTGGCCCTTCCGGACAGTATGGATTTGACGGGCGGTGTGTTGGATGCCAATACTGCGGGTTATGCCTTGGCTGGGGACATAGACAATGCTTTTCCGAATGTGATTGATACGAGCGGGTGCTTCAAATACCGCGTTGGTACGGACGAGTGTGGCACATTGTCTTCGGTATCGGTGCTGCAACCGGGTGCACAAGAGGTCACTGTATCCGTTATTTTCAATGGGGATACCGTGTCGATTGAAACTACGGTCACGGTGGAGGAGCAGTTAGAAGTGCTGACCTGTCAAGAGCCAGCGGCATGCAATTATGGAGGGACTCCACCGTGCCATTATCCCGGACAGCAAGGCGATTGTAGTGCGCCTGAGAATGGCTATGCCTACTTCAAAAAGCTCAATCAAAATGGAGATGGCTGTTACTGCGAGTCGATGCAAGGGGTCGAAGTGTGGTTCGAAAACTTTGGTGCGGAGGGCGTGCTGATGTCTTCCGGTAGTGGCCCTGGATCAGGTGATTTGGACCTCGATGGAGACAACCTGATTGATGCGGGATATGGATACGATGGCGGGACTGGATTGAGTACGATTGGTCCGGAAAACACAGAGTGGAATTTGGACATACCGGCCACCTTTGCTGGGGGAAATCCCGCATTTTGGGGAGTAGATGCTGAAGGAGAGGATGCCTACTTGTCAGGATTGGAGTTGAATGGCCACTGGCTGGGCTGGCAAAGTGGCCCGATTGCCATGCAGGATGGACAAGGGGTGTACGGAAAGTTGGCGATGCAGGTGCAAGTCAACGGTGTTCAAGTCGGTTTGGGTGATGCAGTGGAGGTCAATGTTTTGGCTGGAGATTCTGTTTACAACAGTGCTGCCTATGGCGGAGAACAGTGGGGAGCAGAGGGGCAGTCCTTGCTTTCGGATCTGGTGGACTCCCCTGAGACGGTTCAGCTGGAGATTCGCGCCGTGAATGACGGAGTAGGAGAAGAGTGGATTTTTGATGACATCACACTGTATGGTTGGCGAGAGGGATGCACAGATGTTAGGGCGTCCAATTATGATGCAACGGCAGCCTTCGAGAACGGTTCGTGTGAATTCATATGGGACACCGTTTGCGCGCTTTGTTCAGGTCCGCACAACGGGCACATCTGGCTTGACACCGATGGTGCAGGAGGGGAGGCCGAAAATGTCCAGGCGGTGGAACTGGACTTGGATGAGACCACGGTTGTAAGGGTGCAGCCTTCTGTTGATTTGATCATTGACAAGATGGCCAGCCCTTCCGGACTCCTTCGGATCAAAAACTTGGACCTCCGCAACGGAGCTTCGGTTTTCATTCCTGACTCTATGACTTTAGAAGTCATGGACCCCTTTAATGCCGCCTTTGGAGGGGCTGTGACGGGCCCGGGAAAATTGAAGCTCAGTGGAGGTGTTGTTTGGGATGCGCTGGATTCTAGTTTGAGTGTCTTGACCATGCGCGGAATTGCGATGGATGCAGAACATCCCATCGAAGTCCCTCCGGGAAAGCAACTGGCGCTGAAAGGCGACATCGACTTTCCTTCCGATGTGTCCATCACTTTGGGGGGCAATGTCAATTTAATCGGTGCTGCCAACCGTGCCATTCGCGGCAAAATGCCTCGGTTTGATCACTTGACTTTGGAGCTCTGCGATACAGAAACGGAGGTGGTGGTCGAAGTCGACACTTTGGTGATTGAACAACGGCTTTCTCTAAAGCGAGGGGGCATGAATTTGGACGGCAATACCCTGGAATTCCAGTCCAATTCTGGTGGGACCGGTAAGCTCGACGCCATTGTAGCCGAAGCGTCTCTGCGCGGCGCTCTTGAACAGCCTGCAGTAGATGCAAAAATCAGCCGGTACATGCCTCCAGGTCCGACTACTTGGGGGTGGACCTTGTTTTCAGGATCGTCCATCGAGGGAATGGTGGTGTCTGATTTGAACGGGAGCGAGGATTTCTACACGGCAGGTTGGCCCAGTTCTGAGTACCCGAACAGTACGAGTACGGTTCAATTTTGGGACGAGCAGACGGGGTCTGTGGCTTATCCCCAAGGCGACAACACCCCGCTGGATACCTTGGGTGGTTGCTGGGTGGTGCTCTATCCGAGTCAAAATCCCACCTTCAAGTTTTCGGGAACGCTGCGCAGCCATGACGTGGATGCGGTCAAAGATGTCACCATCACGCGTTCAGTCTATGAAGGGGGCATATGGACCGGTTCCAATGTGACTTCAACGGCTCAAGGGGGGTGGAATATGATTCCAAACCCCTACCAAGCGAGCTTGGATTGGCATGTATTGCACGAGACCAATGCCGATGTTGTAGAGGATCAATATTTGATTTTCAACACGGAGACACGGGATTTTCAGCGGTACAGTGCAGGTGGATTGGACACCTTGCAGGTCGATGGAAACAGGTATATCGAACCGGGCAATTCGTTTTGGGTGCGATTGAAAGAGGGTGCGACATCTGAAACCTTTGCGTTCCCGGCCACGGCCATTGACAATGTCTCAGAAGGCGGGCCATTTGTCAGAAACGATGAGGACGAACAGGTGATTTTGATTGAGTTGGAAAACGAGGTGGGCAGTGATTATGTCCGGCTCTTGATCTCGGAAGATGGCGCTCTAGACTATGTGCATGGGCCAGACATCAGTTATCGGGGGTCTTCTGCAGGAAAGGGCCAGATTGCTTTGTTTGCTGATGACAACCTCTATGTGGCCAAGTCCATGCCGAGGTCATTTGAAAGTCCAGTGTATGTCAAAAGCAGTGGGGCAGAGGAAATGACCATGCGCGTCATCAAGGCCCCTGCTGATCTATGTGGTACTGTGGTCGACGCCGTTACAGGGCAAGTTCTGAATCTGATGGAAGGGGAGTCGATGACATTCTCGATGGAGCAGAGTGTTTCCGAATATGGACGCTTTAGCATCGCTGTGCAGGACTTTGCGAGGGCAGAAGCTGTCATGCCGAGCTGCCCGGATGCATCGGATGGTAAGGTGACAGTGTTTGCAGGAGAGGGGGTAACGGCCAACA
Organism: uncultured Flavobacteriales bacterium; assembly: GCA_965659115.1. Classification (GTDB taxonomy): domain Bacteria; phylum Bacteroidota; class Bacteroidia; order Flavobacteriales_D; family Sanyastnellaceae; genus UBA8752. The sequence continues at coordinate 2,730 of CBFHUP010000087.1, read as the reverse complement.
TGTCTTTGCTCAGTTCTGACGGTACGGTGCTCAACCAATTGTTTGGGGTAGAAGAGGTGGCGGATTTCACTGCTGTGGATCCCGGAGATTACAGTGTGATTGTCACGGGGATTGCGGGGACAACGAGCCCCAAGAGCCAGCGGGAAGTCAGCGTTCCGCCAGGAGAACAGCCCGAATTACTCGGTTTGGATTGGACGGAATCACCTTGCAATGCAACGCCGGTTGACGTCCATTTCGAGCTTTACGGCGGTGGAACGTTCGGTTGGTCGCTCAGTGATGATGGCGGTGTGGTCGTGCAGGGCGCTGGCTCGGGAGAGGTGGACATTGTTGATCTGCCACCGGGTAACTATGCATTGGATGTCGACCATGCTTGCCTACAAGAGTGGGTAGAGATTGCCGCGATTGACCCCGATGCGCCCGTTCTCAGTTGGGATGGAAATGAAGTGGTCGTCGCTGCTGAGTCGGGTGGTGCTGTGCTCGAGGCGACATTTACAGGCACGGCTGATGTCTATCGCTGGTTCTTGGATGGAACCATGATTGCCCAGGACGTTGCGATGAGTGCGACTGTCGTGGGAGAGGGCAACTACGATGTCGTCTTGGAAGCTGAGCGCAACGGGTGTGTCAATCAGGAAACCTTGACCTTCACTGTGGTGTCGAGCTTGCGCGGAGAAGAGGAAGCAGGCTGGAATGTGAGTGCGCGACCAGCAGGGTGGTTGGTTCAGTCTGAAACAGGCTGGAAATCCCTGCAGTGGTCATTGGTGGACGGCACTGGAAGATTGGTCGCAACGGCCAAAGAAGCGGAAGGCCACCAGTTGATTTTGGATTATCCCATGACGGCGGGTGTATACCATCTCGTCTTGCGGACAGACAGCCATCAGACGGCGATTCAGGTGCTGGCCGTACAGCACTGACCCCCATTTTAATCATCTTACTCTTGTGTGGTGGACGATTGTAGACCCGCCGTGGAGGTGTTCTTTGGTTCAGCGAGGTTTAGCATGCTGGATGGTGCTGCATTTATGCCCTCATTCCTACAGCTTGTAATAGTATCTCTGACAACCGTGTAGGATAATAACGCGCCTAAGTGTCAATATTTAATATATAAGTCTATTTATTGGTGCTTTAAGCGATGTTAGGGTGTAGGTGGCTCGGTTTGTATCCGGTAAGATAAATCTTACTTGATTTGCCTATCTTTCGCTGAGCCGTGAGAAGCTAACCAAATCGTACTGCCGTGCGCCACACTTTACCGTTTCACCCCAAGAAGGGGGTGTCCTACTTGCCGTGTATTCGTCCAACCCTTGGGAGGGTTGGCTATGTCGCTTCCATAATGAAGCGTACACCAACATTCCTTGGCGCGTATTTCCGCACAGTGGGCTTGCTCCTGGCAATGCTCTGCGCCACGGCGACTCACGCCCAAACCACCCTCTTCTCCGAGACCTTCAACGAGAGCAATAATTCAACTTCAGGAACATCTGCAGAAGGAATCTCATGGTCAAGCACATCTGGTTCTGTGAGCGGTGGTCAATATTTGGTTAGTAACACGACTGCCGTTTGGACGACGTCAGGAATTGACATTTCGAATTACACGTCTTTGAGCCTTTCTGTGGCCATCACAGAGTCAGGTACTTTGGAGGCGGCGGATTGTATCACCGTGGAAGTCTTGGTTACAGGCGGCACGGATTACAGCAATCAGCAGTGTGATGATAACCCTTCGTCGATATCTGGAGCGGCTATTTCCGATGGCACTTCTGCGGTGATTCAGATAACAGCGAATACGGACAAAAACCCAGAAGATTGGTTTTTTGACAACATCACCCTCATAGGAACGCTGAACTGCACGGATACGGATGGTGACGGAATTTGTGATGACGACGAAGTGGATGGTTGTACCGACAGCACTGCCTGCAACTACAATACGGCCGCAACGGATGATGGCACCTGCACCTATGCGTCGGGCTGTGATTACTGCTCCGGTGCGACGGATGGAACGGGAACCGTGGTCTCAGTATCAGGCGTGACGTTCACGTTGAACATCACTTCGGACAACTATGCGAGTGAAACGAGCTGGCAGGTGGTGGACGATGATGGAGGCGAATCCACATGGTCGACGTCGTTGAGCGCCGAAGGGCAGGGCAACACCTCCACTGGAAACTACACGCAATGTTTTCCGGCAACGGGCAGCTACACCTTTACCATTTTTGACTCGCAAAGTGACGGGATTTGCTGCACATACGGCTCCGGTTCGTACACGTTTACTGTCGATGGCACCCAGTTGGGAACCGGAGGTGAGTTCAGTGCTTCCGAAAGCATCAGCATTGATTTCGGGTGCACGGACGGTGGCGCGAGCAACTATGACAGCAACGCCAACGTGGACAACGGCACTTGTACCTACGCCGGGTGCACGGATGCTTCAGCATGCAACTACGACGCGTCGGCAACGTCGGATAATGGGTCTTGTACTTATGCGACCACTTGGTATGAAGATGCAGACAACGATGGGGAGGGGGATCCTTCCTCTTCGACATCGGCGTGCACTCAGCCTGCGGGCTACGTGGCCAACAACACCGATGAATGTCCCTCTGATGGAGCATTGCAGACCGCACCAACGTGGTACCAGGATACCGATGGAGACGGAGCGGGAGATCCAGCAGTGACCCAGACAGCTTGCACTCAGCCTGCGGGCTATGTGGCGGTGGCTGGAGATGGGTGTCCTTCAGACCCCAATAAGACGAG
>CBFHUP010000086.1:0-6373 GCA_965659115.1 uncultured Flavobacteriales bacterium | reverse complement strand
TTGGAGAACACAAGGTCTTTGGACGCCGCAAACACGTCGTCCCGGGTGTAGAACTCAGCGGGCAAGGTCTCCGCCTTGCGAATGTCAAGATCGATGTGGAATGGTGTCATCAGGCGGGTTCAATGCGGATCGAAGGCGGTAGAGCATCAGTCCGAACAGCAGCAAAACACCGCCGTACATCAAGACCTCCCAGCCGCAACCAAAAATAACCCAGCCACAAAAGACGGCCGTCACCACACCCAGCACACGGCCACCCCCGCTCGATGACTCGCCGCGCAGAAACCACCGCAGGGCCAACCCAGACAACAAATAGGGCACCAATGCCGAGAGCGTAGACAAGGTCATCATGAAGGTGAAAGTCTCTACCAATGAATCCGAAAACTTCAAGAGCAGCACAGCACAAGCCAAGGCCGACGAAACGGCGATGCCCACCAAGGGGATGCCCGCCCGGTTTCGCTTGGCAAAGATTCTGGGAAACAGGCCATCATCGGCTGCCGCCATGGGGAATTCGCCTTGAATGAAAATCCAGCCATTTAATGCGCCCAGCGTGGCCATGACCGCCGCCGCCGCCATAATGGGCCGCGCCGAAGCCCCCCAAAAAGTGCCCGCCGCATCTGCAAAGGGCGCACTGGAATCCATCAACACCTCAGGGGGCAGGACCCCCATAACCGCGATGGAACCCAACAAATACACGGCGATTGTCAGCACCGTTCCCCACACGCTGGCCCGTCCCATATTCCGCTCCGGATCCCGGATTCTCCCACTGCAAATTGCCGCTGTCTCCACCCCGAGAAAGGCAAACAGGGTAAGCGTGGTGGCAGCGGTAATCCCGCCAAAAACGCTGCTTCCATGGGTTCCGGCAGCCCAGAGGTTGGACCACTCTACGTGAGGCAGTCCCCACACCCCCACCGCCACCAGCGGCAAGACCTTGAGCACGGTGGTCACGACTTGGACGGCCGCCACTTCCCTTACCCCTGCACCATTCACGGCAGTAAACAGCCAAATGAGGCCCACCCCACTCAAAGCGGCGGCTGTGGCATCCGCTTGCAACACGGGGAAAAACACCCCCAAATAACCCACACAGGCCACCGCAATCGCCGCATTGGTGCACCAAATGGACACCCAATACCCCCACGCCACGGCGAATCCAGCAAGGTCTCCAAAGGCTTCACGGACATATGCATATGGGCCACCTGGTGCATGCGGCTGCACGACCCCAAGCTGGCGAAACACAGAAGCCAACAGCATGGCTCCAATAGAAGCGAGCATCCAACCGATCAATCCCAAACGGCCATATACCGCAAGACCCGCAGGCAATAGAAAGATGCCCGAGCCGATCATGTTGCCCGACACCAGCGCTATACTGGCCCCCAATCCCCATTTCCGCATCCTGCAGATTACGAAGGAAAGTCTGTCCTAAAAACACAGAAACACCAGTTTCAATCACATGAAAAAGCCCGCAAAAGCGGGCTTTTTCATGTCATCACGCAGCGTCATTGGCGACTCCACACATCATCTACAGAACACAAACTGGTTTTTAAACCCAGCCTAGGGTGCATAAACCTCACACGCAGTCCTCGGCTTCCCAAGGTCTGAATTACGTCGCCCTTAACCCGTTCTCCATCCAATGGAAACCACACTTTATCATCAACAGAATAACTGTCCTTTTTTTCACCAATTTCGTTTGCACCATCGTCCTTCGGAGCAGTAACCGCGGCAACCGCGCCCTTTCCTCCTCCAAACAAATTAGAAAAGCCCGACGGGCGTTCCACGACCACAATCTCCTCCGCCTCAACTTCTTGAGGCTCTTGCACTCCAGCCTCTACCACTTCCTGCCCAGGGATCTCAATCCGACAATTCCGGGTGCAGGGCGCATCTGTGGCACCCAAACGACGCGCCGTCGATTCAAGTTTGTATTGATGTTCGATCTCACCCAATGCATCAGCTGTTATATAACTCACCAAGCGGTGGTCATTGTTGAACATTAAATAAACCGAAGAAGCATTCTGATAATGAGGTTCTCCGACAATCCGACCGGATTCAGTATTCACCTCGCTAGACTTCACTTTGCGGTATGCCTTGAGGTAACGGTACTCCAACATCAAATAACCGTTTTCTGTGTTTTGAAGCAAATCATGAGGCTCAGACCCCAAGGTTTGATTGACTTGAGACAATGACATCCCATCCTCAAGACTAAACAGTTTTTCAACTGTAGTATGGAAGCTCACAACGGCCTTTTTTTCTTGGGCATCTGCAGCAAAACACAGCCCTACAGAAAGGGCGATTGCGAATAAGTTCCTGTAAAATTTCATAGCGCTCATTTCTCGTTCATTTTAACCCCATCGACCATGATTTGCAGGCTGGCTCCACCTGTTCCGTTGAGCAATTCACACCAACTGCATTCCGGAGTCTCACTTAAGGAACTCGACCGCTCCATTTTGATGCAGGGATCCGAGCAATTGGGATTGTCACTCTTCACATAGTAGTGCGTCTCTGTATCGCAAGGACAATACTCACACATGCTCTGTTTGTGACGGGCTCTGACATTGAAGTTGATCGCCTGTGGGTCAGTACAGCCGATGTAAAAACACTGTCCACTGTCATACACAGCATTCCTGTCATAATTAGATGCAGTAGGGTCTGTGCAGCCGGTGTAATACTCGCAACTGCCGTCGTCTTCTTCAGCGCCGGCATCATAATTCAATGCGACGGGGTCGGTACATCCAGAACACACCACGTAATCTTCGTCGCTTGCGCACAAATAAGGCATCCGGTTCACCAAGCAAGCCAATTCATGGGGAAGGCCTCCTTCAGATTTGTCGCTCAAAATGCTCTCCAATCGCCCATTCCGGAAAAAAAGCCTGAACTCCTTGACCTCTCCTTGAAAGACCCTAAAGCCTTTATTGTTGACCATTTGGACCTCCACGTCCTTCACCGGCACTTCCTGAGCTGCTGTCCGAGCATGATATACATGAACCTCACATCCGTCATCGGCACCAAGAATGTCAAAAGGAAACACCTCTAGCTTATTCTTGACTTCCAACTTCGTCATACCAATCCTTACGGTGGCCATTTCTCGAATTGAACAGAAGTAATCCGTCACGACTTCATCGTAACGGCAACTGCCATCGTCGGTTTTGGCATAGAGGTCAAAATTGGCGGCACTGCGGTCAGTGCATCCCTTTTTAGGGGGTTGTGGCTTTTCCACTGTGGGCGTTTGAGGTGTTTGCACCGTCGGTTGCGTCGTGTTGCATCCCACTATAACCGGAATGGTCCACAGAATGGACCAGCAAGTAGTTTTCATGCTTTGGCTTTTAAAATTCGAAGTCGAAAAGACCCCGTAAAAAACCAATAGGCAACGGTGTGTGTTTTTCTGAGACGCCAGTTTTAAACAACTCAGATAAACAACACATGTTACCTAGAAAAAATACAGCCAAACAACTGATTTTTAATATTTTAATCAGATGATGTGATTCGCGTTTTCACACAAGTATTAACGCAATACGTTGACCGTTCCGCAAAATTGACGGGGTCCATCGCATTGGAAGGACTTGGGCCATTCCATATCAGGAGTGTCACCCACAAGCGTCAGGCGCAACAGCCAATTGTACACCCCATCGCCAAGAAAGCGGTCGCCTTGGACGGTTTCGCCGGGTCCCCGGTGGTCCGCAATCCAAGGCTCATCAGGATCTTGAGAGTAAAACACCTGATTGCCCCAGCGGTCAAACACCCAGAACTCGTACTTCCGAATTAAGGACCAACCGCGTATCACAGGAACGAAAGCATCGTTGATCCCATCAAACACCCCGTTGGTAGCTGGCGTAAAAGCGGTAGGTACCCAGACTTGGATGTCATCCTCAATGGTGATCCGCTCTACCTCCAAATCGGTACATCCGAATTGAGTCTGCGTCTCCAAACTCACCACATACTCCCCAGAACCCGGGAAGGTGTGGTACAGTGACCGGTCAAAAGACCCATTCCCATCGCCAAAATCCCAGGTATAGAACATCGCCGAAGTGTCATAAGGCGAAAATGAAAACGTCGTGTTGTCCAAGCCGGACCCCACCGCACCCACATTGAAGTCAGCCGAAGGCAAGGGGTGGACCACAAAAGGGTCCAAGGTCAGCGTGTCCCGGCATCCATCCGAAGAAACCGCCACGACCATGCCAGGGTAAGCGCCCGGGTCAGTCAAGACGAGCCCCTCCTCAGGGATGTCACCCGCATACACTGAGGTATCTACCACCAACAGCGTCATGGCTGCATTGACACTCCAGTCCTCGAAATTCACCACGTGGGGCGCACAGCCCGAATCGGGAAACGCCACCACCGCCGCTTCCGCTGGTACGAATACGTCGAACACCCCCTGGGCTGTATCGCTGCATGCGTAGTCATTGGAAGCCACCAAGGTGATGTCATAGGCACCCGGTTCCTGCAACGTCCAATTGGGGACAATGCCCAAGTAAGGGGGAGCGGCATCCAAGCCAAGGTCATCTTCGATGTACCACTGCCCCACGATGGCACCTTGAGAACCATTGGCCAACGATACATCCGCAGGAGCACCACAGTGTGCCTCCTCTAACAACGTAAACGCCGCATCTGGAGTCGGAAGCACGGTGACAGAAATGGAGTCTTGCGCACCGCACAACTGGTCGCTCTCGGCGGCATAGTGCACGACAAACTGAAGGATACTGTCCGTAGAATTCACCAACGTGTGCGTGGGAGTCGAACCCAAAGCCGGGGGCGAACCATCTCCAAAGGAAAACTGATGAAACAGGGCGCCGGTGCTTTGGTTGGCCACCTCCACTGTCAATGGACTGCAGCCTGCTGCTGGCTCAGGATACCAATCCAAATCAGGCGCTGGAAACACCGTCACTTGCACAGAGTCCACATTGGTACATCCGCTGAATGCCTCCTCGGTCTCAAAGACCGCAGTAAAAGTCCCTGGCTCGTAAAAAGTATGTTCCACAGACAGACCAACGCCGAGGCCGCCATCAGAAAAGGACCACGCCGCCCATCCAGGGTTTTCAGTCAAAGCAGTCAGTGTTGTGGGGGCATCCTCGCAGGCAAACACATCGACTCCGCTGAGGTTGATGGTCGGCGGAGCGTAGACCTCCACCTCTTGCTCAAGCGTATCGAAACTGCAACCATTGGTCGCCACCTGCCTGATGGTAAAGGTGCCCGGGTCGGGCATGGTCAAAGAGGCCACAGGGTCATTGGAAAACCCAAATCCGCCAAAGTCAAAGACACTTTGGGTAGCCCCTACACTCTCATCCACCGCCGTCAGCGTCAAGGGTGGACATCCCGCACTCTGACTCAGCGTGAAAAAAGCAGTGATGTTGTTGGGGAGAATGGTCAGGTTCACCGTGGTGTCGTGAATGCCACATTGGTTGGTGCCACTCAGATTGATGGCATATGTTGTCACCGGGCCAGTGGGGTCATAGAATGGCGGAAGGGGCGCTTCACCATCCTGCAATGGACCTAACCCCCAATCCCACGTGGTCACATCTGGTGCACCTAAGCTGTTGTTGACCACAGTGGGCTGGAAGGGGGCACACGCCGTGTCTTCAAGCAGCGCAAAACGCATCAAAGGCTCGGTCAGCACCAGCAAAGTATCCTGTAAAACCGATGTGCCACATTGGTTGGTCACCTCGAGCTGCATGGTTTCTTGATAGGTCGTGTCATCTTGGGTGAACACCACAAAAGGAGGCAACGGATCTGACCACAGCGAATCTTGGAGGGTCCACGAATAGGTGCCATAAGGCGCATATGAATTGTCGGTCACTTGAACAGGCAACGGCGCACACCCCTCGTCTACATCCAATTCGAAACTGGCGACAGGAGGACCAATAACCTCCACGGCCTGACTGAAGGCCCCCTCACATCCATAGGGGCTCATGACCTCCAATGAGACGGTTACCATGCCGGGATCGGGGTAGATGTAAAAAGGTTCGTACCCTACATCAGCGTCACCGTTGCCAAACTGCCACTCAAAAAACACAGCATCAGTACTGGTGTTTGTCCAAGGCGCATTGTCGTTGTCACAGATGACCGCGGGGAGGTTGAACCCCGCCACGGGAAGGGGCCTCACTTCCACGGTGTATTCCGAAGTCCCCGCACAGAAATTCCCGTCGAGCACCTCTACAGTTAAGGTGACCGGCCCCGTGCTCCCGTCGGCTGCAAAAACGGCCGAATCCGCGCCAGAAAGTGGATTCAACACATCGACCCCGGACCATGTAAAAAACAAGGGGGGCGTGCCCACATCGTCCATTGCGTGCAAAAACAAACTGTCATTCAAACAGAGGTCTGAAGTCGCACCAGAAACGGACTCTAAGATCTCGGGCTGAGGCAAGGGCTGCACCGTCCAACTCACTTC
>CBFHUP010000085.1:0-6534 GCA_965659115.1 uncultured Flavobacteriales bacterium | reverse complement strand
CGCGGCCTTGTACCGCGATCAGCCGCTGTTTGCGGCCTTGGTCGAAAACAGCATGCAGAGCATGCGGAAGTGCAACTTTGACCTCACCGCTCACTTGCAGCACCATCCGGAATTTGGTGGCCTGTGGCAAACCGTGAAGGATGAGTTTGACCTCACGCGTCGATTGTTGCTGACGGTGACGGGACAGTCGCAATTGATGGAGCGGTCTCCTGACATTGCTGCGTCCATCGATTTGCGCGAAGCCATCATCTTGCCCTTGCTGGTCATCCAACAAGCCGCATTGCAGTGGATCGATGGTCAAGGCTCCGCTCCTGCGGCTCCAGAGGTCCTTCAAAAATTGGTGGTGCGCAGCATGTTCGGTATCGTAAATGCGGGCCGGAATGCGGTGTGACGCCGCCGCATCGCCCTTGGTAGAATAGCGCCTGAAAAGAGAAAGCCCCGCCGGTGAGGGCAGGGCTTTCAACCAATTTAAGGAGGGCCGATCAGCGGCCGCCTTCCATTTCTTCGACAGGCTGTGCCATGTCTTTGGGGAGGTCTTTTGTGGCCCCTTCGGAGGCTGTGACAAAGTCGATTTCTTCGATCAAGTTCTTCGCACCTGCCATCTTGTCGATGACCCACATGACGTAGCGGATGTCCACACTGATGGTGCGCTGGAGCTCAGGCTCAAAGGCAATGTCACCGCTCATGGCTTCCCAGTTGCCGTCAAAGGCGAGGCCGATGAGGTCGCCGTTGCCGTTGAGGACAGGACTTCCGGAATTGCCGCCGGTGATGTCATTGTTGGAAATGAAACACAGCACGAGGTCGCCGGAATCGTCTGCATAGCGCCCGAAGTCGCGTTTGCGCAACAAGGTTTCAAGCGTGCCGTCTACCACGAACTCAGGGTTGGTGTTGTCCTTCTTTTGGAGGATGCCATCTGAGGTGGTCACAAAGTCATAGTGCACGGCATCGGCTGGATCGTAGTCGCCCACAGTGCCGTAGCTCAAGCGCATGGTAGAGTTGGCGTCTGGGTACCACATCTTGTCTGGATTCATGGCGCGCAACCCTGCGGTGAGCAGGCGGTAGCCTTTGTCAAACTTGCCCTGTTCGGGAGAAGCGAAATACCCACGGTAGGTTTGGATGAGGCTCATCGCTGCTGCAATGGCGAGGTCCTTGTCCAAAGTCTTTTGGTCGGGATTGGCCAAGAACTCTGCGAAACGCGTGGGGTCGGTGAGGAAGCTTTTGGGGTACATCTTCTCTGCGTAGCGGCCAAAGTCGCCCTTGTACTTGGACCTCACGGTCTCGAAGTAGGCCGGCTGTTGGTCCACAGCGATGTCTTCCATGTACTTGGTCATCAGCTTGACGAAGAGGTCCCTGTCGGTCTCTTGATCAAAATCCTTGAAGAACCCATCTGCCAGCCCTTGAACTCCAGCGGTGGCGCGTGCAACGCGCTCAGGATCCTCGCTGAGCAAGCCGCCTGCATTGGCCGAAACACGGTACGCAAACAGCATCAAGTCACAGCCAATGAGGCCAGCTTCGAGTGAGTAGACCTGGCCCTTGACGGTTGCATTGGTGTTCTCGTAGTACGTCTTGAGCAAACCGAGTGCAGAGCCGTATTCAGTTTTGCGCTCAGCAGAACTGCCGATCCATGCGCTGAACTCATCTTCGAGGGCTTTCTTTTTGCTGTACACGTCGAGGGCCTTCAGTCCCTTAGACTGACCGATGTAGTACTTCCAATAATTGGCCGTCTGCGCATATTTCGCAGCGTACTGAATGCGGACAGCGGGGTCGGCGTCCATGTGGGACTTCATGGTCTGAAGCTTCAGGTCTCGGACCTCAACCACGCTGGGGTTGTAGAAGTCTAACGCCTGTTGAACGCCATGGCTGCTCAGGAAACGGTCGGTGCTTCCGGGGTATCCCATGATCATGGTGAAATCGCCGTTCTGGACGCCTTCGAGGCTGACCTTGAGGTGGCGCTTGGGCGTGTAGGGGGTGTTGTCTTCGCTGTAGTCCGCGGGATTGCCGTCTGCGTCGGAGTAAATGCGCAGCAGTGAAAAGTCACCGGTATGTCGGGGCCACATCCAGTTGTCTGTATCGCCTCCAAACTTTCCGATGCTTTCTGGTGGGTTCCCTACAAGGCGGATGTCTGTGTAGTCGCGGTAGACAAAGAGATAGAACTCGTTGCCGTGGTAAAAGCTTTTGATCTGCGGGCGGAAATCCGGGCTGATGGCTTTTTCTTCTTCTTCGATCTGACTGATGACGGCTTGAATGGCCGCTTCGCGGTCGCTGTCATCCATGTCGGATGTGACGTCAGCCAAAACACGTTCTGTGACATCTTCGATGCGCTGCAAAAAGGTGACGCTGAAGTCTGGTATGGGCTTTTCCTCATCCAGAGACATGGCCCAGAAGCCATTGGTTAGAATGTCGTCTTCCACGTTGCTAAAACCCTGAATGGCGCCATAGGCACAGTGGTGATTGGTGAGTACGAGGCCTTGATCGGAGATGATCTCTGCCGTGCAGCTGCCACCGTTCAAGGTGATGACCGCGTCCTTGAGACAGGCTTGGTTCAGGGAATAGATGTCCTCTGCGGAGAGGTTCAATCCCATTTGCTGCATTTCGGCTTCGTTGATGCGTTGGAGCATGTGAAGGAGCCACATGCCTTCATCGGCACGTGCCGTCGTAGCGGCGAGTTGGAAAGCTGCGAAGAGCAGCAGAAAGATGCGTTGCTTCATGATGTTGTTCGTCGTTTGCATCCGCCCATATTCCGAACCGATGCGGCGCGAAAATAGCAGGCGAAATGTTTGGGCAGTGTACTTACTGTTTAGGATTGGAGTCCGGTGTCCATACTGTGACTCGAATGAGGCTGTCTATGGCGGTATACAAGCGTTCCAGATTGGGGCCCTTGATGCGGTCCATCACCTCGAATCGCCCAAAAGTCAACCTCGTTGTGGGCAGGTCTGTGACCATCGGGTTGTCATAATTCCCCACTTTTTGGTCCAAACGCAACTCGAACGCGGTTTGTGCGAGTGTGTTGAGATGGGACTCAGGCCAGATCGCAGTATGGTCTCCCATGAATTTGACATTGGCCCGCCCGTTGTAATGGGCTTGGCCATCCTCTTGGACGGTCAGCGTAAAGGCAGGACAGGGGCCAAAGCACATGGAGCGGGAGTAGGAAAGAACTGGGCCGTCTTTGGCCGATAAGTAAGCCTTCGGACCATGGCATGCACCACAAAGGAGTAGGAGTGCAGCACACCCTCCTGTGCGGAGCAGTGATCTTGATGAGGCAAGGAAAGCGAAAGCGCTCACTTTTTGCGCTTCTGGTTGCGGGACTTTCTGGTCTGGTCCCGTTGCTTTTTCATCTCTTCTGCGCGTTTCTGCTGCTCCTTTTGCATGGTTTCAAGGCGCTCCGCGAATCCGCTTTTCTTCTTTTCCTCCTTGGGAGCAGCCTGTTTGGCCTTGATTTTCTCTCGAATCTTGTCCTCGTCAATGAAGAATTTCTTGACGGCGCTGACCTGACCGATGGTCACCACGTTGGCCATGAAGTAATAGAGGCTCAGTCCGCTGGCGTACCGGTTAAAGAAGAACAACATGAACAGGGGCATGATCCTCATCATGATGCGCATGTCGGGCATTCCCGGTTGGGTCGGAGCAGCCTGTTGGGCCATGTTTTGGTTGGCGTAGATGAACATCGATCCCGCCATCAAAAGGGTAAAGCCCGATACGTGGGCCCCATAAAATGGAATTTCAAACGGCAGGTTGAGGATGCTGTCATAGGCCGCGAGGTCTTCGGCCCACAAAAAGGACTTGCCACGGAGCTCGATGTTGGCCGGGAAGAACCGGAACATGGCATACAAAAGCGGGGCTTGAATGAGCTGAGGAATGCAACCTGCAATGGGATTGACACCACTGTCTCGGTAGAGCTTCATGGTATCCTGTTGCCGCTGCATGGCATCCTCTTGGTCGGGATACTTCTCGTTGATGACCTCTAAATCGGGTTTCAACACGCGCATTTTGGCCGAACTTACATAGTTCTTCCAGGTGATGGGGAAGAGCACCGATTTGATCAACAGCGTCATGATGAGGACGATCAAACCTGCAGACCCAATGTATTGGGCCAGAAGGGAGTACACCCAAAAGATGATGTTTCGGTTGATCCAACCAAAGATCCACCAGCCAAAGTCGATGACACGGCCGATTTCTCCCCAGCCGGTGGTGCTGAGGGCGTTGACGTCATTGGGGCCGAAATAGAACTGAACCGCTGCGATTTCCCTGCCATCAACGTCTGCTGTGGGCAAAGTCACATCCATCGCAAAGCGCATGTTGATGGTAGAGTCCTCTTCGTTTACGGGTGGGAGGCTCCGGAGCTTGCCTGAGTTGAAACCTGCTTCGCTTCCCACAATGGCTGAGAAGTAGTTCTGTTTGAACGCCACCCATTCTACAGGATCTTCGATGTCTGTTTCATCGTCTCGGCCCTCGTACAGGTAATCTCGGCCATGGCCTTGTTCACGGTAGTAGATGCTGCTGCGTTGGCGTTCCCACTCCAGGCCCTTTTCGTTGTGACGCCCATCGGCTTGCCATTGGAAACCCACTTCGCCGCGCGCATCCTCAAAACGCGCTTGAACATCGAGCAAATAGCCGTCTATGGTATAGGTGAGTTCGCGCAAGGGGCCGTCGCTTCGTGCAGCCAGCACCACCTTTTCTGGTGAGGATTCAACCACGTCAAAACGCTGGTTGTATGACCCCTCACCCCGTGCTACCCAATTGAGATCGGAACCGTTCTCTGTCCAGAGTTGGATGGGTTGTTGGGTCCAGAAGTCGAGGTAGCCGTCTTTGAGCTGTGCCTTCATGATGTTGGCACCATCGGTAGAAATCTCAACGTCGAGTTCGTCGGAAGACAACAACACCGTTTGAGCCGTGTAGGTGCTGTCCACCAAATTGACAGCGGTGTTGCTGGGCAAGTCGATGACTTCTTCTGGCGTCTGAGGCGCCGGAGCAGAGGTGGTGACGTTCTCGGTGACCTCGGGAGTGGGCACGAAATACAGCTGATACACGATGACCATCGCGAAAATCAGCAGGAAACCAGTGATGGTGTTGCGGTCCATTGGGCGGCAAACTTACGGGTTCACCACGCGTGTGCGTGGTCATTCATCCACAGTCCTTTCACTTTCATGGCTTGTTCGAGGATATCTCTAACACAACCAGTGCCTCCGGGCATTGGACTGACATAATCTGAAACGGCCCGAACCTCGGGAACAGCATCGTTTGGGCAGCAGGCCAAACCGGCTGCTTGGAGAACCGGAATGTCGGGGATGTCATCGCCCATGTAGCACACCTGTTCGGCCTTGAGGTTCCAACGGGAACAGAGGTCTTGGAATGACCCAAGTTTTTCGGACGCCCCCATGATGACTTCGGTGACGCCCAGTCCATTCATGCGGCGCACGACCTCTTGGCTTCGGCCGCCAGAGATCATGGCGAGCCGCACGCCGCATTTGGCAGCATGTTGAACGGCATACCCGTCGCGCGTGCTGGCGGTGCGCACTTGTTCGCCTCCAGGCATCAGAAAAACAGTTCCGTTGGTGAATACACCGTCGTTGTCAAAGACAAAGGCTTCAATCTGATGGAGCCGTTGTTTGAAAGGGCGGGAGGAGGTCGTGTCCATGGTGTTGCAAGATGCGGTTGGTCAGGATGCGGTGCAATGTGGCGAGCTCTGTTTGATCCAAATGGGGATCGGAAAGGGCTTGGGTTTGTTGGTCCAGTGTGGTCCTGTCGTTGCGTGTGGCAGGTCCTGATACGGTATTGAGCGCTTTTCCCTTGAGGGCACTGGTGACGCTTTCCTCTACGAGAGGAGCCAGCATTTCCAGCGAAAGTTGGTGGTGCTCCAGGTAAGCTTCGACAGTTCCGATCCAGGCGGCAGTGAGGTTGCCCGCAAGGACGGCTCCAAGGTGCAATGCCCGACGTGAATCGGAGGTGAGGGCGAAAGCTTGTGGGGTGAGTTGACGTGCCCACAACAGCCAATTTGGATGGTCGGCTTCGACGGCGAGGGGCATGGAATTCCAGTCGGGAGTCTGTCCCGCTATAAAAGTCATGGGGGGCCACATCACTGCGCGGTCAGCGGGTGCCACAGGCAATGCGTCCAAGGGCACCGCGCCTGCATGGTGGGCCAGCAATGTTCCGGGTTTCAGGCCGGGGGCTATGTGCTCTGCCAATTCCGTTATGGTTCCGTCGGGAACGGCGATGAACACCGCATCGGTTTCAGAAGGGGCTGTCCAATGGTGCATGTCCTTCACGTTGTCCGAAGGGGTGCGGCTCCAGCGTTGGGTGTGTATGTCGAGATGCTCGAGCCGGTCCGCCCAATGCTTGCCCAAGCGTCCCTGTCCTATGACGTGCGCGCTGCGGATCATGCGGCGTTTTGCTGGGCAGAGATGGGGCGCTGGTTTTTGCGCCGTTGCCTCACGGCCATGAGGGCGCCACATGTCATGATCAGGCAGCCCAACCACAACAGGTTGATCTGCGGAAAGACGGTGGCCTGCATGACGATGAAGTCCCGCCGAATGGAGA
>CBFHUP010000084.1:0-6691 GCA_965659115.1 uncultured Flavobacteriales bacterium | reverse complement strand
CCTCAATGCGGCTGACACGCCGCCGTTTACCATCGAAGACAACACCGACGGTGGGGACGATTTGCGGATGCAATACCGTTACCTCGACCTGCGCCGTGGTCCGGTTCAAAGCAACCTCTTGCTGCGCCACCGCATCAACATCGAGACTCGGAAGTATCTGGACAGCATCGATTTCATCGACGTAGAAACGCCCGTTCTCATCAAGTCCACGCCGGAAGGCGCCCGTGACTTTGTGGTCCCCAGCCGCATGAACCCCGGTCAGTTCTACGCCTTGCCGCAAAGCCCGCAGACCTTTAAGCAACTGCTCATGGTCAGCGGCATCGACAAATACTACCAAATCGTAAAGTGCTTCCGGGACGAGGACCTGCGCGCCGACCGCCAGCCCGAGTTCACCCAGGTGGACTGCGAGATGAGCTTTGTAGAGCAGGAAGACATCCTGAACACGTTTGAGGGCCTCGTCCGGCACCTCTTTACCACCGTGCTCGACCGCGAGATTGGAGACTTCCCGCGCATGACCTACGATGTCGCCATGGAGAAGTACGGCATCGACAAACCGGACATCCGGTTCGGGATGGAGTTCCAAGACATGGCTCCTGTGACCCAAAATCAAGGATTCAATGTGTTTGACAGCGCCGAAGCCGTACTGGGTATCGTGGTGCCCGGAGCCGCCAGCTTCACGCGCAAACAGCTCGACGGCCTCACCGATTGGGTGAAACGCCCCCAAATCGGAGCCAGGGGACTCGTGTACTGCAAGGTCAACGACGACGGCACATTCAAGTCCAGCGTCGACAAGTTCTACGACCAAGATGCCCTCGCCAAGTGGGCTGCCCATACAGACGCCAAGCCCGGCGACTTGATGCTGGTCCTCTGTGGTGGCCTCGATGCCACACGCAAACAACTCGCTGAGCTTCGCCTGCACATGGGATCAGAGATGGGCCTGCGCGACCCGTTCGACTTCAAGCCTTTGTGGGTGGTGGACTTTCCCCTGCTCGAATGGGACGAAGAAACCGATCGCTACCACGCGATGCACCACCCCTTCACATCGCCCAAGCCCGAGCACATGGACCTGATCGATTCCGATCCTGGCGCCGTGCGCGCCAACGCTTACGACATGGTCATCAACGGCGTGGAAATTGGAGGGGGTTCCATTCGAATCCACGACAAGGACGTCCAGGCGCGCATGTTCGACTTGCTCGGGTTCTCTCCCGAAGAAGCAGAAGCGCAGTTCGGTTTCTTGATGAATGCCTTCCGCTATGGTGCCCCTCCCCATGGAGGATTGGCCCTCGGATTTGACCGCCTTTGCTCCATGCTCGGCGGCGTCAACACCATCCGCGACTTCATTGCCTTCCCCAAGAACAATCAAGGTCGCGACGTCATGATTGATGCTCCAAGCCCGATTCATGGAGACCAATACGACGAGCTTTTCTTGGCTTCTACAGCCGCTGACAAAGAATAACTTTACAACATGTATCCCGCTGAGATTGTCAACCCCATGAAAGCCGAGCTCGTCGAAGCTGGCTTCTCTGAACTTCTAGATTCCGCTGCCGTTGATGCCGCCCTCGCTGAGGAAGGCACGTCCGTGGTGGTCCTCAACAGTGTCTGTGGCTGTGCCGCAGGCTCCATGCGCCCCGGCGTGAAGGCTTCCCTTGAGAATGCCAAACTCCCCAGCAAACTGCTCACCGCCTTTGCTGGCTTTGACGTAGAAGCTGTGGAGCGCGTCCGCAAGCACACCCTGCCCTATCCGCCCAGCAGCCCTGCGGTTGCCCTCTTCAAGGACGGCAAGCTGGTGCACATGGTGGAGCGCCATCACATCGAAGGCCGCACCGCCGAGATGCTCTCCGAGCACCTCAAGGCCGCCTACGACGAGTTCTGCTGATCAGCAGAACTCATCCCAACAACAAAAAACCCGGCCTTTACAGGACCGGGTTTTTTTTACCTGGCTCTCAGCAGGCGTTCAGTCCTCGTCCGTCAGAATCATGTTAGGATTGACGCTGTTTCCGACATACACCTTCTCGGAATTCCCAATCCCTACATCATTGGCAGGACCATAGAAGCCCGGCTCCCCGCCATAGAATGTTGCCGTGTCCCGGGGCTCCAACACAAGGAACTCTCCCCCGAGAATGGTGGAATATGAGGCTGCCACATTGAGGTTACCCCGTCCTCCCACGATGGTCTTTCCCTGAGACGAGTAGCTGCTCGGAGAGTTCAAACCTCCTGACAATGTGTTTGAAGTTCCCCCCAAAATGGCTCCGCAGTAGTCGCTGGCATTGTTGAATCGCCCTCCAAATACTGCAGCGAACTGACCATTGCCCACCTCATCCGGTGAAGTTTGATTCCCCTGTCCTCCTACCAAAACGCTCTTGTACCCACTGGTCACGTTGTTGCCGCCTCCCGCCAACACGGATATTCCACCCATGGCAACATTGCCTTTGCCCCCCAACACAATGTCAGCGGTTCCATCAGCTTGATTGTCTTCCCCTCCAATGGCCAAGGTCACCGAGCCCTTGGCTTCGTTTCCAACACCACCAATGGCCACCACCTTGTTGCCGGACGCCGTATTCTGATCGCCGCCCAGCACCGCACTGCGCACGCCGCTGACCACATTGTTGGACCCGGCGATGACCGCCGATTCATCATTCAGCACAGAGTTGCGCAAACCATGCGCAATGCCACTAAACGAACTGTATTGGTTCAATCGCCCCATCACCAGGTTGTGGGAGCCTCCGCGTTCGGTCGTGAGAGAGTCAGATTCATTGTACCCGACAATGAAATTACCCAATCCATTCACTGCGGATGTGGAGCCGGTACCGTTGACCACCTGAAGGTTCACCCCTGAAATCAGGAGTGTCTGGTCATCCTGAAGGCTCACATGGTCTGACAAACCTGGAACGACGGCCGACTGCAAGGCCTCCACCTGACCCTGCAATTCGATGATCTGGGCCATCATCATGAGGAACGCATTCTCGAGGGTCAGGGTATCAATCATGATGCCCTCCGCCTCGAAGTCCTGCGTGAACAAGGTCAGCACGGGCAGAAGGTCATTGATGCCGATGTTCCCGGTATTGTCGTAATCGGGATTGTAGGGGTAATCAATTTCGAGGGTCTGTGACGACGAAGCCGTATGCACGGAAAACAAGGCCACAAGCAGGAAATATCTCATCCTTTAAAGGTCACAAGCAAACGACAAGTTCAAGAGGTGCATCAAATCCAATTTGTATCTGTGCACCTTCAATCTCCTTGTATTTTTGAGCCATGGCACGAATTCTGACCGGCATCCAAAGCACAGGTACACCCCACCTCGGGAATGTACTGGGTGCCATCCGTCCCGCCATTCAACTGGCAGAAGGGTCCTCGGACGAGTCCTTTCTCTTTATCGCCGATCTGCACAGCCTGACCCAAATCAAAGACGGCGACGAACTGAGGGCCAATACCTATGCCGTCGCCGCTGCTTGGTTGGCCTGTGGCTTGGATACGGATAAGACGGTTTTTTACCGCCAAAGCGATGTGCCGCAGTGCACAGAGCTCGCCTGGTACCTGAGCTGCTTCTATCCATACAGCCGTCTGGCCCTCGCTCACAGCTTCAAGGACAAGGCCGATCGATTGGAAGACGTCAATGCCGGGCTGTTCAGCTATCCCATGCTCATGGCGGCTGACATCCTCGCTTACGACGCCAATGAAGTGCCCGTGGGCAAAGACCAATTGCAGCACCTCGAAATGGCGCGCGATGTGGCGGGCCGCATCAACCATAAAGTGGGCCGGGAAGTCCTCATTGAACCCGAAGCACGCACCAACGAGGCGACCATGTATGTGCCGGGTACCGATGGCGCCAAAATGTCCAAGTCCAAGGACAACACCATCGATCCCTTTGCCGATGCAAAGGCACTGAAAAAGGTGATCAACAAACAGATCATCACCGACGCCACCCCGCTGGAAGACCCCAAAGAACCTGACAGTTCAGTGGCTCATCAGCTCTACAGCTTGGTGGCCTCCCCTGCCGATGCAGCAGAGATGGCGGCCAAACTTCGCGCCGGCGGCTACGGTTGGGGACACGCAAAAAAGGACCTCCTCGAGGCTTTGGTGGATGGGTTTGCTGCTGAAAGAGACACCTTCAACCGCTACATGGCCGACCTGCCCGCCCTCGATGCGGAATTAAAAAAAGGCGCAGAGAAAGCCCGAAACATCGCCACCGCCACTGTGGACAGGCTGCGCGATGCACTGGGCTACTAAATCCGACCGGCTCTTGGAGTCGGTCAGTACAGCAAGTGCTGCTTGGATTTGTTGCGCCACCCAGCGCGGCTTTCGTAGTCCACAAAGAACACCTTGAGGTCGGCCCTCGATTCGTAATCCACGAAGAAGACCTTCTTGTCGGCGCGGCTCTCGTACTCTACAAAATGCCAATGGCCCTCGTTGCCATCTGCCCGGCCCTCATACTCTTCCTTAAAAACGAGCAGGTCCGCCCTCGACTCGTAATCGACCACGAAGACTTTGACGTCCGCACGGCTTTCATAGTCCACGGAAAATATTTTTTGGGCCACTGTTTCAAGGGGTGAAAAGCCCAGTAAAAACAGGAGAGACAAGCAGAGAAGGGAAGGACGCATCCCCACAAGTTCGGAAATTTTGGCACGGGAGTTGGAACGCAAGGAGAGAACGTCAAAACCTCAAGCCCATGCTACCACGCACCGCCCTTTCCCTGTTCGCCATGCTGAGCCTCTCAGGAGCATTGGCCAACGAAAATCCCGAAAAGGAAGTCCGCCACAGTATTGACCACGTTACGGTCTACCGTCAGGGAGCCCAAATCAAACGCACGGCCAACACCGTCGTGCCTGCGGGGACCGCCACCTTGGTCTTTCCAAGCCTGCCCACCGCCATCGACCCCAGCCAGGTGCGCATCACCGGAACCGGCGAGTTCACGATCTTGTCTGTCACCCACCGCTACCATACCGACACCTTGAGCGGTGCCGAAAGCCAAGCCGAAAGAGAACGCCTCCAAAAAGAGCGCAACGACTTGTACCATGACATGCAGCAAGAGCAGCATTGGTACACCATTCTGGATAAGGAAGAACAGCTCCTTGCGTCCCATACTCAGTTCACCGTAAAAGACAGCGGTGTCGACCTCAGTCGGCTGATCGACGCCACCAAATTCATGCGCAGCCGCCGCATTGAATTGCTCCAAGAACGGCAGGCCATTGACCAACGCATTGGCGACATGCAGGCCAGCCTCACCAAGCTGGACCTCGCCATAGGAGCCCTGCCCCAGTTGCGCACCGAGACCCACCTCGAAATGCTCATCCACACTGAAGCCGATGCCCAGACCAGCGGGACCATCAGCTTCGGTTACTGGATGCAAAACGCCGGGTGGGACCCCGCATACAACGCCCGCGTAGAAAGCGTGGCCGACCCGCTCAAACTGGAAAGCATCGCCCTGGTGCACCAGCAAACTGGAGAAGATTGGAAGCGTGTGAACCTCAGCGTTTCCACAGGCACGCCGAATAGAAACCGTTCTAAACCCAATTTGACCCCTTGGTTTTTGCACGCCAACCACCACGGTTACCAAGGGGCCGCAGCCTCCACCGCCGCGGCGGCAAACAATTGGTTGAAGACCCAGGCATACAACCCCTCCGTACGCCAAGTGCGCGGCCAACTGTATGATGCCCAAGGCCAACCCCTCATCGGCGCCACGGTGAGCGTCTCCGGTGGCCGGAATGCCGTCACCGACATCAATGGGTTCTACATGATTGACGTGCCGACCAATGCCCGAAACATCAGCTACTCCAGCATGGGCATGGTGGCCGAAAACATCGCCGTCTCCAACAGCGTGATGAATGTTGCCCTCGCCCCAGCCCTTGAAATGCTCGAAGAAGTATCCATTGCCTATTACGCCGATGGCATCGCCAATGAAGATGAACCCGAACGCGGATCGCTCTTCGGAAGCCGCCGGGAACGCGCGGCTCAAAAAGCCGCACAGGCCTTTGATTATGCCTCTGTAACCGTCCAAAGCACCCCTACCCAGACGCGGTTCGACATCGCCGCCAAGTACAGCATCGCTTCAGACGGTGTGGTGCAGTCCGTGCGGATTAAGGACATGGAAGTGCCCACCGAATTTCTGTACCAAGCCACCCCAAAATTGGATGCACAAGCCTATTTAATGGCCCACATCATGGATTGGGAGGAACTCGACCTCATCAGTGGCCGGTTGCGGATCTACTTCGAAGATGACTTCGTCGGCGAAAGCACGCTCGCCCTCAACCTCGCTTCCGATACGCTCAGCCTTTCACTCGGCCCCGACCCGGCCATTCAAGTCCGCCGCAAACTCAAAGGACACGACAACAAGTCCAACATCATCACCGG
The DNA here is from genome assembly GCA_965659115.1 of uncultured Flavobacteriales bacterium. Lineage (GTDB taxonomy): Bacteria > Bacteroidota > Bacteroidia > Flavobacteriales_D > Sanyastnellaceae > UBA8752. The sequence continues at coordinate 343 of CBFHUP010000084.1, read as the reverse complement.
GAAGCGAGAACTCGAACGCACATGGGAAATCATGGTCGACAACCGCAAGCAACAACCCATCCGCATTGTGATCGATGACCAACTTCCCCTCTCCAACGACGAGGATGTCGAGGTCAAAGCAGAAAGCCTCGGCGGCGGAAAGCTGGACAAAGACACGGGGCGTGTCGAATGGGACATCACCGTGAAACCCAGCGAGCGCAAAAACATCCGGTTTAAATATGGCGTTCAAGCACCAAGGGATACGCCCATTCGGCTGGACAGCTGAGGTGCATTGCGCGGTATACGCTTCCCTACAATTTCCAACTGCCCACGAAAAAGGCCCGCCAAAAGCGGGCCTTTTCCT
>CBFHUP010000083.1:0-6697 GCA_965659115.1 uncultured Flavobacteriales bacterium | reverse complement strand
GAAACCTGTTCCCATCGATCAATAGAAATTCCGGCTCCAATTGCAAAGCATCGATGGCCCTGTGCATGGCAAGGTGAGACGCCTTTAGGATGTTCAATGTTTCAATTTCTTCGACCGTAGCCCAACCCACTGCCCAAGCGGCAGACTCGGACTCAATGCGCGCCCTGAGGGTCTGTCGTGTGGTGGCGTTGATTTGCTTGCTGTCGTTGAGGCCCGCTTCCAGCCAAGCCTTTCCTGCTTTGCCAGGGATAACCGCTGCGGCCGTGACTGGGCCAGCCAAACAGCCCCGCCCTGCTTCATCCACTCCCGCTTCGATGCGTCCCTTGAGCCCATGCAATTTCAAGCCCATCACGATGCCTTTGGGCCGCCCTTCATCACGAGGCCCGCATCGGATCCTGCTTGTGCAATGCACGACCACAGCAAGGATGCGGTTCGCTCCCAACTGAAATCATCCGCTCGGTCTTTGCCTTTTTCGATCAAGTCCGCCCGCAATGCAGGCCCATCTTCAATTTGGCGCATGGCCCGTGCGACCTGTTTGGCATCCCCCGGATCGACTTCTATACCAGCACCGTTGGCCACTTCAGGCAAGGATGTTCGGTTGCCATGAATCACCGGAGTTCCCGCAGCAAAAGCCTCGACCATGGGGATCCCAAAGCCTTCGAACCAAGGAATGAACACCAGCGCCCCTGCAGATGACAGCACTTGAGCAAGCTCGTTTTGGGGCAACCAACCGGAGGTGTGCACATGCTCACGAACGTGGGCAGGGAGCTCTTCCATAGACCGACGTGCATCGAAACGGCGACGGCGCCACAGCGCTGTGCCCACCAGCATGAGGTCCCATTGTCCGCCTTGAGACCGATACTCGCTGAAGGCTTGCATCAACCCCTTGAGGTTTTTTCGGGGGTGCTGGGTGCCCACAAAGACAAAAAAAGGCATGCCGTTGGTGTACTTCTGCCGCATCAAACGGGCTTGCTGCTGCGCATTGGCACCCAAAGGCACACTGTGATACACACTGCCTGCACCATTGTAGACCACATCTATGTGATTCTGGTCTACTCCGTAGCGCTGGTGAATGTCCTCTGCGCTGAAATTGCTCACTGTAGCCACCCGTGCCGCACGTCGGGCAGCATCTGGAAAGCGCCGTTTATAATGCTGTGCCACGCGTTCAGGCAACCACTCGGGGTGGTGCTCAAAGTTCAAGTCGTGCTGCACAGTAACCTGGGTCACCTGCGTCTTGCTGCTCAAAAATCCGTCGGGCGAGACAAAAATGTCCGCTTTCAATTTTTTCAAGAGCCTTGGAACCGCCCAATCAAACCAAATGTCCAAGAGAAATGGCCGGCGGGCCGGCGGCCACACCCAATGGCACTTGACGTTGTCGCCAGGAAATAAATCCTCGGGTGGCTGACGGTCGAAGAGCAGGTGGAATTGGTGTTCTGGGTGCGCAGTGGTGATGCGCTGAACCGTTTCTAGCGTGAACCAACCAATGCCATCCAATTTGCCTGGAATCACCAAGCGGGTATTGATCGCCACCACTGCCATGGGGCCAAATTACGACCTGCTTAAGTGCAAAAGTTGAAACAATGCGGATACGGTTTGCCTCGGGTAGACGTTGGGCCAACAGTCCGGTGCATCTTGCGCCTTGGAACTCTACCGCAATCCGATTTGCACACCATGGATATGACCTCATCCAACGACAATGCTCAAGACATCACCTTGCTGCGCAGGGTTTGGGATTGGCGGCAACCTCTGATCATTGCCGGCCTGCTGGGTGGATTGATCAGTGCCGCTGCCTCTTTTTTGATTGAGCCTGAATTTCAATCCTCTGTGGTGCTGTTTGCTTTGCCGCAGCAGTCCATTGGAGCCCAATTCTATGAGGAAGTCAAAAGGGAAGACATCCTGGCTTACGGTGAGACAGAGGATGCAGAACGCCTGCTGCAAATCTTGAATTCAGACCGCATTCGCAGAAGGGTCATCGAGAAATACGACCTGTGGTCCCATTACAGCATTGACCGCGCGCAAGCCGGCGCGCAGGCGGCCATGGCCAAGGTCTATGCCGGAAAAGTGGGGGCCAGTCTTACCCGCTATGGATCCATCCGCATTGACGTCTATGATGCTGCTCCTGAAATGGCGCGCAACATGGCCAATGACATTGCCCAATTGACGGACTCTGTGGCCAACCAACTGCGCAACGACCGCGCCAGCGAGGCCCTGCGGTATGCTGACCGGTCACTGCGCCAAAACCAAAACGAAATCAAGGACATGGAGCGCAGACTTGGTGACTTGCGCAGCCTGGGCATCTATGACTTCCCCATTCAAATCGAAGGGCTTAATGAGCAATACGCCACAGCCTTGGCGGAGGGCCGCACCAAGCAGGCCGAGAACATTCAATCGAAAATGGAGCGCTTGGCCCCATATGCGAATGAATACAACCAGCTGACCACCAAGCTTGAAGACGCGTATGAGCAGGAGGCCGTGCTCAAGAAGCGCTACGACCTCAACAAGCTGGACTCAGAATCTCAAATCCCCGCCGCCTTTGTGGTGGACCGCGCTGCCGCCTCCGACAAAAAAGCACGCCCTGTGCGCTGGTTGATCACCGTGATGGGTGCCGTTTCTCTGGCATTGGCTGCCCTGGTGTTTTTGTTGATGCGAGACGCCATCCGATGAACCCTGTGCCCGAGGCAAAGCGTCCTGTATTGACCCCCCCGCGCTCACCGATTACTGTCGGGACTGTGGGGGTTATTGTCGGATTTGGTGCTTTGCTTTTTTGGGCGATTTCTCAAGAGTTCTATTGGCTGGCTGCCCTTCCAGTGGTGGTCGGCATCGTGGGCTTGGCACTTTCGAGACGGGACCTCCTGCTTTTGGGACTGGTGGCCACTGTGCCGCTGAGCTTGAATTTGGAACAGCTCGAAATTGGTGGGGTTGGACTCTACCTCCCCACCGAACCCATCTTGTTTGGCCTCTTGCTGCTGTTTCTCCTGGATCGGCTGCGCGGCTTCGGCATGGAACTGGACCTGGAACGGCACCCCATTTCGCGCTGGTTGCAGGTGATGTTTTTGTGGCTCATTGTCACCACGCTGTTGTCATGGGACCCCTTGGTTTCACTCAAATTCACCACCGCAAGAGCGTGGTTTGTGGTGGGGTTCTTCTTTCTGCTCGCTCCGATCGTGAAGAACCGCGCTCGGCAGGAGCACTTTGTCTTGCTCTACCTGTTGCCCCTGCTTGCGGTCATCGTTTACACAGTGGTGAGGCATGCGGGCTATGGCTTTGAAAAACAAGCCGGCCACTGGGTCATGGATCCGTTTTTCAAGGACCACACCAGCTATGGTGCGGTATTGGCGATGTTTTGGTTTCCGGTGCTCGCTTTGCTGCTCAAGCCCAACCGCCAGGCCATTGGAAAGCTCGGCATTGGACTGGCCTTTGCCGTGCTCACTTTGGGGCTCGTTCTGTCCTTTACGCGCGCGGCTTGGGTGTCGTTGGCGGCGGCGGCGGCATTGGGTGTCTTGATGCGCCTGGGTGTCAAATTGCGCACCTTGATGGCTGTTGCCGTTGTGTTGGCAGGACTGCTCTTTCTGTCCTGGGACCAGCTGTTGATTTCATTGGAGCGCAATGATCAAGACTCTTCTGACGACCTCACGGAGCACGTCGAGTCGATCAGCAATGTATCCAGTGACGCCTCCAACCTCGAGCGAATCAACCGGTGGAGTTGCGCCCTCAGCCTGTGGTCTGAACGTCCGCTCACTGGATGGGGACCGGGCACTTATCAATTTGTATACGCACCCCACCAACGGTCGGAGCATCACACCATCATATCGACCAACAATGCGGACCGCGGCAATGCCCACAGCGAATACCTTGGCCCCCTAGCTGAGCAAGGCATTCCCGGGACCCTCATCGTCTTGGGGATCCTTTTGGCATGCTGCAACATGGGGTTCCGGACCTACCGCGCCCTGCGTGGTAAAGACCGATGGCGGGCTTATTGGGCCATGTCGATTTATCTCGGACTCATGACCTACTTCATCCACGGGGTGTTGAACAACTACCTCGACACCGACAAGGCCAGCGCTCCCTTCTGGGGCTTCATGGCCATCCTCGTGGTGCTGGATTTGGAGGTCAAGAAAAATGAACGGTAAGCAGGGCGGTGTCGTCGGCGGGGTCTGCCACACCGCGATGCTGCTCCCAATCCACGATGATGCTGGTGTTCAGCAATTCACAGCCTGAGTCTCTTTCGTTCTCGACCAGCTGCTGCAACCGGTGCTCACCGTAGGCCTCACCGTTGGTGTTTTCCTGCTCTACCAGACCGTCGGTAAAACAGACCAGTTTAGATCCAGCTTCAACGAAGAGCTGTCCCGCCCCGACTTCCGGCAGTAAATCCAGCATTCCCAGACCAGGACATCCTTCTCCCAAGAATGTACCAGGGCCTTTTGCCGGCACAAACAGCGGGGGGTTGTGGCCACAATTCACATAATCGATGACCCTTTTGACCGGGTCGTGAATGGCGAGAAACAGCGTGATGAAACGCTCGCCTCCTGCGCTGCCAAAAACGCGTTCATTGAGCGACCTAACCACCTCGCCTATGGGCCCTGTGTTGTGGTCCAAATGGGCGTGCAAATGCGCCTGAAAGTTGGACATCAGAAAAGCCGCGGGCATGCCTTTTCCACTCACATCTGCCATGGCAATGGCCATCCTTCCGTCGGGGAGCACCACGGCGTCGTAATAGTCTCCACCCACATGGTGGTGCGGTCGGTAGCGCGCCGAAAAAGAGCGGTGCCCGTCGTTGGGCAAGTTGCTCGGAAGGAGCATGGACTGCATTTCACCAGCCAAGGCCAGCTCCCTCTCCAAACCTGCCGTTCGAATGCGCTCTGCTGTCAACTCTCGGTTTCGGAGGGCCACCACGAGAACATTGGTTAGGGTGGTGATGAACCTCACATAGCGGATCGAGGGGCTCATGCCCCGTCCCTCTTCTCGGTCTCCCATCACCACGTAGGCGATCACGTCGCCATCGTGTTCCACAGGAATGGCCAGGTCAAACTCCACCTCTGTATCCCCTGCTACAATGGCATGGGCCTTGCCCAATAGGACTTCGGACGCATTGGCAAGTTTGGGCAAGCTTGTGGGGTAGCCCCATTCAATCAAGCATCCCCAAACGGTCTCCTCTTGACGGCGCGAAAACAAGGCCAACTTGCCGACCCCCATGCTTTCGAGGCACCGCTGAAACAGTGCAAAAAGCGCGCTGTCCGGCACATTGCGGTTGATCGCCTGCGTCAGCTCTAACAGTGCATCCGCCTGCTGTCTCAGGCGGTCCAGTCGTTTTTTGGTCCGAAGGTCAGAGGCCATGAAGGGTCACTTCTTGACCCGTTCGGAGTAGTCGCCCGTGCGGGTGTCCACCTTGATGCGGTCACCTGTATTGATGAACAAGGGCACCCGCACCTCAGCACCGGTATCGATGGTGGCTGGTTTGAAGGTGTTCGTCGCCGTATCGCCTCTGACACCGGGTTCGGTGTAGGTCACCTCTGCCTCAATGTGGCTGGGCAAAGAGGCGCTGAGCGGACGCTCCTCATCGGCATGAAACACAATCAAGCACTTCATTTCATCCTGGAGGAAATGAGGGTTGTCGATGAGGTGCTTCTCCAAGAGAATTTGCTCAAAAGACTCGGTGTTCATGAAGTTGTACCCCATGTCATCCTCGTACAGAAAGGTGTGTTCGCGCGTCTCGACCCGGATCACATCAACCTTGGCTCCTGTGTTGTAGGAATGCTCAATGATTTTGCCGTTCTCCAAGTTTTTCATTTTGGTCCAGACATTGCCGGAACCCCGTGCCGTCTTCTTGTGAAGGAATTCGAGGACCTGGTAAAGCCCGCCTTGGTGGCGCAGGCACAAACCGTTCTTGATATCGGAAGTGGTTGCCATGGGTTGAGGTATGTCGCTTTTGAGCCTCTCCTTTATTGGAGATCGCCCCTAGAGCGTCCTGCAATATAGCGGCTACCTATGGCGCACCGAAGGCCAAGGCGGTTTGAATTCCACCCGAAATGCGTGGATTCCGTGAGACACGCCCCCCTTTTCTTCTGCTGTGACACCCGATGACCACCCCAAGCGCGCCCTGAGGTTCCACGATCCGCTGTCCGATCTCCACCTCAAATAGGCCTTGACCCCAGACTTGGAAAACGGTTCTGATGGCCTGCCATCCCATCCTTGAAGGTAGCGAACAGGTGCGCCCTCCTCCCCCCAAGACTGTGCCACCCCCAGCCGCCAACGGCCTTTGTCTTGGGCGTTCCATGACGCCATGAAGGCCACGGCCAAGCCCACCGACCTGCCCCTTCCAGATGCACTGATGCACCACCGCCAAATCGGAGCATCCCTGTGCGAAGGGCTGTTCAATTTGCGCCACAGCGCCGACCAATGGTGCTCGCCCAAGGCGCCATTTGCCGTTCCCGCTTGGAAGGACACTTCAGGTTCGATGAACGTCCTGATGTCCAATCGGTGACTCCGCCTTTCGATGCGCAATGCGGTACGCCGACGCGCGCGGTGTGGTGGCGGCCCCGACCACCGGACCTCCATGCGCACCCAACCGCTCCACCGTCCATTGAATGCGATGCCGCACTTCCACAAGATGCCCGGCAATGCTTCGGGATCAAGAGGAGTTGCGCGCACCTCACCGCTGCGCCACTTTGGATGCAGGGGATGGACCCGCTCCAACTGA
>CBFHUP010000082.1:0-7298 GCA_965659115.1 uncultured Flavobacteriales bacterium | reverse complement strand
TTTTGCTGTCCCCTGCCAAGACTTTCAGGAATGGTGACATTCCTGTTGATGCCGGAGCGAGCCAGCCCATTTTTGCTGGCCAAGCCGCTGAGATTATGTCAGCGCTCGTCCAAGAGTCAGAGGACAAGCTCATGACCACTATGGACATCAGTCCCGATCTGGCCCTCGAAACGGCCAAGCGTCACCACCAATGGGGAGGTCCTTTCCACCCCGGCAATGCACGCACTGCGGTGCATGCTTTCCACGGAGAAGTCTTCAGAGCTTTGGGAGCCGAGCGTTGGAATGCGAGTGACTTGGATCACGCCCAGGAGCGCCTTCGGATCATTTCGGGATTGTATGGTCTACTGCGTCCTTTGGACCTCATCCAAGAATACCGCTTGGAAATGGGGGGGAAATGGACGCCCAATGGCCACCAAAACCTTTACGATTACTGGGGAACAACCTTGGCGGAAAGCTTGGACCAAGAAAACGGAAGCGACGTCATCGTCAACCTTGCCAGCCAAGAGTATTTCAAAGCCATCGACCACCCAGCACTTTCGGGCCGGTTCATCCATGTTCAATTCAAGGAAGAGCGCAATGGTGCCTTCAAGATGATCGGGACCTACGCCAAAACTGCCCGCGGACGGATGGCCAAGTATTTGCTGCAAGAGAAAATCGACTCAAACGCTGGTATTCAGGGCTTCTCTGAAGACGGCTATACGTTCAACGCCGCCCTCAGCGGGAGTCATACTTTCATTTTCACACGAAACATCAATTCAACCTCATGAAACTCAACCCGATTCACACGATGGCCCTCGCGGCCAGTCTGGTCTTGGCCCCCTTGGCTTGGACAGGCTGTTCCGTCAACGGTCAGAATACCCCAACCCCCAACATGGAAAACAACAACGACTCTTTGAGCTATGCGCTGGGTGTGCTCTTTGCCACCAACGTTCAAGGTCAAGGCATCACTGACTTTGTCCCCGGGCAAATTGCCCAGGCTTTCTCAGACGTTCAGGCTGGCAGTGCCGCCATGACTCCAGAGCAAGCAAATGAACTCGTGCGCAGCACAATGCAGGCCAAAGAAGCCAAAGCTGGCGAGGCCAACCTCGAAGCTGGATTGGCCTTCTTGGCAGAAAACAAAGGGAACGACGGCGTGGTCGTCACAGATTCCGGTTTGCAATACCGCGTTGACCGCGAAGGTGACGGTCCAAGCCCCAGCGCGACAGACAAAGTGACGGTTCACTACCACGGTACTTTGATCGACGGAACCACGTTTGACAGCAGCTATGACCGCGGTCAACCCGCCACCTTTGGATTGAACCAGGTGATCACCGGTTGGACTGAAGGTCTCCAAACCATGAAGAAAGGAGGGCAAACCACCTTCTTCATCCCTTCAGAGTTGGCTTATGGGTCGCGCGCCACAGGCGACGTGATCGGCGCCAATTCCACTTTGATCTTCAAGGTGGAGCTCCTTGAGGTCGAACAGGCGGACTGATTTTACCGCGCATTTTTTTCGAAAAGGCGGAACTCCCATTTTGTGGGGGCTCCGCCTTTTTTATTTCAACATTAAACCGGCATTATACATCAGTGAAAGACCAGATGTAACTGTTTGAAAAACAACGACAAGACAGATTTCACATTCAAAATGAAACCTGAACTTGCAGAATGGAGTACGGGAGAAAGAACCTCCCTCCAACATGCGTTTCTATATCTCCTTTCTTGCCCTTTTCGTCGCTACCCTCGCCAACACAACTTTGGCACAGGGTGACCGCTGTCAATCCGACGAGTTGCAAGCTGTTCTCATGGAAGACAGCACCTATGCGCGCAGCTACTTTGCCTTTGAAGCAGCCCTAGCGGATATGTCCAGCAGCGCCATGCGCTCCAGTGAAACCCATGTTTTGCCTGTTGTGGTGCACATCATGCACGATGGCGCATCCTTGGGCACTGGATCCAATGTTTCTGACAGCCAAGTCTTGAGCGCCATAGATGCCCTGAATGCCGATTTCCGTGGTGATTTTGGGGGAGCCGATGTTGACATCGAGTTTGCGTTGGCCGTGCGCGACCCAGATGGGAACCCGACTACGGGTATTCTGCGCACCGATGTTTCTGAAGTCATTCCCGGCTTTTCCAGCACAGGTATGGTGACCAACAGCAACTTGGATCCGGCATCTGAGATGAATGTGAAGAACCTCAGCCATTGGTCTGGGTCTGAATACATCAATGTCTGGGTATTGCACAAGTTAAACGGTGGCACTTCCCCTCTGGGCTTTGCCTACTTGCCTCCCACCTCAGGCACCCACGACGGCATCGTCCTTCACCACCAGGTATTTGGTGTTGGAGACGAGTACAATCTGCTCAGCAACTTCAACCTCAACCGGACACTGTCTCATGAAATGGGGCACTACTTGAGCTTGTTGCACACCTTTAGCAACACCAACAGTTGCGCCGATGAAAGCAACTGTTCGTCTCAAGGGGATCGGGTGTGCGACACCCCACCTACAACGGGCTCCATTGGCTGTTCTGCCTTGAGCTGTCCTGCCACCATGGTGGAGAATTTCATGGACTACTCCAACGACGGCTGCATGGACTCCTTCACGGAGGGGCAACGGACGAGAATGCGCGACGCACTTGTCTTGCACCGAAATGCGCTTTTGAGCAGCGATGGAGCCATCCCCGTCATGTCCACAGACATGGGCATTGCATCGGTTCAAGGCATTGCTTCCACCGGCTGTGCATCTACGATCTCGCCTGAAGTATTGCTTCAAAACTTTGGCTCAGATGCATTGAACGCTGCAACAATACACTTTGCGCTAGATGGTGGAACCGTCAATGACCTGGAATGGACCGGTGACTTGGCATCAGGTGCCACAGAATACGTTTCCCTGCCCACGTTGGCTGCTGTGGGAGGTGATCACGAGCTGAGCGTTTGGATCAGTACTCCTGAAGATGGGTATGCGTTGAACGACACGCTGGCCGTCTCTTTTGAAATCCTCTCCGGGTCGTTCGTGAACATGGAAATCCAGCTGGACGTGCTGCCCTTTGGCTTTGGCTGGAGCTTAGAGAACACAGACGATGGTGCAGTCGTGATGTCGGGAACGAACTACGACAATGGTACTTTTGCCGGCGACTTCATCCAAGAGAGCCAATGCGCCACAACGGGATGCTATGAATTGACGGTGACCGATCTTTTCGGCAACGGACTGCACTATCCACCTGGCGGATGGTACTCCTTGACCGATGACGGTGGCAATGTGCTCGGTTCAGGTTCCGGCAACTTCGGATCGAGCCAGACCCATGCTTTCTGTATCGACGGGTCGAGTGTGGCCCCTTGTGAAGATGCCAATTTCAATGACATCTGCGATGAAGATGAAGATGTGATTGTAGCGGATGTGCCCGGTTGCACAGACGCTGCGAGCTGCACCTACGATGCCACCGCCAACCTCGACGACGGAAGTTGTGAGTACTTGGACGCATTGGGAGAATGCGGTGGAGACTGCCCTGGAGATGCCGATGGTGACAGCGTCTGTGATGATGTAGAAATCCCAGGATGTCTGGATCCCGTAGCATGCAACTACAACAGTGGAGCCACTGATGACGCCGGAAACTGCAACTACCCGCCGGTCAATTTTGATTGCGACGGCAATGTGACCGTGCCCGTCTACGGATGTACGGACGGTCAGAGCTGCACGTACAACGCCGCCGCCAACACCGATGACGGGAGCTGCGAATACCTCGATGCCCTGGGCGATTGCGGCGGTGCCTGTCCCGGTGACAGCGATGGTGACGGAGTATGCGACAATGCTGAAATTCCGGGTTGTACCGACGCAACAGCTTGCAATTACGATGTCAGCGCGACAGAAGAAAATGGCAACTGCGCCTATGCCAGCACAGGCTATGATTGTGACGGCAACGTCTTGGTTGTCGTCGAAGGCTGCACAGACAATGAGAGCTGCACTTTCGATGCTGCGGCCAACACCGATGACGGCAGCTGCGAATACCTCGATGCCTTGGGAGATTGCGGTGGAGATTGCCCGGGCGATGCCGATGGCGATGGCATTTGTGACAATGCTGAAATCCCCGGCTGCACTGATCCAACGGCTTGCAACTTCGATGACAATGCCACCGATGAAGCCGGGAACTGCACTTATCCGCCTGCCAATTTCGATTGCGAAGGCAATGCTACAGTTGTTGTCTATGGATGCACGGATGCGGCGAGTTGCACCTATGATCTGGAGGCCAACACCGATGACGGCAGCTGCGAATACCTCGATGCCTTGGGCGATTGTGGTGGAGATTGCCTGGGCGATGCCGATGGCGATGGAATTTGTGACACAGCAGAAATCCCAGGTTGCACCGATGCCGCGGCCTGCAATTACAATGTCGATGCCACAGAAGAAAATGGAAACTGCGAGTATGCAGCGGAAGGCTATGACTGTGATGGAAACCTACTCAATGTGATTGAAGGGTGCACCGATGAAGCCAGCTGCACTTATGATGCTGCGGCCAATACTGACGACGGGAGCTGCGAGTACCTCGATGCCCTCGGAGACTGTGGTGGCGATTGTGAGGCTGATACCGATGGCGATGGAATTTGTGACACAGCAGAAATCCTAGGCTGTACCGACCCTTTGGCTTGCAATTATGACCCCGCGGCTACTGAAGAAAATGACGGCTGTGAATATGCCGCTGTGGGATACGATTGCGACGGAAATCCCCTCACCAGCAGCATCGCTGATCTGGATGGCCTTTCGCCACCGTTGACCCCTTTCCCCAACCCTTCCTGCATTGGACAGAACGTTCAGGTCTTGGGGGTCACAGGTCAAGGACCTTGGAAGGTCCGCATCTGGTCTTCTGGTGGAAAGTTGATGCGCGAAGAATCCCTGCTGGCTGTCTCCAACATGAGCGGTTGGAGCATTGAACTCGCAGCACCTGATCTGGCAGGCCTCTATTTCGTGCGGGTTTCTGCGGCCAACCCATCGGCCATGCTGCCCCGCACAGGACGTCTTATCGTCCGCTGATTTTTGCCCTCTTGAATTGGAACAGCGTCGTGGTCTTGGACTGCGGCGCTGTTTTGCTTTGAAGCTGGGGGCGACCCAGGGACCACCGCATGGCCCAGACGGGAGCGAGAGAGTCTTGAGGACTGCTCTCGCCTTGCAAAAGGTCCAGCAATACCAAGGATGTGCTTGCGTTGGGCAGCGCTTCCCAAATGGGCAACGTGTCTGCTGTAGCGGACCACCCCAGCCCTCCTGCTGCAAGCACAGAGTCCAAATGGAGCGGTTCAACTTGTTGCATCCATTGCCACTTTCGGCCCTCACTGGCCGCGATGGACCAACACCACAAGGGCACAGAATCCCCACCAAGACTGTCGGGTTCTTGAAGGTTTATTGGGTCTATCACAAAAGGCGATGACACGGCGACAAATGCCCCTCCATTCCATGTCAATTCGACCGCGGACTGCAAGGCTTGGCTCACCACTTGTGCTTTCATGGTTCTGCCAATGGGGCGGGCCTTGCTGGCCTCGCCCTGCAACCTCTCCCACCCACGCAGATAAAACGGAACGCTCCAGCTCAGGTGCTCCTGCAACTTTGGACCTTCTGGGCCCTGATCCAACCAAAGCCACCTCGACCCCACACCACCTCCCGATGTCGTCAATGGGCAATGCACTGAATCCCCCATCACCGTCACGCTTTCCAAACCTCTAACCGAAACTGTCCCAGCGGGCAACCATTGTTGCGGAGACCAAGACGACAAGGCCCAGTCCACCATGACCGCCTCTTCTGGCGTTAGCCATTCTATGTGGTGAGCTTCGGCCTTGAACGGGGCAGAAAGACAAAGGGCAGTGTATGCCAAAACGGCCACTGCTCCCAAGAGTCCCAACCAGCCCAGTGCCCTCATGATTTGGGGGTGTTTCCAGATACAGGAGGCACCTCGCGCACCTCTCCAATCAACGAATCGCGCCGATTGAACACCACCACGGCGAGGTATTCGGAAAGCAGCCCCCAACCATAAGAGGTTAATTGTATCCTGGCGGCGCGAGGTGCAAGCAATGCCACCCGCCCATCACCGGTTTTGAGCAAGACCTCTAAGAACAGAGCAGTATGCCAAACGAGGTAAGGCACTGCGGCCATGAAAACGCCGAGTGCTCCCCAACCTTTGTTGAAGACAAAGCCCCCCACTAGGAAGGGAACCAATGCCACCAGATAACAGAGGAACAGCGTGGGCATCCAATGCAACGGGCGAAGGCTTCCAGGAAAAAACCGACGAATGTTGACCCGCGCCCTGCCAAAAAACTCAACCTGCTTCCTGAACTGACCAAAATCTGTGCGCCTTTTGTGAAACACCAGCGCATCGGGGATCAGAGCAGATTTTAACCCATGGGCAATCAGCCGCATTGAAAACTCGATGTCCTCTCCCTTTACAGTGATTCGATAGCCGCCGCTCACTTCCCAAGCCCGCCGAGAAATCCCCATGTTGAAGGACCTTGGTTGGTATGACCCCAATTGCTTTTGGCCGCCCCGGATTCCGCCGGTGGTCAAAAACGACGTCATGGCATGGCTGATGGCCTTCTGGATGGGGGTGAACGAAGGGTGAGCTGCGTCGGGTCCTCCATACACATCCACATCAGGATTCCGGTCCAGAAAGTCAGCCACGTTTTGGAAATAATCTGATGGAATCAGACAATCCGAATCGAAGACCACCATCCATTCACCCTGCGCCCGTTCGAAACCAAAATTGCGTGTGAAGCCTTGCCGCTCATTTTCCTTCCAGAAATAGTGGACATCGAGCCGGTCCGAAAAAGAAGACACAATGTCACGGGCGTCTTGAACACTGCCGTCCTCGACCACCAAAACCTCAAAGTCCTTGACGGTCTGAAGGGTTAAGCTCTCGAGCAGCTCCCGAATTTCATCCGGTCGGTTATACAGGGGGACAATGACTGAAAAACGCACACCCGAAAGTAGCACCTCACAGCGGCCTGAGCACACGCCCCGACTGGCATCGGCTATATTGCCGACGTGATCACCCAAGACGCTCCCATCCTCGGCCTCCTTTTGGCTTGCCTCGCACTGGTCTTCCACACTTCTCGGTTGCCCCGTTTCGCCAAATTCTACGGCGTTGTACCGGCCTTGCTCATGGCCTACTTCTTGCCGGCAATCCTGAACTCAACAGGCATTATCGAGGCCGGAGAAGGCAGCAGCTTGTACTATGTGGCCAGCAGATACCTGCTCCCTGCCAGCCTGATTATGTTCTGTCTATCCATCGATGTAAAAGGCATCCTCAATTTGGGGCCCAAGGCATTGATCATGTTTTTTGCCGCCACC
>CBFHUP010000081.1:0-7336 GCA_965659115.1 uncultured Flavobacteriales bacterium | reverse complement strand
ATGGCGAGACCCGCCCCAGGGCCGACAACCTCACTGAGGAAGGACGGGCCATGAACCGGCGCACAGAATTCAGCATCACGGACTAAACCGCTCCGTTGAGTTTACGGGCCCCTGCTGGTGAATAATTCAACGGTGGAGGCCCAAAACCGGACACGTCACGGGCGATTTTCACGTTGTCCATGCACGTCCCCATGCTGTCCCTCTTTTCTACCTCCTCCTCTGCCTGCCCGAAAGCAACGCCTCCACCGAAGCGCAGCACACCTTCGGGATTGATACTGGCACTGACCACCACCTTGCTGTACTCCGCTTCTGTCCCCGCCCAAGGCCTCACCTTGGCAGGGGGCGACCTCCGCGAAGCATCGACCCGCCAAGACCCGTCCGATTTCGACAGGGCACGGCACCACTTTGACCACCACCAATACGCCGCCGCTATAGAACTCTTCGACGCTTGGGTCCAAGACCCTGTCTCGGGTGATGGGGCAGCTGGAGACCGCAAAACACTCTTGCAGGTGGAGGCCGAATACAGGGCCGCATTGTGCGCCATGTACCTCTATCACAAGGACGCCGTTTGGCGGATCGACCGCTTCATCGAAAAGCATCCCGAATCCACCTGGGTCCCCAAACTGCAATGGTCCCTGGCCAATTATGAGTACCGGCGGCGCAAATGGAGCAAGTCCATTGACTCCTTTGATGCACTGAATCCACGCCGCTTGTCCAAATCCATGCGGACGGAATACCACTTCAAACGCGGGCATGCGCGGTTTGAAACAGGAGACTTGGAAGGCGCCCGAGGTGACCTTTTGCGTGTAAAGGAAGATCCAGCAGCACAGCCCGAATTCTTGGAGGCCTCCGAATACTACCTCGCCCACATCGCATTTGCAGAAGACCGACTCACCACGGCATTGGATGCCTTCGAGGCCTTGGCATCCATCGATGCATTCAAAGACGCAGTTCCGCTGTACATCGGCCAGATCCTATACCGGCTCGAACGGTTCGAAGAATTGGCAGAGCGGGGAACCGACTGGCTCTCCGAAGAGCGAGAACTCACCAGTGGAGACCAGAAGGAATTGACCCGGATGGTCGGAGAAGCCCATTTTCACCTGGGCGACTGCGCTGCAGCTTCCCCCTATTTAGAGTCCGCTTGGACCAGCGCTGACCCCCAAGAGCGCACCCCAGGGTTTAGCTATATCGTGGGCACATGCAGGCTTTCAAGTGGCAAATCCAGCAGCGCCATCACCGCATTGATGCGGGCCACTGGAGGCAACACCCCACTTGACCAATACGCCACGCATGCGATGGGACGCGCCTACCTGGAATTGGACGAAAAGCCAAAGGCCCAAGCGGCCTTCGCAAAGGCCGCCTCCATGAACCACGACATGGAAGTCCGAGAAGACGCCTTGTTTAACCAAGCCAAACTCGCTTTCGAAACCGACTTCAACCCCTTCAATGACGCCATTGCAGCATTTGAACAGTACCTGGAAGAATACCCCAACAGTCCCCGCAGAGACGAGGCTTACGGCTTCTTGCTCGATGTCTACCTCACCACGCGAAACCATGTCCGGGCATTGGATGCCTTAGACAAGATTCAGCGAAAGTCACCCAAGGAGAAAAAAGCCTACCAAAAGCTGGCCTTCAACCACGGCGTCGACCTGTTTCAAACAGGACAATTTGAAGACGCCAATGGATTTTTCAAACGGAGCAGAAGCTTTCCAGAGGATGCGACTTTGGCAGCAGAAAGCCACTACTGGCAGGGTGAAATCGCCATGAAGTCAGGGAGCAATGCCCCAGCGCTAAGTCACTACCGCACGTTCCTGAATGCACCTGGGGCTTTCAATTCAACCAAATACAACGAAGGCGAATACGGAGCTGGCTATGCCTTGTTCCGCCAACGGAAATACCGCGACGCCCAAGTCTCTTTTCGCAAATATGCCGATGCCGAATCTGGTGCAGGTCCCGGCGGACACCGGGCCGATGCGCTCTTGAGAATTGGGGACTGCTTTTACATTGACAAAGACTACGGACGTGCAGTCAGTGCCTACGACAAGGCCCTCGACGCAGGAACCACACAGCAGCAGTACACGCAGTTCCAACGCGCACGGTGCCTCGGACTGAATGGCAATCTGCCAGGCGAAGTGGAGGGCATGACAGGGCTGCTTGAAGCCCACCCCCAAACCACCTTCAAGGGCGATGCCCTCACCGCCATAGGAAAGGCCGAAATCGAGCGGAACCGCATGGACGACGCCCGTTCAGCATTTGAACAAATCCGCTCTGAATTGCCAGGAAGTCCCTTTGCAAAGCGGGCATTGGTCGACCTCGCACTCGTGGCCATCAAACAGAACCGCTCTGATGACGCGCTGGCACTTTGGGCAGACATTTCGACGCGCTACCCCGATGACGAGGTCACCAAGGACGCTTTTTTGCTGGTCGAACCCCTGCTCGTAGAACGGGGACAACTGGACAATTTGCCCGACGTGGTCGGACTCTCTGAGGACGACATTGCTGAGCGGACCTATGCCGCTGCCCAAGACCTGGCTCTTTCAGGAGACTGTGCTGGTGCAGCACCTAAACTGGAGCAGTTTATCGAGAAATACCCCAACAGCATCCGCCTCTTGGCCGCGCGCTTTCATTTGGGACAATGCCATTTTGACAACGACAACGACAGCGGGGCTTTGGAAGCGCTGGAGGCGGTCATTGCAGCGCCCCTCAGCGACTACCATGAACCGGCTTTGGTCATGGCCGCAACACTGCGGTTCAACAAAGAAGACCATAAAGCCGCCCTGAGCCACTACCGCCAACTCGAACAAGTCGCGGTACTGAAGCGCCATGTTTTGGAGGCCCGAATTGGCATCATGCGATGCAGCCGGGCCCTGGGCGATGGTGAGACGGTCCTGGCTTATGTAGGTCCCATTCTGGCCGACAGCGAAACACCTGAAGACATCCGAATGGCTGCCCATTACAACAGGGCCTTGATCCTCTTGGACGACAACAATCCCGCCGCCAAAGCAGATTTGGAGGTGCTCGCAAAAGGTGGGCCTCATGCCGAAGAAGCGAGCCACCACTTGGCTGCCCTCATTCTGGAGAACGGAGATCCCGTGGCCTGCCAAGCCGCAATTTTTGAACAGCTCAACCGATTTGGAGGAGGCAGCAATTGGTCCTTCCACAGCTTTTTGCTGCTGGCAGAGACCTACATCGCCCAAGAAGACTACTTCCAAGCCCGCACCAGCATAGACCAGTTACAGAGCAACATCCAAGAGCCTTGGGTGCAAGACGCCTGTCTCGACATGCTGGACCGCATCGTACAACTCGAACAACCTGCCGCCGCCCCTGCAGACAGTACTTCTGCTGGCTCCACCCCCAATTCCGACGAAGAATGAAGAACGTCCATCACCCCCGCATTTCGGGAGCCGGCGCATGGTGTGCCGCGTTGGCACTTGGTCTGACAATGCCCACAATGGCACAGGACAGCCTGCAAGTCACCTTCGTAGGCGACCGGGAGTTGTACCTGAGAGAAGTCGACAAACCCGCCGATTCTCCGCGTGCAGTTGACCTGGGCATAGACCGTCCCGTCATTGAATATGCCCCCATATCCAAACGGACGTCACCAGCTCCGGTTTCGCGAACCATCGCCCCCATTGCTGTCAAAATGGACGCACCTCTACCCCGGCTTTATGCGGGGCATGCACGTGCTGGTTTTGGCCTCTACGCCTCTCCCCTTTTAGAAGTCCATTTGGGAGACACCCGCAGCAGACAAGGCTCTTGGGGACTCTCCATGCAACACCGCAGCTCATCAGGATCGACTGGAAAAGGTGATATTGGAGTAGACGAAGGGTGGTCAAAGAATGCCGTCAATGGCTACCTCAGGCGGTTTGTCAAACGCAGCAGCGTCACGGCATCAGCCTTCCTGGAACGCGACACATGGGGACTCCATGGATTGGACCTGAGCCGAGCCGATTCAGACCTTTTCTCTCCGCCCAATGAGCGACAAAACTATGGGCGCATGGGCGCCACAGTTCGGCTGCAAAACCACGAGAGAGACAGCAGCAAAGTGCACCGCAATCTCGCTTTGGCCTACTCCCGTCTGTCCATGGGCATCCCTCCTGTTCCTGGCAACTTAGCACAACCCGAAATCCTCCAATCACCAGGCCGCGAAAACCTCGTCGAAGCGACAGGAAAACTTCATACCTACCGCGATGGCGCGCGGTACGACCTGGATTTTGAGGCCCACCTTACGGGTTCTCAACTCAATGCCGCAGGGGACTCGACCGCCGCACAGGTCAACCGCAGCACAGCCCTGGTAGGCGTTAGGCCCTCGGTGACCAAAGAACGCGGCGTTTATATGGTCAAGGCCGGCGCAGGTTTGTGGGTGGACGCCAGAGGAAACCAAGCGTTCCATTTCTACCCCATGGCAGAGGTCCGGTTCCGCCTGCTCGACGATGTATTTGTCCCCTACGGTGGCGTAGATGGAGGAATGCAGCGCAACGCCTTTCATGACCTGGTTGATCAAAACCCCTTCTTTGACGGAGCCTACAACGCAGGAAGCACAGCCTTGCGCGGCGCCCTTTCCAACACCAACCGCGCATTGGAATTGTACGGTGGACTTCGAGGCAAACTGACCCGTGACCTCGCATTCAATGCCCAAGCCCGAACAACGCGGTTCAGAGAATTCCAATATTGGGTCAATGAAGCCGGGATAGACAGCGCAGGACAGCGGTTTAGCACCACTTCTGATTCGCTCACTGTCGCCAGCGTCATTGGAGAGGCCAGCTACCGCGGACAAGGCCCACTCGAATTGAGCGCCCGTGTTGAGTTCCACACCTATGGAACAGGAGGTCAACCCCATGCCTGGTATCAACCCCGCACGCGTTTCTCTGCATCGGGAAAATGGAACCTCGAGGAGCTCCTCTTTCTAGAATTGGGATTGGACATCATTGGAGCACGCTATGCACCGAGCCGTGTGCCATTCGCCCAAATCATGAATGGAGAGGATGAAGTCCAATCTGCTGGCGAAAATGTAGGGCCCGTGATGGGCGGAAGCGATGACATATTTGCCCGTAAACTTTCGGCGTATACCGCCATTGATTTGGGCATTGAATACCGTTACAATGCGCGTCTATCCCTGGGTCTGGAAGCCCGTGGCCCCCTTGGAACCACCGAAATATTCAATGGGTATGGTGCCCAGCGCATGGGCGTCATGATGCTGGCTTCGTACAGGTTTTAAGCCTTGAATCTCTGCCCATGGCAGACAACGCGTTCCCAAGGTGTTGAAAACCACAAAAAACGGAGGCAAAACTGTTGAAAACAGTGGGATTCAAGGTGATTGAAAGCACCTGTTTACGCAGCCTGTGGGTTATTTTCGTGGGACGTCAAAACTCGCGGAGATGAGCGAAGAGAAGAAGAACAATTACGGCGCGGACAGCATTCAGGCCCTGGAGGGCATGGAACACGTTCGCAAGCGTCCCTCGATGTACATCGGAGACGTAGGCACTCGAGGACTGCACCACTTGGTTTACGAGGTGGTAGACAACTCCATTGACGAGGCCTTGGCCGGGCATTGCAACACCATAGATGTTGCCATTACACCTTCCAATGGGGTCACCGTCCACGACAATGGCAGGGGCATTCCAGTGGCCATGCACAAAAAAGAAGGCATCAGTGCCTTGGAGGTCGTCATGACCAAGATTGGTGCAGGCGGTAAATTCGACAAAGACAGCTACAAGGTTTCCGGCGGTCTTCACGGCGTCGGTGTGAGTTGCGTCAACGCACTTTCAATCCACCTGCGCGCGGAAGTTCACCGCGAAGGAAAAGTTTGGGAGCAGGAGTATGCGCAGGGAAAAGCCACTTACCCCACCCGGGAAATCGGCACCACTGACCGCACGGGTACATCGGTCACTTTCCAACCGGATCCGGAAATTTTCACCGACACCCTGGAATACAGCTATGACACCCTCGCGCGCAGGTTGCGAGAACTGTCATTTCTGAACAAAGGCATCACCCTCACCCTCACCGATGAGCGTGCTACAGACGAAGATGGAAACCACCCCACAGAGCGTTTCCACAGTGAAACTGGCCTCAAAGAATTTGTAGCCTACATCGACCAAAACCGCGAACAGCTCATTCAAGACGTCATTCACGTCGAAGGAGAAGTTGACGACATCCCCGTGGAAGTGGCGATGATCTACAACACCTCCTTTAATGAGAGCCTGCACAGCTACGTCAACAACATCAATACCCACGAAGGTGGAACCCACTTGAGCGGATTCCGCAGGGGATTGACGGATACACTCAAAAAGTACGCCGACGGATCCGGCATGCTGGACAAGCTCAAGTTTGACATCAGTGGCGACGACTTCCGCGAAGGCTTGACCGCCATTGTCAGCGTCAAGGTCATGGAGCCTCAGTTCGAGGGCCAGACCAAGACCAAGCTCGGCAACAAGGAAGTCACCAAGGCAGTATCACAAGCCGTTCGCGGCATGCTTTCCGACTACCTGGAAGAGCATCCAAACGACGCCAAGACCATCGTTCAGAAGGTCATCTTGGCCGCTCAAGCCCGTCACGCGGCCCGTAAGGCCCGTGAAATGGTACAGCGGAAAACCGTCATGGGCGGCTCAGGACTTCCCGGCAAACTGGCGGACTGTTCCGAAAAAGACCCTGCTTTGTGCGAAGTCTTCCTTGTTGAGGGTGATTCTGCTGGAGGTACCGCCAAGCAAGGCCGCGACCGCTTGTTCCAGGCCATCCTTCCACTGAGGGGTAAAATCCTCAACGTGGAAAAGGCCATGCACCACAAGATCTTCGAGAACGAAGAGATCAAGAACATCTACACCGCGCTTGGCGTAACTGTGGGCACCGAGGAAGACGAACGCGCCCTCAACATGGCCAAGCTCCGCTACCATAAGATTGTGATCATGTGTGACGCGGATGTCGATGGCAGCCACATTGAAACCCTGATCCTCACCTTCTTCTTCCGCCACATGAAGGAGCTGATTGAAAATGGGTACATCTACATCGCAACACCGCCACTTTACTTGGTGAAGCGCGGCTCCAAACAGAGCTATGCTTGGGACGATGACCAGCGCGACCGCTTGGTGATGGAGTTCAAAGGCAAATCCGATGCCACTGTAGGCATACAGCGCTACAAGGGTTTGGGTGAGATGAACGCAGAGCAATTGTGGGACACCACCATGAACCCTGAGTTCCGCACCTTGCGCCAGGTGACGATTGAGAATGCCGCCGAAAGCGACAACATCTTCTCCATGCTCATGGGCGACGACGTACCGCCCCGCCGGGAATTCATCGAGGCCAACGCCAAGTACGCCAACATCGACGCGTGAGCGCGGCC
>CBFHUP010000080.1:0-7381 GCA_965659115.1 uncultured Flavobacteriales bacterium | reverse complement strand
CATCCTCTGGCGCGAGGAGGAACTCGACGCCGGCGACCGCCTGATGGTCGTGCGCAACAATTACCATTGGCTCAAAGACGAGGACGCCTACCCCACCGACCTCATCGCCAACGGCGACACGCTGGTCGTCCAAAAAATCGTACGCCGTTACGAGCGCTACGGCCTGCGCTACGCCACGGCCGACTTGAAAATGGAGGACTTCCCCAATGCCCCGAGCTTCGAAGCCAGCATCATGCTCGACGCCCTCCACGTCGACGGCCCCAGCCTGCCCGGGGCCCGCATGAAGGCCCTATTCGAGGACGTCATGCTCGACCACGCGCACCTCGGCAGCAAGCGCAAAATCGCAGAAGCCGCCAAGCAGGACCCCTGCACGCAGGCCCTTCAGGTCAAATTCGCTTACGCCGTCACCGCCCACAAGAGCCAAGGCGGCCAATGGCCCGCCATCGTCGTCGACCAAGGCTACCTCACCGAGGAGATGGTCGACCTC
Organism: uncultured Flavobacteriales bacterium; assembly: GCA_965659115.1. Taxonomy (GTDB): domain Bacteria; phylum Bacteroidota; class Bacteroidia; order Flavobacteriales_D; family Sanyastnellaceae; genus UBA8752. The sequence continues at coordinate 6,894 of CBFHUP010000080.1, read as the reverse complement.
GAGTGGCTTCGCTGGCTCTACACCGCACTCACCCGTGCCCAACAGGAGGCCCACCTCCTCAACTTCCACCCCCGCTTCCTCGCACCTTCCAACGACGACACGACCCGTTCACACCCAACTCCAAGTGGTGCGTGAAGGACTGAAGGGGGGCTGCTGTGGACCGCAGGCAGCAGGATGTGAACGTGCGGTGTAGATTGGTGGCATGAGTTTGGAGGAGTTCCTGTCGTTTTTTGAGGCGATGCCGGCCTGGCAGAAGCTGGGGTGGATCGTCGTGTGCATGTCGGCCAACCTCATCGTAGAGTCGGTGCGGCCGTTGTTCCGCGGCGGGTTCCGCAGTTGGAAGCACACGCGCACCAACCTGACCTTCCTGGCCACCACCATGGCCATCAACGTGGCCTTTGGGGCGGCGGCCGTGGGGCTATTCGAGTGGACGGCGGCGACCGGGTTTGGGCTGCTGCACTGGGTGGCCATGCCGCTGTGGCTGCAGCTGCTGGTGACGGTGATGACGCTGGACCTCATTGCCCAGTACACCGTCCACTACCTGCTGCACAACTGGAAATGGATGTGGCGATTGCACATGGTGCACCACAGCGACACCCACGTGGACGTGACGACCGGGACCCGCCACCACCCCATTGACTTCATCTGCCGTGAAACCTTTGCGCTCATCGGGGTGATCGTGACCGGGGCGCCAGTGGCGTTCTACGGGTTCTACCGCATCGTGACCGTCTTCTTCACCTACTGGAACCACAGCAACGTGGGGCTGCCACTGGGGCTGGACAAGGCGCTGAGCTGGATCGTGGTGACGCCCAACCTCCACAAGTTCCACCACCACCACGAGGTGCCGTGGACGGACCGCAACTACGGCAACGTGCTGAGCATCTGGGACCGGCTGTTCGGGACCTTCGTGTATGGCGACACCGCCGATGTGGTCTACGGACTTGACATCACCGACCCATCGCAAAGTGACAACATCAAGTACCAAATGGGCCTGCCCTTCAATCAGAATGTGCCCACCTCATCGGGCAAGACTTAAAATAAAGCCCTCCCGAGCAGCCTCGCCATCAGCTATCGGACGCACGCACTGAATTCGGACGGCCTCCCCCGAGCCAAAATACCGCCAGGCAGAGGCCGTAAAAGCCGGCAAAACCAGCTGCATCTGGAATGTCGGTTGCATCCAATTGATGCAGAGACTGCAAAACGGCCAAAACTGACCAAAACACAAGGGTTCCGACTGCTGCTGAAAGCAGACTGAAACGAAAATTTCTGGTGCTAAACCAATGCATAGAAACCCAAAGTACTTCCCTGCGTACAAGGCTAAAATGACGGATATCATTCGCCACCAATGACATTTATCAATCCAATGAAAACCATTGATTTGATGCGGTATTGCTCACCGGTCAAGCATTATCTTTATTCCATGCAGTTTTCTGTCCCACAAAAACTGGTCGTTCTCATTTTCCTGTTTTCTGGACTTGGACCAGGTCTGCTTGCGCAAGATCCTGTAACCCAATTCAAAATTTTTGGTCACCTCACAGCGGTTGCCGAAGACAACAATGGAGATGCCAAGAGCGACTTTAGCCTCGGCGAACAAGACTTATTTGTGTTCAGTGAAATCACGCCGAGAATATCCCTTTTGGGAGAAACGGTTGTCACGCCCCAAAACGTTGCAGGTCACGGTTCTGTCGATTTCAAAGTGAGCATTGAGCGGGCACGACTCAAGTACCAGTACCGCGAATGGCTTTCATTCATTGTCGGTAAGATGCACAGCCCAGTGAATTACTGGAACGATGTGTACCACCATGGCCGTCTCTTCTTTCCAACCATAGACCGTCCCAAGTCTTTTGGATTGAGCATCCCGATCCACACCTTGGGCCTTCGCCTCCAAGGGCAAAACATTGGAAACATCGGTTTTGGCTATGACCTGGTCATAGGCAATGGCATGAGCTCCAATGATGTCTCAGATGGCTCCACTCAGAAGTCACTCACTGCAGCGATTCACATCAAACCTGAAGAGCGCATGCGCATTGGAATCAGTGCATACCGCGATCAGATTTTCAGGAACACTGTGGGTTCTCACGCCGGACATTCAAACACCTATCACTACATGATGGGTGATCCTAACTTTTACCCTTTAGACCTCGACTTTGAGTTGTATTGCTTCAGCTTTTGGCGCAACAAAGGAAAATGGGAAACGCTCATTGAGAGCACTTGGAACCGCACCGGAATTAGTGACTCAAATGCTCCTGAATTGGTCGCCGGCTTGGACTCCTTGAGCACCTCAAACAACTTTACCCTCTACCTTTTTGCCAGCAGAAAAGTCAGCAAGCGCGATGGGATTTATGCCCTCTTCGACGCTTCCGACTACGAGGAAGATGACCTGCACTTGAAGTCCCACAAGCAGTCCAAATACGGCATTGGATGGTCCAGGGAATTCAGCCCTTACCTCAAGAGCCAAATTCAGGTCGAGCGGTACACTGGAGTAGAAGGATTCGAGGTTTCTGCAGACGACAAATGGGAGATCAAGTTCCGTCTCGCTTATTGCATTTTCTGATGATGAGGCTTCTACTTCTGCTGCTGCAGCTGATCCTATTGTCTTTTGTCATGAAAGGGCAAGTAGGCACGCCTATTGGCAACGATGTCGGGACCGTCGCCCTTTCGACCAAGGCGTTGAAAACGATATTCCTCGGCAACAAAAGCCTTTGGAACAACGGCAAAAAGGTGACCGTCGTCTTGACCTCGAGCGATTCCGAAAACTTTGAGGCAACGGCACAATGGGCATTGGGAACAGATGCCTTTGAGTACCAAAAGCACTGGCTTTCTCTTGTCTTTCAAGGAAGAACCAACGCACCGGTTCTACTCGGTGACGAGAAAGAGGTCATCGAGTACGTCTCTCGGCATCCCGGCTCCATAGGACTGCTCTATTCAATCCCTCCCCCAACAGAACTGGTGATTGATGTGAAATGAAATTCCTAAACTCACTCATTGCTCGAATTTGGGGTCCATTTATGCTGGTGGCCCTTTTGCTCACCGCATTGGTAGGGTTTTACATCCCGAATCAGCAAGCGGGGACATTGAGAGAGTTTCAACTTTCTGAGTTGAGCGAATTGGTCAAGGTGATGGCCAACAACATCAGTATTGCCGGAGAATACGACGACTGGTCCAACATGGCTGATGTGTTCAAGGGGGCCAGTAACCGCCCCTCCATCGAATTCTCTGCACTGATTTTAGAGACCAACGGAATCTTCACGCTTGTGGCCTCATCGCCTCCGGGAATTACAGAAAAAGAAATTCAAACAGCTCGAGGCAACCCTTTGCTGGTGAGCGCTCCGTTTCAAGGAGGCTCCTTCAAAGGCAAGGTCATTGTTTTGGGGTCTCAGTCCTTTATTGACTCAGAGCTGTCCCGCCTCAACTTCCCGCTCCAAGTGGCCATGCTGTTTGTCCTGCTGGCCGTATTCATCCTGTACTTCTTCCTCAAGACCAGGGTCTCAAAGCCCTTGCGGGAAGTCAGAACAGTCGCTGAACAAATCGGCAGAGGCGATTTAAAAACCCCTGTCGGCGTGGGCGCTAAAATCTGGGAGCTTGAATCGTTGAACCATGCTCTGGAAGGACTCAGAACAGGGCTGCTGGAGCAGCGCAACACAAACAAAGCCCTGACCAAGGGCATGGAAAACGAAATCAAGCGCCAAACCAAAGACCTCCGCAAAACACTAGATGAACTGCAAGACAGCAGAAATCTGTTTGGGAGCGCCATTGAATCTGCATTGGACGCCATGGTCATTGCCGACGGGAAATCGCGCATTTTGGAATGGAACCGAAAAGCAGAGTTGATTTTTGGATGGAGCAGAGAGGAGGCCCTTGGACAATCGCTTTCCAAACTCATCATTCCTGAACACCACCGTGAGGGCCACAGCAAAGGGATGTCGCACTATCACGCTACTGGACAGGGTCCTGTACTCAACAAAAGTTTCGAGACCCAAGGCTTGAGGCGAAACGGAGAAGTCTTTGATATTGAGTTGTTCATCACCTCTGTTCAGATTGACAAAGAAGAAGTCTTCTCGAGCTTTATCCGGGACATTACCGAATCCAAACAGCTCGCCCAAGATTTAGAAAAGCAGCGCGAGCTGAACTCAGAGCTGCTCAATGGACTCCCCTTGATGATCACCCTCAAAGGCAGGGACCTCAAATACAGGTTTGTAAACAGCCGGGCCATCGAAGTATTGGGCAAAGGGCGCGAAGAGATGATCGGCCGCACTGAAAGTGAAGTGTTCGAAACCGAATGGGTCAACGAGTCTGTGAGCCTGGATAAAAAGACATGGGCTGGTGACCAAGTCAAGCCCATCGAATACAGACTAAAGTCCGGAGACGACCACCACGATTACCTCATAGGACGCTACCTCCTGAGCACAGGACAGGAGAAAAAGACGTCCTATCTGCTGACTTATGGATTCGAGGTCTCACAGCTCAAAACCGTGCAGATGCAACTGCAGGACGCCCTAAAAACAAAGGACGAGTTTTTGGCCACGGTCAGCCATGAAATCCGGACGCCTCTGCACAGCATCATCGTCCTTGCGGAGCTCCTGAATGACCCCAAACGGCACGACGAACGCGACGAATTCAACGCCAATATTTTGTCTTCGTCCCGCCATTTGCTGAACCTGGTCAACGACATACTCGATTTCTCGAAAGCCGACGCGCAGCAGCTTGGACTCGCTCCGAAAACCATGGATTTGACGGCTTTTGTGGACCAATTGACCCGTGTGGACACCGAATCAAGGTCCAGCCAAGTAGAATTCACCAAAGAGATCATGGGGTGTGAAAACATCTTGATCAAAGCGGATGAGACGCGTCTGAATCAAATCATTCAGAACCTGCTGTCCAATGCCTTCAAGTTTACAGAGAAAGGACGGGTCACTTTGCGTGTAAGCGGTGAAAAGCAAGGCCTATTCTTTCTTATGAATTGGACTGTTCAGGACACAGGAATTGGCATCTCACAGGAAGATCAAGACAAGGTCTTACTCGCCTTTCAGCAGGCCCACTCTGGAATCTCAAGGAAGTTTGGAGGCACAGGCTTGGGACTGGGAATTGTAGTCAAACTGCTGCAACTCATGGACAGCCAACTCGAATTGGACAGCACACCTGGTGAAGGGACATCATTCTCCTTCAAGCTGCGGCTTCCCATTGCACAGGAAGCACCTGTATACAACGCCTCTCTAAAGCCCGTCGATTCCGTCGACACCGTCGGTAACTCCGTCAAAATGCTCTACGTGGAGGACCTCATGCCCAACCAAATGGTCATGAAGGCGATGTGCAAACCATTGGAGGTGGACTTGACAATTGTGTCCTCCGGAAAAGACGCCATCCTCGCTTGCAAGACTCAAGAGTTCGACCTGATTCTAATGGACATTCAAATGCCTGAGATGGATGGCTTCAAAACCCTCACGAGCTTGAAAACGCTTGAAAGGTTCAAACAGTCAGCTCCGCAGGTGTTGGCCTTTACTGCGCACGCTGGTCAAGAGCAACAGAACAAGTTCCTTTCATTTGGTTTTAACGGAGCCCTGACCAAACCCCTCACTCCTCAGCAATTGCAAGCTTTGCTTGCCGAATATTCCAACCATGAGCGCAGCGACAGCAACTGAATTCAACCCGGATTACTTCAAGGCCATCTTCGGCGAAGATGCCGCTGACTGGAGGGAGTTCATTCAGGTCAACTTGAATACCTACCGCAACGGATACAGCCGGCTGAAAAACGCTACTGAGCATAAGAATCTCGACGAAATCAAGGAGGTCAGACATGCGCTTGGCCCCACCCTTCAACAATGGAGTGCTGTGACATTGGAACAGGGTCTCATGGCATTGACCGAGGCGAACATGGACACCCATTGGCGACCCCTTGAGGCCGAATTCGAAGCGCTCATCGCAGCGCTTGACGCCCTATAAAAAAAGGCCCCTCAGGGCCTTTTTCTAAAATCCGAATCGCCTCCGATGCCGGGGGGCATCGTCAGGCGTCCAAAAGCTTACGACATACGTCCTTTGAGCTCTCCGTCGATGGCATCGAGGAATTCCTCCGTGGTCAGCCAATGTTCTTGGGTCATGTCCTTCCCATGGATCAGCAGTGCCAGGTCCTTGGTCATGCGGCCACTTTCTACAACGTCGATGCACACCTGCTCCAGCGTTTGGGCGAAGGTGCGCAGTGCTCCGTTGTCATCGAGCTTGCCGCGAAAGTCCAAACCACGCGTCCAAGCGAAAATGCTGGCAATGGGGTTGGTCGACGTCTTTTTGCCTTGCTGGTGCTGGCGGTAGTGACGGGTCACCGTTCCATGCGCCGCCTCGGCTTCCATGGTCTTGCCATCAGGTGTAACAAGAGTAGAGGTCATCAAGCCAAGAGAGCCAAAGCCCTGGGCTACGGTATCGGACTGCACGTCTCCATCGTAGTTCTTGCACGCCCAGACAAAACCACCGTTCCACTTCATGGCCGCAGCGACCATGTCGTCGATCAATCGGTGCTCATAGGTGATGCCCGCTGCCTCAAACTTGTCTTTAAACTCCGCATCGAACACCTCCTGGAAGATGTCCTTGAAACGGCCATCATAAGCCTTGAGGATGGTGTTCTTCGTAGAGAGGTACAATGGCCAGCCTTTGGAAATAGCCTGGTTCATGCAGCTGCGTGCAAAACCGTAAATGCTCTCATCGGTGTTGTACATGCTCATGGCCACACCACCACCTTCAAAGTTGTAGACCTCCCATTCTGTGGCTTCTCCTCCGCCCTCTGGCGTGAAGGTCATGGTCAGCTTGCCCTTCTCTTTGATTACCGCATCGGTGGCCTTGTACTGGTCGCCAAAAGCGTGACGCCCGATGCAAATCGGCTGCGTCCAACCCGGCACCAGGCGTGGG
>CBFHUP010000079.1:418-8276 GCA_965659115.1 uncultured Flavobacteriales bacterium | reverse complement strand
GCGGTGTATCTTTCGCGCCCTATGGATTTCATTGCCGAATTGAAGTGGCGCGGGCTCCTGCACGACGCCATGCCTGGTCTCGAGGAGCAACTTGCCAAGGAGCAAACAACGGGTTATGTGGGTTTCGACCCCACAGCAGACTCTTTGCACATCGGCAACCTGGTCCCTGTGATGTTGCTGGTTCACCTTCAACGCGCGGGTCACCGGCCCGTCGCATTGGTCGGAGGCGCCACCGGCATGGTTGGAGACCCCAGTGGTAAAACAGCCGAGCGGCAATTCTTGGACGTTGAAACGCTGCAACACAACCTGTCTTGTCAGCGCGCCCAACTCGAGCGTTTCTTGGACTTTGAGGGACCGAGCGCTGCGCAGGTGGTCAACAACTTTGACTGGTTCAAAGACTTGAGTTTTCTGGACTTCATCCGGGATGTTGGCAAACACATCACGGTCAATTACATGATGGCCAAAGACTCCGTGAAGAACCGACTCGACAGCGGCATGAGTTTCACGGAGTTCAGCTACCAGTTGGTGCAGGGATATGATTTCTACCACCTCTGGAAAGACATGGGCTGCATGCTTCAGATGGGAGGCAGCGACCAATGGGGCAACATGACCACCGGCACAGAACTGATCCGGCGGAAAGGCCAAGGCCACGCTTTTGCCCTGACAGCCCCACTCATTACGAAGTCAGACGGTACCAAATTCGGTAAAAGCGAGGGAGGCAATGTCTGGATTGACAAAGCCCGCACCAGCGCCTACAAATTCTATCAATATTGGATCAATGCGGCTGATGAAGATGCCGCCCGGTACATCCGCATTTTCACTTTGCTTGACCGCGCTCGCATTGAGGAGTTAGAGTCCGCCCACGCAGAGAATCCCGGCGCCCGTTTGCTTCAGAAGGAACTCGCTGCCGATGTGACCCGACGCATCCACGGCGAAGAAGACCTGCAAACCGCATTGGCCGCAACAGCCTTGTTGTTTGGGAAGAGTACCGAAGACGACCTGCGTGCGCTGCCAGAATCAGAACTGCTCAGCGTCTTTGAGGGGGTGCCCCAGAGAGAGGTGTCCCGAGCAGCCCTCCAAGCTGGGGTCGGCATCATTGACCTGCTTGCAGGTGGAGACGCCCCCTTCCTGGCCAGCGGCGGGGAAGCCCGTCGTGCGCTCAAGGAGAATTCTGTGAGCGTCAACCGCAACAAAGTCGACCAAGCCAAGGTCGTGGGCATCAACGATTGCATGGGGAGTGGCATTGTATTGCTACAACGCGGGAAGAAGAACTATTACCTGGTTCGCGCCGTCGACTGACGGTACCTTAACCAAACAGGGCGGCCAATTCTCGGCCTTCTACCAAGTAGAGAAACACCACCAGCAATACGCTGATGACCAAGCCCAATGTGGCCTTTCCCAAGTCGCTCAACACCATGGGCCAAACCTTGGTGCTGTCGAGTTCATGGAGGCGCAGGCGCAGCGCGACCTCCCGGCCGGCCAACATCCCGAGGAACACCCATGTTGTGCTCATCGGCACTTTGGCTCCGATGCCGAACGTATCGAACTTGAAGGTCAACAGCACCAACCCATAGAACAGGTCAATGAAGGTGGCCGAACGGATGTCGGCGGTGTTGGTCTTCACGCGTACAATCTTCTGAATCTCTCCGCCCCGTTGGTAGAAGATGTAGCCCAGCATGCCCACCAGAACCACCAGGGCAAACAAGAACTTCCACAGTGGGACATCGGCAGGGTCGCCCAAGTAAACCAGAATGTTGACCAGGTCTTGCGTGAGCCACTGGCTCCACAAAAATCCTGTAGCCAGCCACTGGGTGACCGTCCAAAAGCGCTTGGAGCGCAGGATACCCCGGTCTTCCTCCATGGGGTAGCGCAGGAAATAACGCTCGGTAATCCTGCTCAAAGCCACAAAGGCCAGGATGGCAAAAATGAACGCTACGCCGTAGCCTCCAAGGCTCTTGACGAGCATTTTGGGCAAGGCCTTGGGAGCAAAAAAGGTCAGGACCAGAAAGGTGGTGCTCACCGGAATGCCGAGCCGGGTAATGGCCAACAGCGCCAGAGGAGGCAAGACATACCAGATGCTGATTTTAGGGAAATCAATGGGCTTGGTGGGGTCTTGAAACAGCCCCGCATACTTGCCAAAGGTCAGGTCTCCACCGCGGCCCCCTAAGAGTTCGCCGAGCCCCAAATACCCCATGGTCACGACGATGGCCATGATGCCCCCAGCAAAGATCCAGAGCAACCACCAAGGCTTGTCCTCATTGGACGTCAAAAAAGTACCCAGCGTCTGGATGCTGTCGTTTCCAACCACCGAATAGGCGGCCAGCGTGAACCCCAGCAAGGCGATGACGGATTCCATGGTGGCGCGAAGCTAGGTGTCGACTTGATGGTTGCCAAAGGATGGATTCAATCCACGAGCAGATTGCACCCCCTCACCTCCGACCGGTCGAACCGTCCCAAGAGCTCAAAGGCCTGAATACCCTCATTGTTCGCCGCATTGGGCCTGGCCAAATCTTGCGTTGAAAGAAAGGCACAACTCGTCAAATTGGCCAGATCAATGACGTCCACTCCTCCTGTCGCTCCGGAGGCATTCATGGACAAGGCATCGTCCGTGCGCCGGATGCGGACCCGCATCCATGGCGGTGTTTGGTACAGGCCATCCCTGAGGGACCAAGCCTGGCTGAGGAGTTCGGTCATGCCGTATTCACCTGCCACCGTCTGACATCCGAAGCCCTTTTGAATGGAGCTCCGCACGCGCTCAGACACCCATTCCTCTCGCCGTCCTTTCATGCCGCCTGTGATGGCGATGTGCACCCCTTCTTGAAGGGGTGGCCTCCCAGAATTTCGCCAAGCCTCTGCCGCATCTACCAGTGCCCATGTGACGCCGATCAACACCACTTTGCGGCCTGCAGCTTGCACAGAAGCCATGGTGTCGAACAACGCGGCCACATTGTCGAGGAAAAAGCCGCCCTCAGGATCACCTTCTGCCTCCATCCAGCCTTGGGCACGCAGCACGGTCACCATGTGCACCAAACTGCTGTCTGGCCTCTCGAGGTAACCGGGGAGCAACCCAAGGACAACGGCCCCTCGATCGCTGGGCGGCCCGAATTGCTCTGCAAATCCAACGGTAGCAGAAATCCTGTACAGCTCTGGCGTCAAGACGCGGTGGGTCCCCCGGTCAGATCCTGTAGTTCCGCTGGTGCGAAACACCAAGGGGGGACGGTTTTCTGCGATGCCAACGGTCTGAACCTGTCCCCAACGGAATGCCTCGACCGGCATGGCCGGAATGTCCTGCCAACGGGACACGCCCGCCACATCGGTGCCTGACCACCCCAAATAATGGCACCACTTGTTGTACAGCTCACACCCCTCAAATTGGAAGCGAAAGACCCTCAATGCCAGGCGATTGAACGCCTCATTTTCGGCTTGAATTGAACCCCTGGTGATGAAATCCACCACGGCATGCCACAGGGCCACCCCTTCCGAAGAGCCGGAGGGAGTCACAACATCTTCCAAAGGAGAACCGCCTGTTGACATGGGCTGCAAAATGCGGCTTAATTTCCCACCATGCGCAACTGGTTCACAAGCGGAATGTCAGGACGACCCACCTTGGGTTTGGCCGCCTTGCTCCTGTTGGCATCGGGATGTGAGGTTCCGGTATCGCTTCCCCCAGAGCCCCGCCTGACTTTCCTTGATCTCCTGACAGCAGGCGAGTCGGGTACATTGATCATTGGGTTCGAAGATGGAGATGGCAATTTCGGTCTTGAGCAGGCCGACACCACCGATGTCTTCTGTCCTGGCTGCCCCTTCCACCACAACGTCTTCTGTGAATACCAGGAGTTGCAAAACGGCGAATGGACTCCAATTGCGCTCAACCCAGAAATTGGTGAAGTGCCTTTTTACTATCGGGCGCCACTCATTACCCCTACCGGCCAAAACAAAGCGCAACGCGGTACGATCACCGTAGACCTGGAACCCCGCTATTACCTGAGTACCGCCTTTGACACCTTGAGGTTCGCAGTGCACATTGTGGACCGAGACCTCCAATCGAGCGACACCCTGCTCACCGCTTCATTGACGAAGCCATAAAAATCTCCTCGTACTTGGATGCCAGGATGCCCAGGCGAAGGCCAATTTCCTCGAGCAGATTTCCCATCTCATTGAACGTCATTCCACTCTCTACTGAGTAACGTCCTTTCCTGGCGTCCTCGAGGTGCTTGGTACGCATCTGTTCGCGGATCACATTGGCGCTCGACAAGTGCAGTTCCACACGGTTCAAATGGTCTCGGGCAGACTTTCGGCCCAATACCGTGGGGCCATTCAGCGGTCCCATTGCCTCCATTCCCATGGCGAGTTCTCCCAGCATGGACACCAAACGGCTGCGTTGCTTGGGTGCAAAAAAGACCTCGTTGCGCTCCCTGTCAATTTGGACTTCCATGAAAACGTGCAACAGCTCTCCCACCTGGCTGATCTCGGTGGACCATTCCAACAGAAACTGCACCTGACGGTAAGTCGCTCCAGAAATCTTGCCCCGGGCCAGCCGTTCCAAGAAGGCCTTCAACTCTGATTCATAGCGGCCACTCAGGCTCCGCAATTCCCCAACACGATCTGAGGACCGGTCCCTCTTGTTGGGGTCGAGCTGCGCCATCATGGTCTCGAGTTCTCGCATCATCTTGACCCCCAATTCATGGTGGTGTTCCGCTTCGCGTTGCGCCTCCAAGACTTGTAACTCCGGGGCGTCCATGGCGCTGGCTGTGACCAACGGCGAACGGAAGTCCCGCACCCCCTCCCCTGGGACAAGCTTTCGGGCCATCCACAGAATGGGCTTTGGGAACAACCCAAAAATTCCGGTGGTGATCACATTGAAGAGGGTGTGAAAGAGCGCCAGAAAGATGCCGATGCCACCCAGCAAAACTCCGCCAGGCTCTAGAAACCAACGCACCAAATCCAATACGGGCTGGAGCAATGGAAGAAAAAGGACGACCCCCACCACATTGAGCAGGAAGTGCACTGCGGCCACGCGACGCGCCTCTCTGCCCGCCACAAGAGACGCCAGAATGGCCGTCGATGTGGTGCCGATGTTCGCCCCCAAAATGACGGCGGCGCCCGTAAACTCACTGACAACCCCTCCGGCGGCAAGGGTTATGATGAGGGCCATGACCGCGGAAGAACTTTGCAAGGCGATGGTGGCCAGTATGCCAATGAGCACCGCACCCAGAATGGACCCGACGCCCCCCACATTGAAGAAAGCCAGAAAGCCGGCCAAACCAACTTCAGTAATGGGCGGTACGCCTTCCTTGAGCAATCCCAAGCCGACGAACATCAATGAAAAGCCGATGATGGCTTCTCCAAGAGTCCGGGTCCTTCTGCGCTTGAAGAACATCAAAGGCAAGGCAAAGGCCAATAAAGGGAGTGCCAGTCCACCCAGGGAAGGCTTGCTAATGGTGAGCGCCACGAGCCACGCTGTCACGGTGGTGCCCACATTGGCCCCCAACATGAGGAAATAGGCCTCTGAGAGGCGCAACAACCCTACCTGCGCAAAGCTGACTGCAATCACAGAGATGGCGCTGCTGGATTGCAACACACCGGTGAGGGTCAAGCCCGCCAGATAAGCCCGCTCAGGTTTGCGGGTCAGTCTGCCTACCGCGCGCCGCATCCTGCTGCCTGTCAGACGTTGGATGGAACCGCTCATGACCACCATCCCGTATATGAACAGCGCAAGGGCGCCGAGCAGATTCAAGACTTCGACCAGGTTTGACATCACAGGTATTGAAGGCCACAGCCAACAGGCCGCAGCAGGCGTGAAGGTCGCAAAAAAGAAAGGCAGTGCGGAGTGCACTGCCTTTCTAAAGTCATATTGGCGGAGGGATTACTCGCAGTCGGTGGCGACCGCACCGAGGAGGATCAGCAGGTCACTGACCGAGGTTGTGCCGTCGCCATTGAGGTCTGTAGGGCAAGGATTGGCCACAGTCAACTCACAAGTGCCATCATCGATGATGGCATCTGCACTGTAGTTCGAGGCTGACTCGTAAGTACATCCGAGACAATCATATGTGCAACTTCCGTCGTCGAACAACGCCGTTGAGAGGTAGTTGCATGAAGCGCCATCGGTACAACCGAAGGCAGAGCTGTTGGCTGCTCCAGGCGTACCATTGTCCACCCAGCTGTTCTGCCAGTTATCGGCGTCATCGTTGTTGAGGTCCGTCGCAATGAGCTCCAATGAGGCACACCCGCCGTCGGGGCTGGCTGCCAAAATGTTGCCCAGCACACTGATCTCCTGAGAAGGCCATGGCGCTGCGTCGTCGTATGTGACTGCATCTACGATGTTGCCATAGGCATCTTGCAATTGAGCGGTACCGCCACCATTGCCCCAGTTGCCATTGTCCATGAGGAACACCGTGATGCCCATATCGGAGTAGTTAGACTGCGCCACCAAACCTGGGACCACCAAGAAATAGCTGTCTGCAGGGATGACCGTTCCCTCTGGGAAGGACATCGCGAATGCCAAAGATGTGGGGTTGGAGAATGCCGACCAGACTTCATAGCCACTGATGTCAGCGTCGCTGCCTGCATTGTAGAACTCCACATATTCCCAATCGAAGTCACCTCCTTGGTTGTCGCAAGGGTTGTAGTGGATCTCGTTGATGATGATGTTCGGAAGCGTGTAGTAGCAGAGCGTGTTGTCGGCTACGGTCGCAGTGGAATCATAGTTCAAAGCCGTCTCGTCGGTACAACCTGTGATGACACAGCTGCCGTCGTCGGAGGTAGCATCAGGGTTGTAGTTGTCGGCGGCAGGATCGGTACAGCCCGGGATGTTGGCGCAAGAGCCATCGTCTTCGTTGGCGAGCGGCCAGTAGTTCGGGAAGGTCGCGTCTGTGCAACCCAAACGCACCACGTCTGTGGAATCGCGTGGCTCAATCTTCCAGTTTCCGTAGGCGTATCCTGTTGGAGCCGTCACGCGGTAGGTACGGCCTGCTTCGACTACTCCTGCGCCAAAGGCGTCGTAGGCACGGTCGTTGACCCGCGCACCGCCACTGCCGTCGTTGACGCTCCACTCCGCAAAACCAAGATCAGGGTTGTCGCATTCTGCGGTCACGGAAATCAACACCGCTTCCCACTCTTCCAAGCTCACGTCGCCTGTGGCGAGGACCTCTGCAGCGGGCAATGGGTTTCCGGAGGAGATCACATTGATGGTGGGGTTCGGGAAGTAATCGTTTCCAAACCAGCTGTCAGGCGTGCCTGTGATTTCGACTTCATCGCCGATTTGCACGTTGCCAATGGATTCTGCTGTGGCATCAGAGCCGCGCACCCAGTATCCGGAGAAGGCGCCTGTGCCGTTCTGCATGGTGAAGGCCGCCTGGTTTCCGAAGGAACCGTCATCCGTGAGGTAAACACCGGTCACGATGCCGCTGGTGGTGACAATGCCGGTCGTCAAATCTTGGTTGATTTCCTGAATCGTCACGTTGGGGATGAACAAACAACTTCCATCGTCCACGGTGGCGGTGGGGTCGTAGTTCAATGCGAGGGGATCTGTGCATCCTTCAGAGCTGGTGGCACACAAGCCTGTGAACTCATGGCTGTTGTAGCCCTCGAGAGCGTTGCTGAGCGCGTAGTCATTGGCCAAAACCAACCACTCGCTGTCTTCTTCGGTGGTTCCAGCACTGGTGGTCCAATCGCCGCCATTTCCAAACGACACGTTTGACTTCCGGCGCAGGGTATGGTCTTGCGTCCCGTTGGTCACACCCGCAACGTCCCAAGCAGTGCCGGGATCGAGGCCGTAAGGCTCTCCAATCACATCGAGCAAATCCCAATCACCGCCGTTGCCGAAGGACGCAGCGGCGCTGAACATGAGCGCGAAAGC
>CBFHUP010000079.1:0-408 GCA_965659115.1 uncultured Flavobacteriales bacterium | reverse complement strand
CCCGTTGGAGAGGTACTGCCATGTGGCATCTGCACTGTCGAGCAACGCCGCATCAGCGGAAGGATGCACAATCATAAAGGTCTCCCCCGCTGCAATAGATCCGCCCGTTGGGAAGATGTCATTCCAGAAATCCCACTCTTCTGCCGCTGGATCGCTGTTGTTGGCGCCATTGGACTGGCTGGCAATCGTGTACAAAGCCAAGCTCACAGGGCTTGCTGTAGGGTTGTAGACCTCCAAGTACTTGTTGTTGCCCGACCCTTCTGCATACTCACTGAAGAACAGGTCACAGGGCTCACTGCCGGTGCATGAACCGTCGTCAATGTCAGAACCTGGGGTGTAGTTGTCTGCACTTGGGAGCACACAGCCGTAGAGGAGAACGTCGGCTTCCTCACGTGGCAGCAGCTTGTA
>CBFHUP010000078.1:0-8305 GCA_965659115.1 uncultured Flavobacteriales bacterium | reverse complement strand
CCTGCATAGTTGGCAATGGCGAAACTCAAGAACCAACCTCCCATGGCTGTTCCTGCAATGTTCTTTGGGGCCAGCTTCGTCACCATGGACAAGCCAATGGGTGAGAGGAACAGCTCACCCGTGGTGTGCAGCATGTACAGGAACAACAGCGTCAACAGCGGCACCATGGCGGTGGACTCATCCACAAATTGAAGGCCGATGATGGTCACCAAGAAGCCCAAGCCCAATTGGAGAATTCCCAAAGCAAATTTCATGGGAATCGAAGGGTTCTTGCCAATGGCGTCCAACCGCACCCACATCCATGTGAAGATGGAACCGAAGAGCACGATAAAGAAGGGATTGAAAAACTGCGTCATGGACGCGGGCATTTCCCATCCCATGATCATGCGGTCCACATTGCGGTCGGCAAACAGCGTCAATGAAGTGCCGGCCTGCTCGAAACAAGCCCAGAAAATCACGTTGATCACCATGAAGATTACCAAAGCCACCATGCGGTCGCGGTACATGGCACCTTCGGCCTTTCCAGCCTTGATCAGGCTCATGGCCACATAGACAAAAAGCAAGGTCAGCAATACTGTCATCAGCGGGAAAGTGAAAGCACCTTCGCCCTCGCCGATTTGAAACGTGTTCTTGAGAATCAGGACATAGCAAATCGGGATCAGGAGCACAGAGCCCACCGTGATGAGCTGGTACATCTTCATGCCCCACTTGGTTTCCAGTCCGGCTTCGCGGATGTCGAGACCAGGTGCAGCAGCGTAATTCTCACGTCCCAGCCAGAAAATAAGCAGACCTGAAAGCATGCCGATGCCTGCCAAACCAAAGCCGTAGTGGAAGCCGTATGTCTCTCCAACGTAAGCCACCACAGTCGTGGCCAGCAATGCGCCAACATTGATGCCGATATAGAAAATGGTGAATCCCGAGTCCCTGCGTGGGTCGTTGTCCTCGTAGAGCTTTCCTACGATTGTAGAAATGTTGGCCTTGAAGTATCCATTGCCAACAATCAACGCCCCCATACCAATCAGCAGGAACATCTCATTGCCTCCCAAAATCAAGAATTCCCCAATGGCCATAAACACGGCACCGAGGAGGATGGCATAACGGTATCCCAAGTATTGGTCGGCCAGTCGGCCACCCAAAACAGGCGCCGCGTATATGAGTGCCGTGTATGCACCGTACATCAGGCTGGCTTCAGAGTCTCCTTTCATCAGGGACTTCACCAAGTACAATGTGAGCAAGGTGCGCATGCCGTAGTAGCAAAAGCGCTCCCACATTTCGGAGAAAAACAGCGTGTAAAGACCACGCGGGTGGCCTTTCTGGACCACGTTTGAATCGGACATAAGGGTTCTCGAATAAGGTGTTGGCGGCAAGATAAGGGGCGGAATCGCTCTATGCGCGCCTCCGGTTAGAGGTTTTCACGAAGGAAGTCCAACATCATGTCAAAAAGGTGCAACCGGGTGTTGCCGCCGTAAATGCCATGGTTTCGGTTCGGGTAAGCAAAGAAGTCAAAGTCCTTGCCTGCCGCAACAAGCGCATCTACCATCTCCATCGCGTTTTGGAAATGGACATTGTCGTCGGCAGAACCGTGCACCAGCAAGAGGGGGCCCTCGAGCTTGTCTGCGTGGTTGATCGGACTGTTGTCGTCATAGCCGTCTGCATTTTCCTGAGGGGTGCGCATGAAGCGCTCGGTATAGATGCTGTCATAAAAACGCCAGTTGGAGACGGGAGCCACTGAGATCCCTGCTGCAAAGTGGTCCGCTCCTTTGGTCATGGCCAACAACGTCATATAGCCGCCGTAGCTCCATCCTTGGATGCCAATGCGGTCACCGTCGATGTAATCCTTGGCGCTCAAATGCTCGGCGAGATCGATGAAGTCTTCGGTCTCGAGTTTGCCGAGCTGCAGGTAGGTACTGTGCTCAAAATCACGGCCGCGTTTCGGTGTGCCGCGGGGGTCACAGCTGACCACGATATAGCCTTCCTGACACAGAAGATTGTGCCAATAATAGGTCGTTCCTCCCCAACTGTCATTCACTGTATTCACGCCAGGACCGCCATAAATGGCCACATAAACCGGATATTTCTTCGTCGGATCAAAGTCCGTCGGCTTCATCATCCAGCAATTCAAGTCCTCACCCGCATCGTCCTTGAAGGTGAAAAATTCACGCGGTGCCACGGCGTAGTTCGAGAGCGTCTCCCGCAGTGTCGCATTGTCCCGCAGCATCCGAATTTCTTTCCATTTGCGGTCGCGCAAAACATACCGCGCTGGGGTCGCCGCATCGCTGTGGTTGTGGATGGCATAATCAAACGTCTTGCTCCAACTCACGCCGTGGGTTCCTGAAGTCTCGTCCAACACCGTCATGCGTCCCTTGAGGTCCACCTTGGCCTCGTGCTTTTGAGTGGCCCCGGCCCATGACCCCGAGAAGTACACCACTTTTCTCTTGGCATCATACCCATGCACAGAGGTGATGTCCCAATTTCCTGAGGTCAATTGCTCCAGGTCTTCGCTCCCCTTGATGTGGTAGAGGTGGTTGTACCCATCCATCATGCTGGTCATCAAAAAGGACCCGTCGCTGAGAAAAGTAAAGTTGTCTTGAACCGGCACATGGGTGGCGGCCTCTTCCACAAACAACATCTCAGCGGCAGGCACCACACCTTCTGCGCCCGACATGTCGAACCGCATCAACTCCATCTTGTTTTGGTGGCGGTTCATCCGCATCACCATGAGGTTTTGCGTAGACCCCATCCATTTGATGCGGGGGATATAGTTGTCGCCATCCACCTTCGCCAGCTCGACCGACTGTGCTGTCGGGATGTGGACAGCATGGATGCTGACCTCTGAGTTGATTTCCCCAGCCTTGGGGTATTTGAACGTGTACGGTTCTGGATACAGGCTGCCATACATGGGCATACCAAACTCCCTCACCTCAGACTCATCGAACCTGTAGTACGCGATGTATTGCCCATTGGGCGACCAAAAGAACCCCCGGTCCTTGCCGAACTCCTCTTCATAAACCCAGTCAGAAGCACCGTTGATGATTTCATTCCAACGGCCATCAGCGGTCAATTGCACGGGAACGCTGGACGCATCGAGCCCCACCACCCAGAGGTTGTTGTCCTGAACAAAGGCCACTTTGTCTCCCGTTGGGGAAAAAGTCGCCAAACGAACCTTGGCGTCGTCCGCAAGCAGAGGCTGCCCCTCCTGCACACTGCCAATGCGATACACGCGATAAGCCGCGGAATAGCTGTGCCGGTAAATGGACTCGTGGTCACTGCTGATCAGCAGCTGCTGCTCATCCGAAGAGAATTGATAGCCCGAAATGCGCCCGGGACCCCCAAATACAACCGAGCTCTTGGCCAACGTGTCCACGGCCTGGCCCGTCCTGTATGCGTATTTCACAACCGCATTCCCTCCGTCTGTGTACTCCAAACTGGTGTAGTGAACCCCGTCTGCCATGGAGCGGATGCCATAGACCCCCTCCGAGCTGAAGGTGGCACTGTACCAGATCTTTTCATTGGACCAGCGCTCTGTCGGAACCGTGTTCTTTTGAGCGGTAGAGGTCAGGTGAGGGAGCAAGGCCGCAATGGCCAAAAAGAATGCCGTTCGCATGGTTGTGAATATTCGTAGGTGTCAGATGGGAAACGAAGCCCATCGGGGTGGCAAATTAAGCCCCCATGACGACGCGTTCTTCGACACCCGCTCCACAATCTCAATTGGGCCAGCAAATGGCAGCGGACATGCCCGATCTGGAAGTCCGGGACACCCCTGAGCTCTTGGACGCCCACAGCCGTGACCACACCGAGGACCTGCAGTTTTTGCCCGATGTGGTCGCCTTTCCCAGCAGCACCGCCCAAGTATCGGCCTTGCTCGCTTGGGCCACACAGCGCGGCATATCTGTCACAGCAGCCGGAGCCTGGACGGGCCTCAGCGGGGGAGCGCTGCCTGTAAAGGGAGGGATCAGCTTGAGCACAAAACGGCTCAATCGCATGGTTCATATAGACGAGCTGAACCACCAAATCGTGGTCGAACCGGGCGTCATCGTGCAAGAAATGCAAGAAGCCGTTCAGGAAAAAGGGCTGTTTTACGCCGTCGATCCCGCCAGCCGAGGTACCTGCACCATAGGGGGCAACCTGGCTGAAAACAGCGGGGGACCGAGGGCGGTCAAATATGGAGTCACCAAAGACTGGGTACTCAACCTCGAAGTGGTCCTTGCCGACGGCACGGTCATCGAGACCGGCGCCAACACCCTCAAAAACAGCACGGGATACAACATCACCCAACTGATGGTAGGCTCAGAAGGCACCTTGGGGATCATTACAAAGGCGACCCTCAAGCTCTTGCCGTGGCCCAAATACAACGCCCTGCTGCTTGTTCCCTTTGACAATCCCGAAGATGCTTGTCGGGCGGTCGCAGGCATCTTCCAAGATGGAAACCAGCCGAGTGCCTTGGAGTTCATGGAACGCTCCGCCATTGAGCTGGCCATGGACTTTACTGGAGATCGGCAGCTCCCCTTGGCCGAAAACACAGCGGCACACCTGCTCATAGAAGTGGACGGTTTCCGAGAGGAAGACCTGATGCCACAACTCGAACGCGTGTCTGAAAGCCTGGAACGGTTTCATGCCGGGGCGCCACTGATGGCCATGGACCACGCGGGAAAAGACCAGCTGTGGAACCTCCGCCGCAAAGTGGGAGAAGCTGTAAAAGCGCACTCCACCTACAAGGAGGAAGACACCGTTGTGCCAAGAGGCCACCTTCCCGAACTCCTCACCGCCATCAAGGACACGGGCAGAGAGTGCGGATTTGAGAGCGTTTGCTATGGCCATGCTGGAGACGGGAACCTTCACGTGAACATCCTCAAGGGCGAGCTCAGCGATTCCACATGGGAGCAAACCTTGCCACAAGCCATCCGCACCATCTTTCGTGAAGTGGTCAGACTCGGTGGCACCATCAGTGGTGAACACGGCATTGGATATGTCCAAAAGCCGTACATGGACATCCGATTCAGCCCTGCCGAATTGGCCTTGCAACGGCGCGTCAAGGACGCGTTTGACCCTGTTCACACACTGAATCCGGATAAGATACTGCCGTAGGGTGCAGGCAATTCCCGGGAAACCGCTTGTTTTGCGGTTCCAACCACAGCAACCATGAACCTCCTGGAAGGCAAAAAGGGCATCATTTTTGGCGCCCTCAACGACATGTCCATCGCCTGGAAAACGGCGGAAACCGTGCACCGGATGGGTGCAGACATCGTCCTGACCAATGCACCCGTCGCCATGCGCATGGGTGAGATCCACAAGCTCGCTGCATCCTGCGGCAATGCCCCTGTAATCCCCGCTGACGCTACCAGCGTAGAAGACCTCAAGGCACTTTTCGAAGGCGCCATGGAGCACTTTGGAGGGAAGGTTGACTTTGTGTTGCACTCGATCGGCATGTCTCCCAACGTGCGCAAAGGCAAGCATTACACCGGCCTGAACTACAACTATCTGGAAAAGACCTTCGACGTCAGTGCTGTCAGCCTGCACAAAACCTTGCAAACGGCCATGGAGCTTGATGCCATCAGCGAATGGGGGAGTGTGGTCGGATTGAGCTACATCGCCGCCCAACGCACCTTCCCTGATTACGGGGACATGGCCGATGCCAAGAGCCTGCTCGAGAGCATTGCACGCAGCTTTGGCTACCACTATGGGGTCCAAAAGAAAGTCCGGATCAATACTGTGAGCCAGTCGCCCACCGTGACAACAGCGGGCAGCGGCGTGAAGGGCTTCGATGAATTTGTGTCTTACAGCGAGGCCATGAGCCCGCTCGGCAATGCAGACGGCCAAGCCTGTGCCGACTACTGTGCCACACTCTTCAGCGACCTCACCCGGTACGTCACGATGCAAAACCTCTTTCACGACGGCGGATTCTCCAATACGGGAGTCAGCATGGAGGTCATCTCCAAATTTGCCAAGGAAGAGGGTTAATCGGGCTTTGCGGCGTAAATTTTATACGCAAACCGCAACCTCCCGTTGAACGATGCGTAGGGTGGTATCCAAACGGCTCCTGCCATGCAGATCCTAAAATTCGGAGGTTCATCCGTCGCCAATCCTGAGCGCATTCGCGCGTGCGGCCGCGTTCTGTCCCACAAAAGACAGACCGACGGTTACCGCGCTATGGTGTTGTGTTCCGCCTTGGGCGGGATTACCGACGCCCTCACAAAAGCCGGAAGCCTCGCCCAACAGGGCGATGCCGACTACCGCGTTGTAGCACGCGAAATCCGTGACCGGCACATACAATGCGCACTGGACCTCTTGGAATCCAGCACGTACGCCGCCATAGAAGCTGAGCTCAAGGAACGTCTGAGCCACCTCGACGACTTGCTTTACGGCATCTATCTGTTGCGCGAAGCCAGCGCTCGGACTTTGGACGAGTTGACTGGATTGGGCGAACGCCTGTCTGTACCCATCCTTTGGGGGCATTGTCACGACCTCGGTTTCTCGCCCCAAAGACTCGATGCGCTGGAGTTGATGTGCACCGACGACCAATACGGAGCTGCCCGCCTCGATGTGCATGCGTCACAAGACCGGTTTGCCCATGCTGGCTTGGAAGACGGCGACCTCTTTCTCATGGAGGGCTTCATCGGATCCGCTCCCGACGGCACACCCACAACGTTGGGCCGTGGAGGCAGTGATTTAAGCGCAGCCTATGCCGCATGCTTCCTCGGAGCCAGCGTCTTGGAGAAATGGACGGATGTTGCCGGCATGATGACTGCCGACCCTCGGGTGGTTCCTTCCGCAAGGGTCATCGATGAGCTCAGTTACGCTGAAGCCATGGAGCTGTGTCATTTTGGCGCCAAAGTGGTCTTTCCACCCACCGTAGCGCAACTGTCCGAGCAGGACATTCCCATGCATGTCCGACTCACCGATGATCCGGAAAGCAGCGGCACGCAAATCCTACCACCGGCCAATCGGTCCGATGCGCCTTTGTCCAACAGAGGCGTTGCCGGTCTCAGTACCCTCAAGAACATCACGCTCATCACAGTCAGCGGTGGTGGGATGGTCGGTGTCCCAGGTTTTTCAAGGCGCTTGTTCACGGCACTGTCCCTCGCCGGAGTCAATGTGGTGCTCGTATCGCAGGGCTCGTCTGAACACGCCATTTCTATAGCAGTATCCGATGGCGATGCCCACGGTGCCAAAAAAGCACTCAACGAAGAGTTTGGCGCCGATCAGCAGCTCGGCCGCATCGGCCCGCTCGTTGTCGAATCCGGGTTTGCCATCGTGGCCTTGGTCGGAGACGGCATGCGCCAGCAAAGCGGCATCGCCGGCCGCGCCTTTGGCACCCTCGGCCGCAACGGCATCAGCATCCGCGCCATCAGCCAAGGCTCCACCGAGCGCAACATCAGCATCGTCATCGATGCCAAGCACGAGCGCAAGGCCCTGCAATCCTTGCACCAATCGTTCTTCGAAACGGAAGTCAAGACGCTGCACATATTCTGCTTGGGCGTAGGCAACGTGGGTGGCACCATGATCGACCAGGTCTTGGCCCAACGCGACGACCTGCGCGCTGCACGCCGATTGGACCTGCGCATCATGGGCCTGTCCAACAGCCGCAAGATGCTGCTCACCGATACCGGCATTTCGGGCGATTGGAAGGCCCAATTGGCCGAGGCCCAAACGGACAGCTCGCCAGAGGCGTTTGTTCAAGCCATTGCTGGCATGGATTTGGAAAACAGCGTATTGGTCGACAACACCGCCAGTGCTGTCGCCGCTGAGGTCTATGAAGAGGCCTTGGCCCACAGCATCGCCGTGGTGGCCTCCAACAAGATCGCCGCCAGCGATGCACAGGAACGCTATGAGGGCCTCAAGCAGCTTGCCTTGCGCATGGGCGTTGAATACCGGTTCGAGACCAACGTAGGGGCGGGACTGCCCTTGATTGACACCATCCAGCACCTGGTGCAAAGTGGGGACCGCATTCACAAGATCGAAGGCATGTTCAGCGGTACGCTCAACTACGTCTTTTCCAATTTCAACAGCGGCATCACGTTCAAGAAGGTTATTGAAGACGCCCGTGCCGCCGGCTTGACCGAGCCCGATCCGCGCACCGACCTGAGCGGCGTGGACGTGCAGCGCAAGATCCTCATCCTGGCCCGCGAAGCCGGAAACACCTTGGAGATGTCCGATGTGGCAGGGAAGGGGTTCCTGCTCGACAGCCAGATGGAAGGCTCCATCGACGCCTTCATGGACAGCCTGCCCGAGATCGAGGAGGCCATGCAAGCGAAATGGAAGGAAGCCGATGCCAAGGGCGAGCGCCTCAAGTACGTGGGGAGCTTTG
>CBFHUP010000077.1:0-8486 GCA_965659115.1 uncultured Flavobacteriales bacterium | reverse complement strand
TGTCAAGGCTGTCACTCCGGAGTTGCGCCCTCGGCGGGTATCGCGTTTGAGGAGCACGCAGACATCGCAGCGCAAGCCGAAAACATGCTGGATCGAATGGACCGTGAGCCCGACGATAACTTGCTCATGCCCCAATCGGGCAAGCTGGATTCCTGTTCCATCGCCCTGTTTTCCGAATGGATTCAAGCTGGTAAACCCAACAATTGATGAATAACACCCTACTTCTATTTGTATGCTCTGCGTTGTGCTTCTCTGCGCAGGCGCAGCGCTTCGTTACCCGAGATGCGCAGATCTCCTTTTTATCTGAAACCCCATTGGAGGACATTCGGGCAGAGAGCAAAGAGGCTTCTGCCATTTTCGATGTGGCCACCGGCCAGCTGGCCTTCCAGGTTCCCATCCTGAGCTTTCATTTTCCCAAAGCCCTGATGGAGGAGCATTTCAATGAGAATTACATGGAGTCAGAGCAGTTTCCCAAGGCGACTTTTCGCGGCATGGTGAAGGGACTGGACCCCAACAAAGAGGGGGAGCAGATGGTGACCGTCACAGGCACGTTGGAAATGCATGGCGTGGCGCAGGAAAGAACGATTGAAGGCACCATGGTCCGCGATGGAGATTGGTGGATGGTGGAGTCTCAATTCGAAGTGGCCTGTGAAGACCACTCCATCGAGATTCCCAAGGTGGTGACCGAGAACATTGCAGAAGTCATTGGTGTCTCCTTGCGTGCTGAATTGCAATTGAAATGAGCAAGATGAAAGGGGCCTTGGCCTTGGTGTGGATGGCGCTGTTGACCGGCTCCACGTGCTGGGCCCAAGACGATTTAATGGACTTCTTTGGCGACGACGCCTCGCCAACGGTGGTGACGTCGGCATTCAAGGCGGGGCGCATCATCAATGTGCAAAGCCCGGAGACTTCCGGCGAAGGGGAGATGAATTTCATCATCGCCCACCGGTTCGGTCGGTTAAGCGACGGTTGGTACGACCTCTTTGGTTTAGACAATGCGCAAATGCGCATGGGGTTGGACTATGGCATCACCGACAGGATCCAAGTGGGGGTGGCCCGGTCCACTTTTGGAAAGACGCTGGAAGGCAATGTCAAATGGCGGTTTTTGGAGCAAATGAAGGGCGGGGGATCCCCTGTGAGCCTCACTGGATACTCAGTGGCCATGCGCGATGGATTGCGTCTTCCGCCAGATGGCCCAGAACGCCGGGGCGTGCACCGCATGAGCTATGTGCACCAGCTGGTGGTGACGCGCAAGTGGTCGCCTGAATTCTCCTTGGCCGTGATCCCTTCGCTGGTCCACCGGAACCTCGTCGATCAACCCGACCGGCCCAACGACGTGTCTACCATGGGGGTCGGTTTCCGGTACAAGCTGAACCGCAGAATGTCGGTCAATGGTGAATACCATTACTTGCTTCCGCGCCCCATCGAGGATGGGCTCCACAATTCACTGAGCCTTGGCCTGGATATCGAGACAGGAGGACACGTCTTCCAGCTCCACGTGACCAACAGCCGCGGCATGTTCGAGCGCGCTTTCTTGGCAGAAACACCTGGCCGTTGGCAGGACGGCGACCTTTACTTCGGCTTCAACATCAACCGTGTCTTTCAGGTCCGTGAGACCCGTTGATCAGTCGACCCGCTTGAGCTGCTTGGCGGGCTTGGTGCCAGGTCGGTCATGTTTGCGCAAATCTGCCACCACGATAAGGTGGTCGCTGGCCTGCATGTCGTCGCCTGCGTTCAATCCGTATTGTTCCAAGCGGGCGTCGCTCATAGAAGCGGTCTCGAGGGCAAAGTTGCCCATGACCTCCACCACGCCATCCTGAACGATGATGTAGTCCAGCTTGCCGGCTGGCCACTGGCTGTTTTGGTTGAGCCAGGTGTAGTTCATGGGTTGGTCGGTCTGGAGCCCTTTGAGCTCCTTAAGGGCGGTGCCATCCCAGTCGGGGCCGAAATCGGGGCCGTTGTCGGCTTCGTTGGCAATGTCGCCGGTCAGCAAGGTGTGCATGGCTTGTCCGGGACCGACCATGTTGAGGTCTCCGCCATAGATGACGGGGGTGCGGTTGGGGAGGTTGACCTCGCTACCTGTGGCCATGGCATCGCGAAGGAAGGCCATGTACTCGTCGGCTTCGGTTTGGCGCTGCTCTGCACCATTGCAGCATTTCAGGTGACTGGCAGTGACCATCCAATTGCCGTTTTCGCCCGAGTTGATCAATACCGGGTACTGCCTGTAGACTTCGGGATAGGCCGCGGCAATGGGCCATCGGCTGGCCACGATCAGGTCCCAGTCGTCTTTTGCGACGTGCCACGAGCCCTCGGTCAAGGGCATCCATGTGTCGAGGAGGTCGCGCACAAAGTCTGCGGAGAAGTCCTCGACTTCGCTCATGGCGATCACGTCGGGTTGGACGGCCTGAAGGATGCGCGACATGGCGCCTTGGGCCGGTGCCTCATCCATTCGGCGGTTCATGTTCCAGAATGCCACGCGCATCTGCGCCCCTTCGGAACGCTCCAAGGGCAGGGCCGCATAGGCCGGCGTTTCGTTGGATAGAGCCGTGCCGGTTTCGTTGCTGATTTGTTGGCCCGCACTGCAGCGCACGGACCATCGAATGGGAGTGTTGGAGTTGGAGAAGCCGTTGATGCCGCGGTCGATGGCCACCTCGTGGATGCTGCCACCATAGGTGGGGGCCATCCGCACCTGTGCGTCATTTAGCGAGGATTGCGCCGTGGCTCCACCAGATTGGGAGCTGTTGACATAGCGGTCAGCGAGGTGGATCACCATCTCGGCCCCTTGAAACCCGCCGACAATTTGGCCGGTGCTGGCATTGCCATCGAGGTCGAGGGCAATTTTGGTTCCGTGGGGGATGATGCTCTCATCGAGGGCGATGATGCGGTCGTACTCCAGCAGGAAGTAAACACGCTCTCCATCTGCACGAAAGCTTACGGCTTCTAGTGGGCCGCTCGTATCGGTTACCGCGATGGACTCTGTGTCATTCCAGTCGCTGAAATCGTGATCGATGGCAACGGGCTGTTGGGCCGTGCACATAGTACAGGAGGCCAAAAGCAAGATAGACGTGGCCCAGCGGGCGAGGTGGTGTGCGGTGGACATGATGATGTGAATCAGGTTGCAAAGATGGACCTTTGTGGCATGCGATTGCTCGGAACAAAAGTGTGCAAGAAGCACGACCTCGGTGTGCACAATAACCTCTTTGGGGGAACCATGCTCAGTTGGATCGATGAATTGGCTGTGGCCTACGTCAATGAAGTCTGTTTTAGTCCCAATATGGTGACGCTGAAAGTAGAAGAGGTCCTGTTCAAATCGCCTGTCAAGGAGAACAACCTGATCAAGATTTACGGCAACATCGTGCGCATCGGCAACAAGTCCATCAAGATTGCCGTAGAAGCAAGGAAATTCAACGTCTACAGCCACGAAGAGACGGTCGTGACCACCACCAAAATGGTGTTCGTGAGGATCGATGAAGACGGCAATTCTCTGCCCATCGCCCAGCACGTCAAAGACAAGCACCCGGAAAAGCTCGCCTGACCCGGATCCGTCAGTGCCCTTGGCTGTCTTGGACTTGGGCGTCGAAGTTGGCGCGCATCTCCAAGCAGTTCTTGGCGGTCCAATCGCGCAGGCGTTGCCTCAATTCCACGGGGTCGTCCCCGTATTGGACCTCACCAAAGCGAACGGAAACATCGATGTAGCGGTGGCCGAAGACCTTGAAGGCATGGGGTATAAACTTGGAGTCTGAAACCCACGATACGTCTTGGTGGCGGTATTCCATGGCGATGGGGCAGATGGGGAACCCGCCATCGGCGCACATCTTGAACATGCCCATTTTATATTCCAAGAGGTCTGGGCCGCGGTGGGTGGTGCCTTCGGGAAAGATGATGATGGACAGGTCGTCTTCAATGCGTTTGCGCACTTCCACGCGGGTCGCCTTGCGGCTTTCGGCACTGGAGCGTTTGACCCAAATCGTGCGGATGGCGTTTCCGCCCCAACCGATGATGGGCCAGCGCTTGACTTCTGCCTTGGCCACAAATACGAGGGGGTGGGGCGATGGAACCATGACCGCATCGATGTAGGTCCTGTGGTTGGCCACCAGCACGCTCGCGTGGTCCGGCAGCTCGCCTTCCACGGTCACCCGGATGCCGGTGAGCCTGTGGATGTTGCGACAATACCACGTATACGGCCGGTACAGGCTGGCGTGGTTGGCTCCGGTGAGCTTTCTGGCCAAGGCACTGACGGTGGCAGCCAGTGACAAAATGATGAATGCGAAAAACCTACGTGTGCTCCGCCAGAATTTGCGCAGGGCATGGCCGTCGTTAAACGGGCCAGGAAGGGTGGTCAGAAAATCAAAGGATCGGTGTTCCATGCGAACAAGTAGGGAACCCGAAATGTACTCCAACCATGACGGAACATGCGAATGTGGCCCACTTGTGGTCGGTTGATGGGTTTGAGCAGCTGGCATCGGCCCGGCGCAGTGTCCGTCGCTTCTCTGAGACCCCCGTCCCCGAAGCGGCAATGCGCTTGGCGTTTCGCGCTGCCCACCTCGCGCCCAGTTCCAACAACTTGCAGCCGTGGGAATTTCACTGGGTCCGTCCAACATCGTCGGATCGGGCAGCGGCCGTAGAGGCTTGCTTGTCACAGCCCGCCGCCGCCACTTCGGCCGAGCTCGTCTTTTTCATTGGCCGTCCAGATTTGCTTGAGGCCCGTGCCTCCGCCATGGTCGCCCACTTCGAGGCCGAGGGCAATGAAGGCACTGCCAGTTACTACCGCGATCAAGTGGCCCAGAACGTCCAAAAGATGGCGCCAGAGGTGCGCAACGCGTGGGTCGACAAAAGCGTGGCCCTGGCCGCCGCCCAGTTCATGCTCGCCATCAAGGCGGCTGGTTTCGATAGCTGCCCCATGGAGGGCCTCAGCCCCTCGAAGGTGCGCACCCTCCTCGGCCTGCCGCCGGAGGCCACAGTCACCATGGCCGTATCGGTGGGAGAAGGCATCCCCGAAGGCCTCTACGGCCCCCGCCTGCGCTTCCCGCTGGCCGACCACCTCTCCGAGCTCTGATTCGCATCACGGCCGTTGGCCTTGATGCTTAAGTTCGCTCCAAGACATGGAAGTTTTGGGTGGCCCTTGGCTTTGCACAGGGCATCGGTTGGGTGGCGACAAGCGCGCAGGAGGAGGCCTGGTGCGACAGTTTGATCATTTCCGGTTGCACATTGACCCTGGCCCAGAACTACAATCCAGCAGCCACCTTCGATGATGGCAGTTGTCAGTTGCCAGGATGCATGGACACCTTGGCTTGGAATTTCAACCGGTATGCCAATTTCCCGGATGCTTCATGCATTGGAGTGGACTCCGTCGGTGCAGTCCTCAAGGCGACAGCGGGATGGGAGGAGGACGGCAACGGCACGGATGATTTGGGTTTTGGCGGGTTGCCGGGGGGGCAACCGGAGCAATGGTTTTGGCGATTTCAACAACGCGGGGGTCAACGGTTATCGGTGGAGCTCCACAGTGGAGGGCGGTGCCGTTTGGTACCGCAGTCTATCTGCCGGCATCACCACCATCGGGCGGTACCAAAGTCTACCCCGGCTCGGCTTTTCCATCCGCTCTCTGCAGGACGCCGAGTGACTGCAACAAAGCAGTCTTGAACTTTTGACACTTTCTCAAAGCCGTCAATAGGGCCAACAGGGTTTTCAGGAGGAGCTGCCAAGCTTTTGCAGTCGCGACTAGCAGGTCCATGGAATCTCGATTAGCCCCTATATTGCAGTGGAGCCCGTTTCGGGCTACACCATAACCATGCGATTTACTTGCTTTCTCTTCGCCATCTTGGCGTGCCTTAATTCATGTTTCCTTTTTGCACAGATACCCGACGATTTTGACCTCGAAGTCGAAGTCGTCATGGACAGCGTGTTGTACGATGATTTCGGGGAAGTCCCTGCGGACTTCCGCAGATACCGGTTGTATGCCGTTATCCCTGAAGGCTATACCCTGCTCGGTCCGGTGGCGGATGACGCCACGACACCGCCGATTCCGGGGTTTGGGTACAATGCCCCGTGTGGTTGCTACGAGCACGTCTCACCCCTCTTTCCAAATGGTGTGAATGTTGGATTTGAAATTCAAGAGGTACACATGAGCTTGGAGCCAGAGTTGGCGTTCGACTCCTGGTGGACATCCCATGTGGAATCCGCGTCTTCTGAATCGGTCATCATTTTTTTGCCAGGCACATTTGATTCGGGATTCAATATGTGCTCAGATCAGGCAACTCAGGGAGCAATTCTCTTTCCCCCGAACGACCCGATTCATCAACAGGTGATCGACAATCGTGCTTTGATAGGCCAGATCACGGCTTGTTCCGACTTTTCATTCAACGTTTGCGTAGCCATGCAGACATTCTTCCCAGGAGGACAGATCATCACCTCCTGCACGGAAGGCGAGGTCGAAGTGCCGGATTTGTGTGTTCCGGTTCACAGTGCGGAGCTGACCGTCCTGAACAACGCCATCACCTCTACTGCCGACAATTTGCCTGAGAGCGTCCGATATCGGGTATACGATTGGAACGGCGATGTTGCGGGCGAACAATACGGCAGCGGTGATTTCGACAACCTGGTCAATGGGGCATACACCTATGAGTGGTTCGACACGGCAACCACGCTGGCCTGGTCATCGAACACCTGCAGGAAACTGGAACTTTTCACGGTGAATGAGGACGGTAACTGTCCCTTGGATTGGGGCTGCACCTTCGAACAGGCGCTGAATTACGATTCGCTGGCCACTTTGGATAACGGGAGTTGTATCCTGACCGGATGCACATCAATGGAAGCCCTCAACTTCAACCCATATGCGAACCTAGACGATGGTTCTTGCATCACAGCCGGTTGCACCGAGCCGGGCGCCATCAACTACAATCCGCAAGCTGATTTCGGTGATGGTTCTTGCATTTTCGTGGATTGCTCGAGTGACCTGAATGGCGATGGGCTGGCAGGCGTAGCGGATCTTGTCATCTTCCTTCAGAATTTCGGTCAGGTGTGCTCACAGGTCTATGGATGTCCGGACCCAGAGGCATGCAATTACGACCCTTCGATTTACCTCACCGCAGATTCGGTCTGTACTTATCCTGTCATAGCCTGCGTCGATGCTGATGGTGACGGCCTGGGCAATCCGTCGATTCAAATGTTTCAATGTCTTGAAGTAGATTTCATAGAAGATGTGGTGCTGGATTGCTCAGACAATTGCGACAATGTGGAGGCCTGTAACTTTGATGATCCATCCAATGTTCCGTGCCAATACACCGATTCCTGCGGGGTCTGCGGCGGAGATGGACTTTCTTGTGTAGGCTGCACAGATCCCGATTACCTCGAATTTGACCCGTTGTACACCGTGGACGACGGGAGTTGCTTTTTCCTCGTTGACAATCAGTGCCTTGACCCCTCATTGGACGGGTATTCATATTCAGTTGTCCAAATTGGTTGGCAATGTTGGTTCACTGAGAATTTGAGAACCCTTGTCTACGCAAATGGTGATTCCATAACCGCTGGGCTGGATGCCGCAGAATGGGACATGACTGATGTGTCCGGGGTCGGCGCTACCAGCGTATATGGCGCAGACTCGGCTTCTTGTGAATCGTTAGTCCTAGATTTTGATGCGTGTGACGGTACATCCGCCTTAGCTGCGTATGGAAGGCTGTACAATGGGTATGCAGTGACCGATGCGCGGGGACTTTGTCCAGGGGGGTGGCATGTGCCCACGGATGAAGAGTGGCAAGAGATGGAAATGGTGGTCGGCGTGCCGGAATCAGAGCTTGACGATTATGGCGTGCGTGGGCTTGGCAACCTCGCGGGTGGGCTGCTCAAAACGACATCAGGTTGGAATGGGATGAATGGGAGTGACAGCTTCGGTTTTTCCGGGTTGCCTGGAGGCTCTAGAAACGGCGTTGGCTCCTACATTGATGCAGGTCTGAGGGGTTTGTGGTGGACTTCCTCACTGAATGACGAACTCGGAATTTACCGCAGCCTCTTCGTCTTTAATTCCGGAATATTTCGTGAAGACCTTACCCTTCGCTACGGCCTTTCCATTCGTTGCGTGCAAGACTAATTCTTGAGATTGCGTGGCGAAATTGAGATTGATTCGTCCATATTGGTGGGAGAGGGCATCCCCGAAGGCCTCTACGGCCCCCGCCTGCGCTTCCCGCTGGCTGATCACCTCTCCGAGCTCTGAGCCGCCCACTCGGCCGTGCCCCGTCCATTGCCCGAAAAAGGGGCCGGGAGAATTCAAGGGGCTGCTCCGTGCAACCTATTGAAAGGCAAGGCTGTATATTCTATGATGGCAAACAACAATTTACTTCCAGCGGCCTTTTTTGGCCTTCTTCTCTTGTTCACGGGATGCGACCCCACCGACAGTGGTGTGCAGATGGGTTGTACCGATTATGCGGCGCTCAATTACAATCCGGAGGCCAATGAAGATGACGGAAGCTGCGAATACGTTGTCATCGAGGTGG
>CBFHUP010000076.1:0-8954 GCA_965659115.1 uncultured Flavobacteriales bacterium | reverse complement strand
CATTGATTAACCAAAGACTGTGCAACAGGACGACTACCTTCGCGGGTCATGTCGCCCGACCCTTCGACTTTTTACACGTGGACGTTGCCGAACGGCATTCGGTGTGTGCACCTCGAGGATGGGCGCAACGTCGGGCATTGTGGCCTGCTGATCGAGGCGGGGTCGCGGGATGAGCTGGACCGCGAGAATGGGCTCGCGCACTTCATTGAGCACTCGCTGTTCAAGGGGACGGCGAAGCGGCGCACCTTTCACATCCTGAATCGGCTCGACAGCGTTGGAGCCGAGCTGAATGCTTACACCTCCAAGGAGGAGACGTGGATCACGGCGTCTTTCCTGTCGGAGCACCTGGAACGGTCGGTGGAGTTGATCGCCGACATCGCCTTCCATTCGACCTTTCCGGAGCGGGAGATTGCCAAAGAGCGCGACGTGATCATCGACGAGATTCACGCCTGGCGGGACAACCCTGGCGATGCCATTTTCGACGAATTCCAGGCCATGCTCTATCCGGACCATGCCCTGGGCCGCAACATCCTCGGGGATGAGAAATCGGTGGGCGGGTTCAAGCGCAACGACATCCTGCGGTTCATCGATCGCCAATACCGCAATGACCGGTTGGTCTTCAGCTCTGTGGGCCCCATGCCCGCCAAGAAGGTCAAGCGGCTGACCGAGAAGTACCTGTCAGCACGGCAGACGCAAGCCTCGCGGGGGGAGCGTTCCGTGCCGACGGGGTACACGCCGGTGCGGCGCGAAGGCGACCATGCGGTCCACCAGGTGCACGCCGTGATCGGAGCGCCCGGATACGGGATGGACGACCCGAAGCGGACGGCGCTGATGCTGTTGTCCAACCACCTCGGCGGGCCCGGCATGAATGCCCGGCTGGCGCTCAACATTCGCGAGCGTTACGGCATCTGCTACAACATCGAGAGCAGCTACTTCCCTTACGCCGACACCGGCGAGTTTACCGTGTACTTCGGGACCGACGTCAAGACGTTTGCCCGCGCGGAGCGGTTGGTGCTGAAGGAGCTGCGGGACGCCCGTGAAAAGCGACTCGGCGTGGTGACCCTGAAGCAGGCCAAGCAACAACTCATCGGCCAGATCGGGCTGGGCGCAGACAGCGGGGCGGGCTGGATGTCGACCATGGGCAAGAGCATCATGCTGTACGACCGGGTCCGGCCCTTGGAGGAAGCCTTCCACGCCATCGAAGCGGTGACCGCCGACGACGTGCTGGAGGTGGCCAACGAGGTCCTCGACCCCGACCGCCTCAGCGCCCTCGTGTACTTCCCGCCGAAGGGTAAGGCCTAAGAAGGGTTAGCCCCCTTTTATATGCATCTCGTCAATTCCCCGCGGATATCTGCGGGAAAGGACACGAAATCAATATCTTACAGTTACATCAAATCGCTTCGCATCGTGCGTTCATCTTTAAATTTGCATTGCCGGGCACTCTCCGGATTGCTGCTCTTGATTGGGCTGGTTTTCGCTTCGGTGAATGCTGTGTCCGCTCAAGGATGTGATATCGTTTTCGACTTTCAGGAATTCGACCCGGGTTTCATCAACCTCTATCCGGGCCTTGATCAGCCCCCACCTGAATTCACGAGCGGGGGCATTGTAATGGACTTCAGCCCATACAGTGCCACACCCGGCGGTGACGGGTCTATGGAGGCTGCATCCTTTGTGGAATCACCTGGGGGAATCGACAGCCCAATGGCACTGCTCCTCACAGCTACGAATGCCCGGTTCGACATGACAGCGGCTAACCTGCCCACGGGTGTGAGCATAACCGGAATTTCCATCCAATTGAAAGGCGACGGGTCCGGCGCTCCTATCAATCTCGGTGTCAACGGCAATTTCCCTTTCGTAGGACCGGGCCCGCAGATTCCGACAACCCTTCCAGATGGGATCGTGGCCGAGGTCATCCCCGGATCCAACGCCTTCATCGCCACGTTGATCCTCACCGGAAACATCACCGGACTTGAAATCGGGGGCAACATCGCGCTCAGTAACCTCTGCGTCTTCGGCAGCGATCCAAGCGGGGGCGACACCCCAGGCTGCATGAATGCCAGTGCCTGCAACTACAATCCCAACGCTACCGTCGAAGACGGATCCTGCAACTTTGACGAAAGCCACACCTTTACCATGACGGTCGACTTCGACCAGTACCCGGCAGAAACCAGCTGGTTATTGATGGACGCACAGAGCGATATCGTTCTCGCCAGCACCCCTTACACCAACGGGACCGAAGACTTTTCCACGCTTGTGGTGAGCACCAGCCTATGCCCGGGGTGCTACACCCTGACGGTGGCCGATGAATTCGGCGACGGCATGTGCTGCGCTTACGGAAACGGTGGCTACGCCCTGACCATCGACGGACAGTATGTGGCCACTGGCGGAGAGTTTACATTCTCCACTATCGCTGAGGTTTGCACCCCTGGCATCAGCGGTCCGGGTTGCACATATCCAATCGCATTGAACTACGACCCACTCGCCATTGAGGACGACGGTTCATGTGTATTCGACATCCCGATCTGTGAGAGCGGCGATGCCGACGGAGACGGGGTCTGCGACCAAGACGAGGTCGATGGGTGCACGTGGCCTTGCTCTTGCAACTTTAACCCAGAGGCTACTGACGATGATGGGTCCTGCCTCACGGCCGACGCTATTGGAATGTGCGGAGGATCCTGCCTTTCCGATTTCGACGGAGATGGCATCTGCGACGACCAAGACCCTTGCATTGGCTTCATGGATGAATGTGGGGTTTGCAATGGCAACGGCGCTACCCTCGCTTGTGGCTGCAATGACTTCCCCGCTGGAGCTTGTGACTGCGAAGGCAATCAATTCGACGCCCTCGGCATCTGCGGCGGCACCTGCACGGGTGACATAGATGGCGATGGAGAATGTGACGATCTTGACTGTTGTGTGGGAGGGTACGATGAGTGTGGGGTGTGCAACGGACCGGGCCCGGTGTACGACTGCGGATGCAACATGATAGCCTCCGGTGCATGCGATTGCAATGGCAACCTCATGGATGCCATCGGCGTCTGTGGCGGTGATTGCCCTTCCGATTTGGATGGCGATGGCATCTGCGACCTCGTGGACGACTGTGTCGGTTTCTATGATGCGTGCGGCATCTGCAATGGTCCCGGTGCCATTTTCACCTGTGGCTGCAGTCCACTCCCCCCGGGCGACTGCGATTGCCAGGGTAACCAGCTCGATGCCCTCGGCGTCTGCGGCGGCGATTGCTTGAGCGATACGGACGGTGACGGCCTTTGCGATGCCGATGAGGTTCCCGGTTGCATGGATGGCATGGCGTGCAACTATGACCCACTAGCGACCGACGACAATGGCAGCTGCATCTACGCTCAGCCCGCATTCGACTGCAACGGAGACTGCCTGCTAGATACCGATGGCGATGACATCTGTGACGACCTCGAGATTCCCGGTTGCATGGAACCAGAGGCCTGTAACTACAACGCCCAGGCTACGGACAATACAGGCTGCTATTACCCTTTACCGAGTTTCAACTGTGCCGGTGAATGTCTCGAGGACCTAGATGATGACGGGGTGTGTGACGGCATTGAACTGAACGGCTGCACAGATTCTGAGGCCTGCAACTTTGATCCCGAAGCCACAGAGGAGGATGGAACCTGTTTCTATTCAGGTAACCTCGTTGACTGCAATGGCAACTGCCTTTTCGATATCGATGAGAATGGCATCTGCGACGGGATAGAAGAAACGGGCTGTATGGACCCCGAAGCGTGCAACTTCAATCCCAATGCTACAAATCAAGGAGATGAAGATTTCTGTGTTTACCCTGCGTTGGGTTACAATTGCGGAGGCATGGGCATCAACCTAGGCTGCATGGAAGTGGCGGCCTGCAACTTCGACCCTAATGCGACGGTTCCGGCCGACGAAGAGAGCTGCCTTTATGCACTTCCAGGTTATGATTGCGAGGGCGTTTGCCTCGACTTTGACGAAGACGGAACCTGTGACATCCATGAGGTCAGTGGCTGCACCTATTCCAACGCCGAGAACTTCAATCGTGAGGCCACAGAGGACAACGGCACCTGCACCTTCCCCAACGACAACGGCCCTATTGAAGGTTGTCCAGACGTCAATGGTGACGGCATCGTCTCCGTCCCCGACCTCCTCCTCATACTCGGTGCATTTGGCCAACAAATCGATTGCTGAGATGAACGGAATCCATTCTGCGTTTCAAGGGAACATATGGAGGTGTCTGTACCTGGGCTCTATCGCCCTGGCCCTCCACACTCAAGCAACGGCCCAAGGTGAGACGGCATCGAATACCGATTTGGCAGGTTTCGTGGACCCGAGTTCCACAGGGGCAAAGGTCGATAAGGCTACCGGCGCCTTCAGCTTTTCTCTGCCACTGATCAACATACCAGGTGCTGCCGGAGAAGCATACCCTATCGTGCTTGGCTATGCGCCCCCTAACCCCGAAGAGGCTGCCAGCTGGGTGGGATTCGGCTGGACCCTTGGACCCGGTGCCATCACGCGAAATGCCAGCGGGATCCCAGACGATTTCAACGGCATTAAGATCGTCAACATCGACAAAAAACCAGTTTACCAGAAACTCACCCTTGACGCCATTCTTGGCGCTGAAATTCTCTCTGCCGTCAACCTCGGTCTGCGCAACGGCATCGCTTTGGATAACCAGCGTGGCATCCTGCCGCGAATGGGCTTCAATCTGAGTGGATTCGGAGCAGGCATATCATACATGAATGAAGCCGGCGACGGTCTGTTTTCATTCTCGTTTAATCCTGTGGTGGCCATCGAAGGAATTGTGGGCTCCATCTCGAAGTCACCCTCCACCCCCAAGGACAGGCCTGAAGGTGTGTTTCGAAATTTTGGAAAAAAGGCCAGAAGCCGTATAAGTAGCCTGAGCCTGAGTCCCCAAACCTTCGGATTGCCCACTTATTCCAACGGTGCCAGTGAAGTTCGCTTCTCAGGCAACTTCTCTCTTGAATATGCTGCCCTTCCCAACATAGGACCCGAGGCGGGCTTCAACGCCTCAATCACGCAAATGACTTATGCACCTTACGAGGAGATTGATGTCTACGGCTACATGTTTTCTGGGGAATTGACCCTAGACTCCAAAGAGAGCACAATGGCCGCTATGGACTTCTTCGAGGAGCGACCTCACGCTTTAGACGAGAACGACCGATTCACGCCGCTACCGGTGCAAACCCCAGATTACTTTTCGGTTGCAGCCGGCAGTCTTGGAGGACAATTCCGCTGTTTCTTTTCAAAGCCGGGCAGCTTCCACCCACGTGGGGTTGAGTTCAGTTCTACATCTTCTGACTTCGGTATTGAACTTGGGTTGGGTGCCGGGCTTCCAACCGTGCTTAATGTAGTTGTAGGAGCCTCCAAAAGCAGAGATCTCACCTCCGAAGTGGACTTGCGCAGTTGGATGGCTGAGGACAACGGCAACACATTTTCGTTTCCAACGGAAAAAGACCGCAGGTTCTTTGCGTTCAAAGGAGACCTCGGACTGCGCAGGAAAATCCTTGGAGACGGGGATGTAATCAGAGGCGTCAATGCAGACAACTGGAATGGTCTGGACGCAGAAACCTATTATGGAAAAGACGCTACAAAGCATAGAACGCTAGAGCTCACCACGAGTATTTCAGGCACTACCGATGCAAATTGGCGACCCGAATTGATGAAAACAGTTCGGTGGAATGATGCGCGAACGATGGACGATGCCTCAAGCGGTCACCGCCAGTTTGACAGGCGCAATTACGCCAACGCCCCTGCCAATTTTGTGGATTACTCCACGGTTCCGGAGGAGACACTTTCTGAATTCGAAATTCTCAATGAAAGTGGAACCCGCTACACTTTCGGCATTCCAGTGTTCGAGCGCAACAAACTGGACCTTTCATACCGCGTGGATGCGGACGCACACGATATCATCAACCACAATGTGATTTTTTGCCCCACACCTGATGTTGACCTCATCCTAAAAGGAGATGAAACCAGCGTGACCGATGGCCTCGAAGGATTCGACTTGGTGCAGGGCAAGCTTACATCTGAACCCGTAGCCACGTCCTGGCTATTGACGGCCATCACGTCCCCCGACTACATTGATGTGCTCGATGACGGATGCACAGATGACGACCTGGGCTCTTGGGTCAGATTTAAATACAAGCGCTTGTTCGGTAGCATGGACAAAAGCGATGGAAGTGCAGACTGGTTCAGATTTCGCGACCCGGTCGCAGGAAGTCATTTTCATTCTGGCTCAGTGGGTGACACGGAAGATGATATGGCCAGTTTTTCGCTCGGCGAGAAAGAGGTGTATATCCTCGAGCGCATAGAGACCCGGACGCATTACGCCGAATTCACAACCAGCGGACGAACCGATGGCGCGAGAATAGCAGATTTCAATGCTGCCGGAACGGTGCGAGACGGATCGCAATGGGGGACCTCCCAGCTAGAAAAATTAGATAACATCAACCTCTTCGCCAAAGACCAATCCGGTTCAGGTGGACCGGAT
Organism: uncultured Flavobacteriales bacterium; assembly: GCA_965659115.1. Lineage (GTDB taxonomy): Bacteria > Bacteroidota > Bacteroidia > Flavobacteriales_D > Sanyastnellaceae > UBA8752. The sequence continues at coordinate 2,446 of CBFHUP010000076.1, read as the reverse complement.
AAACTGCTCAAGTCAGTCAGCTTCAACTACGACTATACTTCATGGCAGGCCACTTATGAGGAAGGTTCGATTAGTGGCACTGCAACGGGCGGTGGAAAATTGACCCTCAATGGGGTCACCATCGAGGAAAATGAAGTCGAAGAAGACGCACGACACTTCTCCTTTGGCTACGAATACCCCACAACAAACCCGCTGGGTTCACCTGCGGTCCCCATGCTTGAATCCCAGCATTTAAGGGATAAGTACGACGGTCTCTTTCTCGAATATGCTGGCCTAAATGAGTCTCCATCATACCGCTATGGTGTAACGGATGCTTGGGGCTCCCACCAAAACTGGGAAGAGGACCATTGGTCGCGCTACCACAAATGGCGGCGTTTGAATGCCGGCACTTTGGTTGATTCAGATCCCGCCGCTCATTGTCTGAAGCAAATCATCACCCCTGCTGGCACACGAATTCTCCCACAGTACGAGCAACACGAATACCGCCACGTCCAAAACCGACTGGGCGAGGTTATGGTGCCACTCAACCTTAACGTGACTTCATCTCATGACAAACTGTACCTAGATACTGACTTTCTTGTTGATGTATCTGGCCTTGGATGGGACATTACAGATGACAACGGCAATGGCGTCCAAGATGAAATCGCGGAAGCACTTTCGGACCAACTGGTTGGAAATCGTGTCTTTACAAAAGTGCTTTTCCAAATGTCCGGAACGGCCAGCACCGACCCCAAGGATGAAAATGGATGGAACTATTTCCCTGCTTTCGTAAACGTCGAAGCGGTCGGAACAGACGCAAACGGCCTCTTCATTGAGATTGAAGAAAGCGGCAATTACAGCCTGCCCCAAGATGCCTGCTGGGACTTTTATCAAAAATACCCACGGGTCTCCATTGGCGGATTGAGTTCTATCGATTTGGGCAATGGCGGCGACGCGCTGATGTCTGACATCGCCAGAGTACTAGACGAAGCGGCCAGCGCGGACAACCAGTTGTTTGGCAGTGGGTGGCCCGGGGCGATCTGCAACATTTATGACCCGGCAGAGTCCTATGTCCGAATTCCGCTTTTAGATGGCGCTCACAAAATCGGAGGTGGGCTGCGCGTCAAGAGGCTAATGGTATACGACCCTGGAATTGAGGACGGATCCAACATAGAGGGAGCGCTGCTTACGGGTACCGAGTTCGGATACGAGGTCTGGAACAACAACCTAGGTAAGTGGGTCTCCTCCGGGGTGGCGGCCAACGAACCGCGGGCCATGTATGAAGAATGTGCATTGTTTGAGCCCCTTGCCAAGGAACCGCAGACCGATTTAGAACGCGCACTGGGCGGTGAGGATAACGAGACGCAGACAGGTCCGGTAGGTGAGAGTTTCCTTCCCTCCCCCGGCATATCCTACGAAGAGGTCACCGAACGTTCAATCCACGATGACCTGTCCGGAGAAGGCGAAACAGTGCACCGTTTTTACTCCCACAAGACCCACCCAACGATTATTGAATACACAGACCCGAGCCGGTCCCAATTGGACATTCTCAAGCCGAACAATCCACTCAACTCACTATTCAGCATAGTCACACGCAAGGGCCTCTGGTATTCGCAAGGAGTCCGTGTGACGACGAGCGACATGCCTGGAAAGCAGGCAGAGACGGTCATGTATGGCGCAGAACGGGACCGCGAGGGTGTCAGGGTGCCTGTCTCACGGACCACATATCAGTACTTCGAACCAGGGGAAAGTGTGAATACCCTAGATGGATGGAACGAGGGCATGAAGGATTTCGGTGTATTCGACGAGGTCTATTTTATGGGAAAATTCATACGGAACCATAAGGTCAACCTCCAGTTCGAAGCGGACATGGATGTGAGTATTTCCCTAACCCCGGTAGCAGTTCCTGTTGTGTTTGGCGTCCCTTCTTTTTTTCCCTGGGGCTCCATCATGACAGAAGTACAAGGGGTTCATGCCACGGTCATGCAATCACATCGGCCTGCAATGATTCAATCCATTACTACCGTGCAAACGGGAATGGAGAGTGTGGTCAAAAACATGCGGTATGATGAAGAAACGGGCCGGCCCATCTTGACCTCCATCACCGACGGGTTTTCAGATGTCGCTTTCGATCCTGAAGGAGATGCCACGGAACTCGAACCCTTTGCGAGCCGCAAGCTTGACTTGCAGCTTTCCGGGCTGTCTTGGTATGATGAAATGGGCAAGGCAAGCAAGAATGACCGTCTCTTCATGACCACCGGAGAAGGACGACTTGAACCGGTAGCACAAATTCTATCTAAGCACGAATCCATCACATTTGGTTCCGCCACTGCTGACCTTTACTTCCTTGAATTTTGCCCTAAGACGGGCAAATCACTTTGTGGAATCCTAGGAGAAGATGGCCTTTTCTACCCTGGTGACCTGCTCGAATTGGAAGGCATACCGTCCTCTGGAACGGGAACGGTGA
>CBFHUP010000075.1:0-9371 GCA_965659115.1 uncultured Flavobacteriales bacterium | reverse complement strand
AGGGTCGTCCATACCTTGCCCTTGGCCTTGATCTGCATAGGGCGCTCAAAAGCCCTCAAATCCTCTAGGGTTGGCGTGCCTTCGACCTGGACATGATAGGTCTTCCAGATCAGTTCGGCGCCTTGACCCTCCAAGATTCGTCGCTTGAGCCTGTTGTCATTGGTCAAAAGCAGCAAGCCCTCGGAGTCTCTATCCAATCGGCCAACCGGGTAGACGTCTTTGGGGAATTCACCCAGTTCGCTCAAAACGGGGTGGCCCGCTTCAGGCGTGAATTGACTGAGCATCCCAAAGGGTTTGATGACCGCGTAAGTGGCCATGTTTATTCGATCCAGTCGGCTACAAACACGTTGGTCGAACGGGTTCGCCCGTTGTTGCGGTTGGAGCTAAATGCAATGTGCTTGCCGTCGGGCGAGAACATGGGGAAGCTGTCAAAGGCATTGTCAAACGTGATTTGAACAGGTTCCATGCCTTGGGTGTCGGTCATGAAAATGTTGAACGGGAAAGCGCCCGTTTTGTGGTTGGAGCTGAACAGGATGTGCTTCCCGTCTGGGTGAAAGTAAGGTGCCCAATTGGCCCCACCGAGGTTGGTGATTTGGCGGATTTCGGTTCCGTCTACCCGGCCGATGTACAGCTCCATTTCAGTGGGTTGTACCAGCCCTTTTTTGAGAAGACTGACGTATTCGTCGATGGGGGCTCCGACTTCTGGACGGCTCGCGCGCCACACCAGGTACTGGCCATCAGGGCTAAAGAAAGCGCCGCCGTCGTACCCGAGTTTCTGAGTGATGCGCTTGATGTTGCTTCCGTCAATGTCGCAGGTGTAGAGGTCGAGGTCGCCGTCCCGGGTGCTGGTAAACACAATCTTGTCGCCTTGAGGGCTTACTGTGGCTTCGGCATCGTAACCCTCACCTCCAATGAGGAGGGTGGGTTCTCCACCGCCGATGGGGGCGGTGTAGATGTCGTATCCCGCATAGATGGGCCACACGTACTCGTTGTTGGGGCCGCGGCGTGGAGTTTCCGGACAAGCCGTATCGGCCGCATGGGTGGAGGCATACAGTACAGTGGTGTCTCCAGGCATGAAGAATGCGCAGGTGGTGCGGCCCAGTCCCGTGCTCACGGGCGCAGGAGTTTCTGAGGAGGGCGTCCCGTCAGAAAGGTCCATCACATAAATCTGGTCACACGAGGTGTTCCAACTCGGATTGGTCGCCTGGAAGACCAAGCTTTTCCCGTCAAATGACCAATAAGCTTCTGCATTGTCACCGCCGTAGGTCAATTGGCGCACATTGTTCAGGTGCACTTCGTCATCGTACCCGCGGTCCAAGCTGTCTGGAAGCTCGGTCATTTGCAAGGGCTCTGGAGCGGGGATCGCCGTAGCGGTGACGTTGGCGCTGTCGCTGGCGGCCTCGTCTGAGCTGGTTTCAGCACAAGAAACGAGGAAGAGGGCGCAGGCCAAGACGAGGGCCTGCGAAGGCTGGAGGGAGGTTGTGTACCGCATGGGGTGAAAAAGCGTCGCGAATGTAGAACTTCGCGGCACATCGTTCAGTCCATCTTCTATGAATCATTTTCCATCCCGTTTCCCATCAGCACGTTACAGTGTCCTTTATCTCAGCATCTTTTGCGCAACCGTGCTCATTGCCGGCTGCAGAGAAGGAGGGAGCTCTGACCTTGTGGTTCAGGACATGGGGGCCTCGGCTACGGTCTCAGCCATGAGGCAAGATGTAGAAGCGTTGACAGCCGACAGGTTTGAAGGCAGGGAGACGGGGAAGCCCGGGGCTTATGCTGCCGGCGAATGGTTGGCAAAGCGGATGTCTCAGCTGGGTTTGTCTGCGGCGGGCGATTCGGGTTTCTTTCAAACGTTTCGTTACAAGCCCCATCCTCCGATGCAAGTCCATGGCGACACGCTCAAGACGATGGGCATGGCCGTGATTGGCGAGATTGTGGGCCGCAATGTGTTGGGGGCAACGGCGTCTTTGGCCGATACCACAAAACGGTGGGGGGTGATCGGCTGTCACCACGACCACTTGGGGTGGGGCGATGAAAACAGCCTTTGGCGCGGGGTCGAGGAGGGAGACTCCCTCGTCCATCCTGGAGCCGATGACAATGCCAGTGGTGTGGCCACTTTGCTTGAGTTGGCCTCTCGGCATGCAGCGGCGCCATTGGCCGATCACCCCTTGTTGATGGCCAGTTTCAGTGGGGAAGAAAAAGGTCTGTGGGGGTCAAACCATTTCACGGATGAGCCCACCGTGGGACTGCAGCATGTGGATTGGATGATCAACTTCGACATGGTCGGGCGTTTGCGCGGCGATACCCTCGCTGTTTACGGCAACGGTACATCGCCGGTTTGGAACGGTGTTTTAGACATCTGCAACGGAGCCCCAGGAGCGGGATTTGAGCTGGTCCTGAGCGAAAGCGGCGTCGGTCCATCCGACCACACTTCGTTTTACCTGTCTGACATACCTGTATTGCACTTCTTTACTGGCCAGCATGAGGACTATCACAAGCCAACAGATACCGCCGACAAGTTGAATTACGAAGGCATGGTGCGTGTGGCTGATTTTGCTGCTTGTATTGTTCGAGAATTGGCACAATTGGATTCCATTCCATTTGTGAAGACCAAGGACAGTTCCAACGACGATGCCCCCCGTTTCAAAGTGACATTGGGTGTGGTTCCTGACTACCTTTTTTCGGGAATTGGAATGCGCATAGATGGTGTGAGTGAGGGACGTCCGGCGCAAATTGCTGGACTCCAGAAGGGGGACGTTGTTGTTCGCATTGGAGAGGTTGACGTTGCCGATATGATGGGCTACATGGAGGGACTTTCCAAGTTCGAAGAGGGCCAAACGACGGCTGTTGAAGTGCGCCGAGGAGAATCCACGGTGGTGGTCGATGTGACTTGGGATTGAGCGGTATCTTTGCGGTTCAAGGTGTTCCGCCGCGCCCTGGTTTACTGGGGTGAGGAAAGTCCGGACAGCGCAGGGTACCGAACTCTTTGAAAGGAGAGGCATCCGCAAGGATGACAGACAGTGCTTCAGAAATTTAGACCGCCGATGGCCTTCGGGCACAGGTGAGGGTGAGAAGGTGGGGTAAGGGCCCACCAGCGTGTTGGGTGACCACACGGCTTAGGCAAACCTTTCGGGCTGCAAGACCATGTAAACCAGTGCTTGAGGGCGACCCGTCCGATGCTGGAGGGTAGGTTGCGCAGATCAATGGTGGAAGTCCTTTTGGACAACAGAATCTGGCTTACGGCCTTGACGTCCCCGGGGCTTGCCCCGGGGATTTGTTTTTATTTGAAACTGAGGAAGTTGTGGTTTCCTGCGAATGTTGTTTCTTCGTTTCTCCTGACGAATACGCAATGATCGTGTTTACACTCTAAATAAAAATGAATGGCTAAAAGTGCCAAAGTCCAATTTCAGGACAGTGAGCTGCAGAATATCCGCAGCTTTTACGAGCAGGAAAGGTTTCAACTGCTCTCCAGGTTACAGCACGTGGACCAGGTGATAGCCAGACTCAATGGCGGGTCGAATGCCATCACGGATGGAAGGTCCACCGTTGCAGTTCCAGCATCAACACAAAAATCAGAGGCCGCTCAAATTGAGCCAGCTCTGGTTTCAGCGCCAAAGAGAAAACGCGGACGACCCCGTAAGGAAGAAACCCCCGAGGCGAAGGCCAAGAAGGCGGGCCGTCCCAAGAAGCGTGGACCTAAGAGTGTCTGGGGGAACTTCATTTTGCGCCGGTTGCGTCAGTGTGACCGCCCCTTGAGCTATTCTGAATTGATTCGGGATGCCATGGTGATGCACAACTTGCCTTCTTCAAAAGAGAAAAACGCCAAGGCGAGCATTCTTAATGCTGCTTTCCGCTTGAGGACGCACCTCGGTAAAGTGGACACTGTAGGAATGCCAAATAAGAAAGAGCGCTTCTTGGTGTTGACTTCATGGCTCCAATCAGAAGGCGTCTTGAAAGCTCCATATGATGCGCTCCTGACTGAAGTCGCGGACATTCCAATGGACGATCGCGGCCGAAAGCCACGGCGCCCTTCTGCGACGTCACGCGCAGAGTCTAAAGTCAAGGCCCGCATGGGTGCCGGAGCTTCTGCAAAAGCAGCAGCGAAGCCTGCTGCCAAGAAAGCAGCAGCCAAGAAGGCGACCGCAAAGCCTGTCTCTAAGAAAGTGAGCAGGGAAGTTGAGGAGCTTGTAGCAGTCTAAACGGATTTATACTGAATAAAAAAGGGCGCTTTGGCGCCCTTTTTTGTTGTGTGGTTTTCGCTTCACTTCTGATGGAAGGCATAGCGGTAATCCGTTGGTGGAACCAACGTCTCCTTGATGGTCCGAGGGCTGACCCAGCGGAGCAGATTGAGCAGCGATCCGGCCTTGTCGTTGGTTCCTGACCCACGCGCGCCGCCAAAAGGCTGCTGCCCCACCACGGCACCCGTTGGTTTGTCATTGATGTAGAAGTTGCCGGCAGCATTTTCCAATGCCCGCATGGCGTCGTCAATGGCATAGCGCTCTCGGGCAAAAACAGCTCCGGTCAGTGCATACTCGCTCGTGGAATCGACCAATTCAAGTGCGCCCTCAAAGTCATCTGCAGGGTAAACGTAAATGGTGACCACGGGCCCAAAAATTTCCTCCTCCATGGACTTAAAGTGAGGGTCAGCGGCCACAATGACCGTGGGCTGCACGAAGTACCCGACACTGTCATCATAGGTTCCTCCGCACAAGATTTCCCCATCGGGATGCTCTTTGGCGTAATCTATATAGCCCTTGATCTTGTCAAAAGACCTACGGCTGATCACCGCGCCCATGAAGTTCTCCGGATCGCCTGGAGTGCCCACCTTGATGGTGGCCACTTCGGCTGCCAGCTTCTCCTTGACCTCGGGCCAGATGTTGTCTGGCAGATAGACGCGGCTTGCTGCGCTGCATTTCTGCCCTTGAAACTCAAACGACCCACGCAGGATGCCCGTTACCACCTCATCCACTTCGGCTGATTTGTGGGCAATGATGAAGTCTTTGCCACCGGTCTCGCCTACAATCCGAGGATAGGTTCTGTATTGAGCAATGTTTTGGCCAATGGTTTGCCACAGGTGACGGAAAACGCCGGTGCTGCCCGTAAAGTGCAATCCTGCGAAGTCGGGGTGATTGAAGACCACATCGCCAGCCACGGGACCGTCTACGGTCACCAGGTTGATGACCCCTTCTGGCAGTCCGGCTGCATGAAGCAACTCCATGATGACGTGGGCAGAATAAATCTGCTCATCCGATGGCTTCCAAATGACCACATTGCCCATCAGCGCGGCCACGATGGGCAAGTTGCCTGCAATGGCCGTGAAGTTGAATGGGGTGATGGCAAATACGAAGCCCTCGAGTGGACGGTATTCCAAGCGGTTCCAAATTCCCGGAGCGCTCTCAGGCTGCTGGGCATAAATTTCTTGGGCAAAGTGGGCGTTGAACCTCAGAAAGTCGATGAACTCACAGGCGGCATCGATTTCTGCTTGGTGCATGTTCTTGCCTTGAGCCAGCATGGTGGCCGCATTGATGCGGGTGCGCCATGGTCCTGCAAGCATATCCGCAGCTTTCAAAAAGATGCTGGCCCGGTGTTCCCAACTGAGGGCTGACCAGCTGTTGCGGGCCTCCAGTGCAGCGTCGATGGCGGATTTTACGTGTTCGGTTTTCCCAAAGTGAGCATGTCCGATGACCCGTTGGTGGTCATGGGGTGGGGTTAGGGGGCGCTGGTCATCGGTAAAGATGGCTTTGCCGCCGATCACCATGGGGACCTTTACAGGGTCTTGGTTGAGCATGCGCTCGTATTCGGCCAGTTGGGCGGCGCGTTCCGGACTGCCGGGGCCGTAGCCTAAGACCGGTTCATTTTCGGGGTAGGGGACTTGAAAAAATGCGTTGGACATGTCGTGCGAATCTGGGCGCAAAGGTAGTGGGCGAGAGCGGCGGCAAAAGGTCAGGCCTTTCCTGTTGAAAAACCGAGCCACTCCTACGCGTTGGTGTCACTCTCCGTGTGAATTTGCTGATATGCATCCATTTGGGGTCGCGCGCTCATTTTTTCAAGGTTCTAGACGGCCTTGGCAGTGGCTTTTATGTCTGCTTTTTTGGACGTGCGAGGCTGCTGTTTTTGGCCAAGGAGACCCTGTTCAGGCCGATGTGCGCAGCCGTGCAGAAGCCGCGTATGCAGCGGGTGATTTGTTGGGCGCTCTCCCTGATTATGAGCGGCTTGTCAGCCTTTTTCCTGAAGAAGCTTGTTTGCATGGACGGTTGGCAGGGTGTGCGCTCAAAGAGCCCGGACGTCTGTCTTTGGTTCGGAGGCACTTGCGCATTGCGTTGCGCATGGGGTGCAATGACCTGGACCTCGGTTTTCACCAGGCCCGCCTGGCCCAACTCGAATACGATTTTGAACGGGCACGAGACCTTTACGCCGCTTATTTGGCAGCAGCTGGTAAAAAAGGGAGGTTCAAAGCAGAAGCCGAAGCAGGCGCTTTGTCATGCGAGAATGCAGATTGGCAACCCGCAGAGGCTGTATCGCTGGAGGTATTTGACCGGATCCCTTCCGACCCTGATGCGGCCTTTCGCTATTACGACCCTGAAGTCGAGGGCTTGAGGTTGGTCGCCACACCGAGCTCTTTGCGATCCAAAGCCGACCTGAGGTATGGTCAAGGGCGCATGGCTTTGCACGATGGAGACACTGTGCTGGTGTATGCTTCGCTGGGCAAGAAAGGGGCCACTGGATGGGATTTGTACCGGGTATCAATCCGCCAAGGAGCATACACAGAGCCCCAGTTGCTTGAGGGGACCATCAACACGGAATATGACGAAAAGGATGCGTACCTCTCCCGAGAAGGTGTGCTCTATTACGCATCCAATTGTCCTGGAGGATTGGGGGGCTTTGACATCTATGCGGTGACCTGTGGTATGGACGGCTTGCCTACTGGACAGCCTTATCGATTGCCCTATCCCATTAACTCTGTGAACGACGATGTTTTCTTTATCCCTGAAGCTGCGGGCGGGGCATGGATGGCATCCAACCGTGCTGCGGTTGAGGGCAAAGTCCACGCGTACCGCATCGGCTTAGGAGAGGGTGAAATGGCCACGGGGTCAGTGGCCTGGTCCGCGGACGAGGTGGATGGAGAAGGATTCAAGTTGAGGGTATTTGCCAGTGGAGAAGAGGTGTCTGTTCGTGATTTGAACGGCGGTGATGCCGCCCACCTGGCGTTTTCTGGAGATGAGAGCGTGAGGATTGTTTTAGAAGACGCGGCAGGAAACGTAGTGGCGGAGTCTTTCGGGGCAGGCGAGGGGGCCTGGGAACTCAAGAAGACCTCTTCGGGTTGGGACTTGGACGACAAGTCAAATGTGTTGGCCGATTGGGCCGTATTGTCTGACTTGCAGGTGGGTGCAGATTCTGGACCAAGAGGCGCGTCGGGTGCTTTGGGTGCCTCGGGGGTTTCGGGTGCTTCGGACTCTGAATCCGATGTGGCCTTCGTAAACAGCGAGGGTGGATGGGCCAACTGGATTGGAACGCGCAACGCTGCGGAACCGACCATCGAAGACCTGGCGTCCGTCGCTCCGTCGTCGGAAGTTTCTCCGTCCTCGGAAGTTTCTCCGTCCTCGGAAGATTCTCCGTCTTCGGAAGTTTCTCCGTCCTCGGATGCCTCTCCGGCCTCGGAAAGTTCTCCGGCCTCGGATGCCTCTCCGGCCTCGGATGTTTCATCTCCTGGACAGGAAGAAGTCGCCGTAAATACGGAAACTGCCGATGAGCCACCGTTGGTGAGCGCGACCACATCGGAGGGCGAAGCAGATGGCCAGACCGACGCTGGGAATCCAGAAGGCGCCACGCAGTCCAATGGTGAAGCCAGTGGGAAACCCTCTGCCGGTGACATGGACACTTGGGCGACAGACGCGTCTGAGGTGTTGGCCCAACAAGTCCCAAAAGACCCAGAAATTGTCGAATCGCTGTTGGCTTCGAGGCCAGAAATTGTCGTCGAAGTGTGGGAAGAGCGTGCCGAGCGCATCTTGACTTTGGAACAGGGATTCTTAGACGAGCCTGATTTCAACAAGGCTGGAGAGTTGTACGATTTGCTCGATCAGATGGAGGCTTGGTTGCCTCAAAGTGACATGATGGAGCCCATTCTACAAGACGGTGTCGCCGTGGCAGATATGCGGGACATGCTCGACAAATGGAGCTTCGCCGTTCAGTCAGCGACCAAGGCTTCTCTGGCCAAAGTCGCCGGTGAGGCCGCCTTGGCCCTGCGCAGGGAAAAGCTGGCCATTCGCGAATTGTGGGAGACTTCGGACCTCAACCTCACACCGCTCAAAGTGCGCTGGTCCGATTGGAGAGACGCCAACCGCGGGATGCCAGAAACGCGCCCTGAAGATGCCGTGATGCAGGTGGAGGAGGGCAATGCATTGATCGAACGGTGGGAGGCCGTGCTCGAGGATTCTGATCAAGCGTGGGACCGCAAAGAACGCAGTGGATGGCGCGGGGATTGGTTGGACCGACAGCAGGTAGAGTTGGAGCTCAACCGCGAATTTTGGAACAATGAACTCGAATCAATGGAGTCTTTGGCCATGGCAACTGCCAATGATGCCGCGGTTTCCGATTCCGCTCCGTTGGGATTGGAGGCAGACGGTTCTGAAGTTGGAGTTTCTCAAGGGGAATCACCTGACGGTGGGACCGCAGCATCGACTGTAGAAGAATCGAAGGTTCAAGAGACGTTCATCGATGTTGTCGGATCAACAGAGGTGGCATTGGTCGCCCAATTGCTCCCTCCTTTAAGTGGTGCTCCTCAAACCGACGAGACCCGTGGCGTTTTGGCGCAAGACGGGGCCGATTGGTCGGGGCAATGGGATTCAGCGGTAGCAGCTTCTAAGGATGTCGCCCGACAGTGGGAGCGCCTCTCGCGGGCTTCCGATGGTCAAGGCGTAGCGCCCGTCTCCGATGGTGCGGAATTGATGGAATTGCCGCCGGCGGTGCGCAGCGCTTATTCTGGTTTGGTGGCATCGGTCATAGATGAACTGGTCGCCTTGCGAAAGGACTGGGAACGTGAACGTGCTCCGTTGCTGGCACAATGGGAGGAAAGAGAATTTGCTGGGATGGGCAACAGCGATGCTGTCGTTCGAGCGCGTGAATTGTGGGCCACCGCCCAGCGCAAGGAAGGGGAGGCCGAAGATTTGGAGCGCAGCAGGAAAAGCGGAGATGCGGCAGCATTCGACAGGGCATTGACACAGCGTCAAGTTTTGGCCCAAGCTGAGGTGGCTTGGCGGGACTGGGCTTCTGCTTGGGAAGAGGTTCTGGAGTCAGAGGCTGCAACAGAAGAACTGGCCGCGGTTGAGCAGGCAGCGAAAGATGATGCACTGTTGACCGAAGCCGAGGAGGAG
>CBFHUP010000074.1:0-9545 GCA_965659115.1 uncultured Flavobacteriales bacterium | reverse complement strand
GGGTCCGCTCGGCATGTATGTAGGTGGCGGATTCCTCGGTGGATCTGACGCCCATGCACTGACCGACAACGGCGACAACAACTGGTCCATCACGCTGGACTTGCTAGAAGGAACTTCAGGAAACTGGGTGTTCTTTAACAGCCCCACCCACGGTGGCGACTGGAACACCAAGGAAGATTTGGCTGGAGAAACCTGTGCCGATGTCAACAACTACAACGACCGCTATCTGGCACCTCTTTCTGCGGCTGCATCCTTGGAATATTGCTTTGGAGAATGCACCGCGGATTGTCCCGCACCGCCTACCACTGTGGATGTCACTTTCCAAGTCGACATGTCCCAATACGAAGGCACATTCGGAGGGGTGTTTGTGAATGGCACCTACAACAATTGGTGCGGGTCTTGCAACCCCATGACCGACAATGGCGACGGAACCTGGGCATTGACCATCCCGCTCGAGCCCGGCACCATTCAGTACAAGTTCACCTTGGACGGATGGGCTGCCCAAGAGGAGTTTTCCGGAGGAGAATCCTGCACCGCCATGGACGGTGGCTTCACGAACCGCACGGCCACCTTTGATGCGGCCACGGACCTCGGTCTCGTGTGCTTCAACAGCTGCAGCGTGTGCACCACCGATATCCTCGGATGCATGGATTCCACGGCCGACAACTACGATGCTGCGGCCACGGCAGACGACGGTTCATGCGGCAACGTGGAAGGGGCTTGGAACCTCACCTACATGTGCGTAGGCAGCGGACAAGGCTCCTGCGACTGGTGGTCCTACACCGCTCCTGGCGACCGCGGATGCTTGGAAGACGACCTGTTTGTCTTCAACGGAGACGGCAGCTTCCAAAACATCATGGGCACCCAAACTTGGACGGAAACGTGGCAAGGTGTCTCCGAAGGCTGCAACGCCCCCGTTGCGCCGCATGACGGATCCAATGCCGCCACCTACTCCATGGCCAACGGCGAGATCACATTGAATGGACTCGGCGCATTCTTGGGCCTGAGCAAGGTGGTCAACGGTGCTGAAATCGGCAATCCGGCTGACGCTGCGACATCCATTACTTACGGCCTAAACAGCGTAGACAACAACGCCCTCTCCGTGGACATCAACGTCGGCGGTGGATGGTGGAGGTTCAACTTCACCCGCGCCACGCAGGGATGTACCGACAACACCGCCCTCAACTACGTGAGCTACGTCACGACCGACGATGGCTCTTGCACCTTCACACCGGGCTGCACGGATGGCAATGCGGTCAACTATGACAATGAGGCCATCACGGACGACGGCTCCTGCCTCTTCGCGGTGACCTTCCAGGTGGACATGAGCAACTACGGACTGGCCAGTGGCGCCAATGTCTACACCAACGGCACCTACAACGGCTGGTGCGGCAACTGCAATCCCATGACGGACGCCGGCAACGGACTCTGGACGGGCACCTTCAACCTGCCTGCCGGCGATCAGGAGTACAAGTTCACCATCAACGGATGGGACACCAGTGAGCAATTCAATGGCAGCGAATCTTGCACCACCGCCCCCGGCGAGAATGTGAACCGCGTGTCCAACATCAGCGGACCGACCACCCTATCCGCGGTGTGCTGGAATACCTGTGACGCTTGCGCTGACATCACCAACCTCACCGCAGGAACGGGCCACGCCAGCATACAAGCTGCCATTGACGCCGCCGCTGCTGGGGACGTGATCCAAGTCAATGACGGCAGCTATGCCATCGCGACGACCATCGACGTGAACAAGGGCGTGACCCTGCAAGGCGCCAGCGAGGCCGGCGTGGTGCTGACCTGCGATGCTGCGCTTACGGGCAGCTACGGATTGAAGGTCACCGCCAACAGCGCGACCTTGAAAGACTTTACGCTTGACGGGGCCGGTGTGGCTGTCTTTGGCATCCACGTGCAGCCCGGAACCTCGAACTCCTTGCTCCAGGGCCTGACTGCCATGAACTGTGTTCAGAACGGCATCTCATTGACCGGAACCAACGACGATGCCGGCCGCAACATCCTGACCGACCTCACCGTCCACAACAACGGTTTGCTCGGCCTCGGCCTCGGCGCCTCGCAAAACGTCACGGTCAGCGACGTCACCTCCCACAGCAATGCCTTTGGTGACATCGGCATGTACATCGGGGACTACGAGGGACAGCCCAACGACGACCTCATCTTCGAAGAGCCCTTGAGCCTCTCCGGAGGTTTTGGCGGCATCTCCTACACCATCGAAGCCAACGACCCCGCAGGGTTCGAGACAACGCCTTCCACGGTGAACACCGACGACGCGCTCTACAACGCCGACGCCGACTTTTTCGTTCCAGCAGCCTACAACCACAGCGTGCAGGTCCACGTGCCGGCATCACCGTTCAATGCGGACCTCACCTCCTACGTCCTGACACAGGACGCCGCGGCGGGGTTGATCGCCGGTGCGCTCAATGTGGCGCCCAACGACAACGTGGCCGTGCAGAACCTCGAAACGGGTGCCTGGGAAGTTTCGGCTGGATTGAGCATTGGCGTGGCCGCCGGACTGGCGACTGCAGGTGATGCCATCGATGTGGCCGCCGGCACGTATGCGGAGAACCTTTCCATCGACAAGGGCTTGTCCATCGACGGAAATGGAAGCACCCTCGACGTCTCCGGCCAAGGCGTCGGCATCTCCATCGCGTCAGATGTAGACGGGGTGTCCATCAGCAACTTCGCCATTGTAGGGGATGCGGGCACTTACTCCGGAATCACGGTCAACCCCGGCGCTTCCAATGTGTCCATCCTGAACAACGACATCAGCGGAATGTCCCTGTCCAACCCTGGAAACAGCTCGCCGCTTTCTTACGGCATCCTGTGCTGGGGCAATGCAGACCCCATCAACCCACCGTCCAACATCCTGATCGACGGCAACGAGATTCACGGGGTGGCGGGAACCGCGGTTTCGCTGGGGGACAACACCGAAAGCGTGACCATCTCCAACAACCATTTCCACGACATCGGACAGGTGTTGGTCAATGGTGCTCCCTGGTCTTCAGGGGTCGTGGCTGGAGCGGCCAACAACTTGGCCATTACCGGCAATGACATGGATGGCCTAGATTTTGCTTCCGTTTTGACCACATCTACCGGCGTGTCTTTGGGTTCCAACCAATACACTGGTGGCACTTCTTTGATGTTGCTGGCCAGCCTGCCCAACAGCATCCTGCCGGATGCCACAGATTGGTGGTCCATTGAGGCCGCAGCCATCGGCTATATCTACTACTTCAATTCTGCGGCAGCCCAGGCGGCCACCAATGCCGGCCTTCAAGCCGTGAGCATTCCGACCGTCCTCTCATCGTCCCATCCCGGGTGCATGGATGCAACGGCCTGCAACTACGATGTGGATGCGCTGACAGAAGACAGCAGCTGCACTTACCCGCCGGCGACTTACTTCGACTGCAATGGCGCGTGCGAGAACGACGCGGACGGCGACGGCATCTGTGACGAGCTCGAGGGCCTGATTCCCGAACTGGAGACGGCATGTGGCACCAACACGGTCTGGGATCCGGTACTCGGCCAGTGCATCATGGATGTGCAGTGCATCGGAGATGTCGATTTGGATGGTCACATTGGGGCCACCGACCTCTTGTACCTGCTCGGCAACTTCGGCACCTTTTGTAACTGAAACGGCGGGGAATAAGACTCCCAACCGATGGTATAGCGGGGACGAACCTTCAGGGGTTCGTCCCCTTTTTTGCAGTCTGCAAACGGATGCAGAACGGCACCAACTTGGTGCAGGATTCCGTAGCTATTGCATGCTCAATATGGGGCTGCTGCACTCACATTCAGGGACCTACCGGTGCTCCACGCCCACAAACTACACTTGTATAAACTACATATAACTATAGATATATCAATTTACGTTTCGGATATTTCCTACAGAATATCCTGACCAATCGGGGTGCTCTAGATCAATCCGTCACACCATGCGCTCCATGTACCGTTCGTTTCTTTTGATTGCTTTTTCCAGCCTTGTTGCCGGTGCGGCGGCACAGACCACCATTTACAATCAAGATTTCGAAGGATACAGCGACGGAACCTCCACAAGCAGCGATTGGACCACAACTGCTCCTGGGGATGCCGACTACTTTGCTGTCTACTCAAACAGTGGGGACCATGAATGGTGGGGCGACGACACGGATGGTGCCGCCACTTGGACTTCCCCGGCCATCGACGTTAGCGGATTTACAAACCTCACACTCGCCATATTTCTTGGTGAAAGCGGAAGTCTAGAGAATGATGATTTCATCAGAGTCTCCTATGTCTTGGATGGAGTGACCACTCAATTGGTAGAGTTCACCAACGACTTTGGCACATCATACGAGACAGGCTTGGGCATCTCAGATGGCGCATCGTTGCAGATTCAAGTTGTCATGAACAACGACGAAAACAACGAATCGCACTATTTTGATGACATTGTCTTGACGGGTTGTGAAGGGTGTGTTGAGGTGTTTTACGAGCCTTTCACCGACGACAGCCAATTCACCAAAAACGTCGCATTTTCACATGATGGAGGCCAAGACTACTGGGGCATTCATGATCCGGATGGCAATGGCGACGACTTTGACGGCAACTCCGGTCAACCCAGCGGGATAGGTTCTTTTGATGGTGTGGACGGAAACTTCCTGGTAGGGGAAGACATGGATCAAGCGCCAGTGGTTGCCGATCCTGGAATCTTGACGTGGAGCAACATCGACATTTCATCGGTTGATGCGGCGCTCACATTTGAATTGGATATTGCCGAGCGTGGTGCGACTGAAGATGAATATGTAGAGCTGTATGCCAAGCTGTCCTCGGATGTGGACTACACCCTTCTCATCGATCCGGGTGGAAGCCTGAGTGACATTGGCCAAACTCTGACCAAGCAGACGGCCAACGCTTCGTTTGATGGCGCGTCATTGGACATTCAGCTGAGGATGTATTCTGACGACGGAGGCGACGAAGTGGCGGTCGATGACCTGCGCGTGATTGGCACATCGAGCTGCACTGCTGTTGCTGTGGCCCAAGACATTACGGTGCAGTTGGATGCCAATGGAGCTGCGACGATCACCGCAGCTCAAATCGACAATGGATCTTCTGACATCTGCAGCGTTGCGGGCACCTCATTGGACATCACCAGCTTTGATTGCAGCGATGTGGGCTCACCTGTTACCGTCACGTTGACTGTCACCGACCCCAGTGGAAATTCAGATGCCGCCACCGCGACCGTAACCGTGGAAGACAATGTGGCGCCGAGCATCACCGCTCCTGGGCAGGTGAATGCCACCACGAGTCCATATGGAGGCACTTGTTCTATCACAGCCAGCTTTTTAGTCCTCGGGTCGCCCACGACCAGCGACAATTGCAGCGTGGCTTCAGTGACCAACGATGCCCCATCCTCGTACCCATTGGGCACCACGGTGGTGACTTGGACCGTGACCGATGCATCGGGCAACACGGCTGCGGCCACGCAAGACGTGGTGGTCACCGATGATCAAATTCCCACCACACCCAGCCTCGGCGATGCCAATTTTCAATTGAGCTTGGGCTCGGTCGATGTTGGGGTAGCTGATTTGTCGATCTCATCTTCGGACAACTGCACGGCCAGTGGTGATTTGACCATCGAAATCAGCCGAACTGCAGCGGCGGGCACCTGGGGTTCCACAGTCGCATTTGATTGCCACGATGCGGACGGGAAGTTCAATCCTGTTTATGTGCGTGCCACCGATGCATCCGGCAACGTGAGCGCCACAGGCGTGGGGTACGTTACCATAACAGACCCCTCGGTTTTGCAGGCCATCGGACAAGATGTGACGGTGGTGCTCGACGCGACGGGCAATGGCACCTTGACTGCCGCAGAAGTCAACAACGGCTCGCAGGGAAACTGCTTTTCTTCGTTGTCCATCAGCCAGACTGCATTTGACTGCAGCGACGTCGGCGCCAACTCGGTGGACCTGACCATCTCCGATGGCACCAATTCAGATGTTACCACAGTCACCGTGACTGTCGAAGAAAATTGCAGTTGCGACGGCGGCACCATCGACGCTTTGGGCGTGTGCGGAGGAGACTGTCCTGCCGATGCCGATAACGACGGGATTTGCGACAATGTCGACGACTGTGTCCAAGCCTTGTCTTGGACGATGAGTACTTCAGGGCTGACTGGTGGGCAATCAGAAGATTTCACGTTTGAATCAACTTCCGATCTTACACTCGAAGAGCTCAACATCACCATGAGTGCTTCTGGTGCAGGCTCAGAAAATTGGGCCTCCGACCTTCTGGTTGCCGTGATTGACCCTTCTGGAAATGCTGCTGAATGGGGAGGTTATGATGCGACTTTTGGTGCTGGATATCAGAACGCGGGTGATTGGCCAGAAACATGGGATTCAGAGGCGGATGCAGGCTCTCCCTTTTCGGCAACGATAGACCTGAGTGCGGCTAACCTCTCCGGAACCGGCACTTGGACCGTGAGGCTGGCCAATGGCTGGATGGCAACGGATGATTCGATGTCCTACGAATTGGACATTGTCCAATGTGACACCAACCTAGGATGCACGGACCCGACAGCGTGCAACTACGACAACAACGCAGTTGTTGACGATGGCAGCTGCATCGATCCCGATCCTGAATTGGGGTGTTGCAGTTACGAGGGGACCATCGATGCAGTGTTGTCTGGCGGAGCATCGAGCAACGCTTTCACCTTTGAGGCAACAGGCACCCCTGTTTCTCTGGGATTGATCTTGGATTGGACGGATTTGCTGCCCTCTACCGATGACCCAGATGCCAATGATTTGTTGCTGACCATTACCGACCCGAGCGGCCTGTGCGTCAGCTTTGGCGGGCTGGATTTGACTGCCGATGGCTGCACTTCGCTGGGGAGTGGTTCGGACTGGCCGTCAGACTGGAACACAAGCAGCGCGAGCTACCAACAATACACAGACACCCTGAGTTTGGTGGGCAGTGGCCTTCAGGGCAATGGTGAATGGTCGGTGGTCATTGCCAATGGGTGGACTGAATCCGGACCAGTGAGTTATGGTCTACAGTGGGGATTTGAGGGGCTGTGCTTCTTGTCTGATGAAGCCGAAGGCTGTACGGACGAGGACGCCTGCAACTACGATGCAGAAGCCACAGTCGATGATGGGTCTTGCCTGATGCCTGACCCCCTGTCTGGCTGCGTTTGCGAACAGACCGGAAGCCAGGTGCTGACCGCCTTGTCGACCGACACAGTCGGTACTCCTGAAACCTTCCTCGGGTCGAGTTTCCCTGGTCCAACGTTGCTGGAAATCAACATGGACTTCACCAACATCGGATCCAATCAAAACAGCTGGCCATCTGACATGGTGGTTCGCATCCTGGCTCCAGATGCTTCTTGCCGCTGGTTCGGCGGATGGGACGCCAACACCCCCCCACCGGGATGTGCTGAATCCGACGAGCTCAACATCTACTGGCCCGCATCATGGAACACCCCCAACCCTGGACCGCTGACTGCAGCCATGGACTTATCCGGGGCGGACCTCCTCACGGGAACAGGTGAATGGTCGATCACCGTGCTCAATGGTTGGACCGGAATGACCACAGGAGGCATGACCAACAACGAGGTCACCTATGACTTGCAGTGGACGCTGACCGGAGTTTGCGAAATCCCAGGATGCACAGATTCAGAGGCGGCCAACTTTCTGGAAACCGCCACCGAAGACGATGGCTCCTGCCTCTATGGCGGTTGCCTCGATGAGCTGGCTTGCAACTATGACGCCACAGCCGATGTCACCGATGACAGCTGCCTCTATTTGGACGAATGCGGTGTGTGCGGAGGGTCTGGGATTCCCCAAGGAGACTGCGATTGCGAGGGCAATGTGTCCGACGCTATCGATGTGTGCGGAGGAGATTGTGCGGCGGATGCCGACAATGACGGAATCTGCGACGATGTAGACCCATGTGTCGGCGCGCTGGACGCCTGCGGAGTATGTAACGGACCTGGCGAAGTGTACGAATGCGGCTGCGACGACATCCCCACTGGAGACTGCGACTGCAATGGAAATCAGCTCGACGCCCTCGATGAATGCGGTGGGGACTGTGCGGCAGACGCCGATAATGATGGCATTTGCGACGATGTCGACCCTTGCGTAGGAGCGCTCGACGCCTGCGGAGTCTGCAACGGACCTGGAGAGGTGTACCAGTGTGGTTGTGACGACATCCCGACCGGCGACTGCGACTGCAACGGAAACCAGCTCGATGCCCTCGATGAGTGCGGTGGAGACTGCGCGGCCGACGCCGATGCCGATGGCATTTGCGACGATGTCGACCCTTGCGTGGGAGCACTCGACGCTTGCGGAGTCTGCAACGGCCCTGGCGACATTTACGAGTGCGGCTGTGAAGACATCCCGACCGGTGACTGCGACTGCGATGGAAATCAGCTCGACGCCCTCGATGAGTGCGGAGGGGACTGCGAGGCCGACATCGATGACGACAACGTGTGCGACGTGGATGAGATTCCTGGCTGCACTTCCGAAAGCGCCTGCAACTTCAATCCTTCTGCCACTGACGACGATGGATCGTGTCAAACCCTCGACGTCTGCGGTGTCTGCAACGGACCTGGCGACATCTACGAGTGCGGTTGTGAAGACATCCCTCATGGCGACTGTGACTGCGACGGAAACCAGCTCGACGCCCTCGATGAGTGCGGTGGAGACTGCGCGGCAGACGCCGACGATGATGGCATCTGCGATGATGTGGATCCATGTGTAGGAAGCCTCGACGCTTGCGGCATCTGTAACGGACCTGGCGACATCTACGAGTGCGGCTGCGAAGACATTCCGACTGGCGACTGCGACTGCGACGGAAACCAGCTTGACGCCCTCGATGAATGTGGTGGAGACTGCGCGGCCGACGCCGACGATGACGGCATCTGCGACGATGTCGATCCATGTGTAGGAAGCCTCGACGCTTGCGGCATCTGTAACGGACCTGGCAACATCTACGAGTGCGGCTGCGAAGACATTCCGACCGGCGACTGCGACTGCGACGGAAACCAGCTCGACGCCCTCGACGAATGTGGAGGAGACTGCACGGCAGACGCAGACGATGATGGCATTTGCGACAATGTCGACCCGTGTGTCGGAAGCCTCGACGCTTGCGGCATCTGTAACGGACCTGGCGCCATCTACGAGTGCGGCTGTGAAGACATCCCGACGGGCGACTGCGACTGCGACGGAAACCAGCTTGACGCCCTCGATGAATGCGCTGGAGACTGCACGGCCGACGCCGACGAGGACGGCATCTGCGATGATGTGGATCCATGTGTAGGAAGCCTCGACGCTTGCGGCATCTGTAACGGACCTGGCGCCATCTACGAGTGCGGTTGTGAAGACATCCCCACTGGCGACTGCGACTGCGACGGAAACCAGCTTGACGCCCTCGACGAGTGCGGTGGAGACTGCGCGGCAGACGCCGACGATGATGGCATCTGCGACGATGTCGATCCTTGCGTGGGATCATTAGACGTCTGCGGAGTCTGCAACGGCCCCGGCGACATCTACGAGTGCGGC
>CBFHUP010000073.1:0-9731 GCA_965659115.1 uncultured Flavobacteriales bacterium | reverse complement strand
AAAACGCACTCAATCTATTGATTTTCAGCAAAATAAAAGAAGCACTATTTATCCCCTTTGGGGTAGTGGGTACATATTTCGTCCAATCTTTTGCGCGAAAGATTAGGCACTGTGGTCCCATTTGCCGGCCATCCAACGGGAATGTTCAGGAAAGCGCGCTCGTTCTCCGGGCGGCCCAGAAGCGACCCCAAAAAATTCATGGGAGAAGGGGTGTGGGTCAAGGCCGCGATGCCGGCTTCGTGCAATGCAGCCAACAGCAAGCCCACGGCTATCCCACAGCTTTCTTGGACATAGTAATTCGGATGGCGTCCGCCGGTTTCCGGTTCCGGCTCGTACACCCTGCGGAAGACCACGATCAGAGCCGGTGCCTCCTCAATGAACGGTTTGATGTGGTCGGTGGCCAATGGGGCCAGGTCCTGCAACCACCGGTCTGACATGCGTTCGCTGTAACTCCGAAGCTCTTCTTCTTCTACGGCCACCCGAATGCGGGCACGCAATTCGGGGTCGGTCACGATGCAAAAACTCCACGGCTGCTTGTGTGCGCCGCTTGGCGCCGTACCTGCTATCTGAATGGCCCGTTCCAATACATCCAGCGGGATGGGGTCGGGACTAAACGTGCGAACGCTGCGCCTGGCAGACAAGTGCGCATACATGGCGTCCAGCCTTTCGCGCATTTCTTCGCTGGACAGGCGCGGAAGTGAATACGGAATATGGGGGGCCTTCTCCGACATCAGCGGCCCTGCAATTTGCCTTTGATGTTGCGCATCAAATCAGAGGCATAGACGAACGTATCGAGTTCTTTGACGCCGCTGTTCAAGATGCCTTTGCGGTCTCCGCGCCAGGCCACTGAACCTTCGTGCAAGAAGTGAATGTTGTCCCCAATTTCAATCACGCTGTTCATGTCGTGCGAAATCACCACTGTGGTGGTGTTGTATTCCTGGGTCAGGTCGCGGATCAGGTTGTCGATGACAATCGCAGTTTGGGGATCCAATCCTGAGTTTGGCTCGTCGCAAAACAAATAACGCGGACGCCCAACGATGGCACGCGCCAAGGCCACGCGCTTTTGCATGCCACCAGACACTTCTGCCGGATATCGGTGCTCTGCGCCCTCGAGTTCAACCCTTTGGAGACATTCCATGGCCCGCTCCTCGCGTTCCTCTGCCCCCATTGAGCTGAACATTCTCAAAGGGAATTCCACGTTTTCCAAAACCGTCATGGAGTCAAACAACGCCCCGCCTTGGAACAGCATGCCGATTTGGAGCCGGATGGCCTCGCGCTCTTTGGCAGACAATGCCGTAAAGTCTTCTCCTGCATACTGGATCAGGCCCGCATCCACTTCGAGCAGGCCCACGATGCACTTGGTGAGGACAGATTTTCCGGAGCCACTCCGGCCAATGATGAAGTTCACCTGGCCCGCATCGAATGCAACATCGATGCCCCGCAGCACGGCCTTGTCTCCAAAAGACTTGTCTACGCCGCGCACCCGAATCATGTGAGCAACAATTGTGTGATCACGAGGTTGGCTACCATGACGATGACCACGCTGTACACCACGGCCTTGGTGCTGGAACGTCCGACCTCTTTGGCGCCCCCCGAGGTGTAGTAACCGTGGTAGGCACTCACACTGGTGATGATCAAGGAAAACACACAGGTCTTGATCAAGGCATAGGTTACGTCAAAGGCCTTGAAGTCCATTTGGATGCCGTATTCGTAATCCGCGAAACTGCTGAGGTCGGCAGCATCGCAAATCCATGCACCAGCGCCAATGCCGAGCACCATGGCGATCACAACAAGGAAGGGGAAAATGACAAGGGCGGCCAGCAACTTGGGCAACACGAGGTGGGAGATGCTGCGCACCCCCATAACCTCCAAGGCATGAATTTGCTCGGTCACCTGCATGGTTCCAATCTGTGAGGCGATGTTGGAGCCCACCTTGCCCGAGAGGATCACAGGAATGATGGTGGGCGCAAACTCGAGGATCATGGTCTGCCTGACCGTAAACCCCACGGTATAGGCTGGGACCCAACCGCCTACTTGGTGTGCCGTTTGAATGGCAACGACCGCACCCATGAATAAGCTCAACAGCGCGACAATGCCCAAGCTTTGGACACCAATGGCCTCCAATTCAATGATGGTGGCCTGCGCAAAGACGCGGCCCTTTTGCGGTCGCCGAAGCGCCGATGCCATGAACGCGAAATAGCGACCGATGTGGAATAGCAGTCCCATGCCTCTTAACGAAGGTACACACCCACCGCCGCGGCGCCACAGGGATTGTTATTTCGTCGGGTTTAAACGAGGGGCTCCCCGTGATCGGTCTTCAGTCGAGAGACCAATTGTTTGACCCATTGCTCTTCGTTGCGTGGGCACAACAGCAGGGCGTCTGGGGTATCCACCACGATGAAGTCCCGCAGACCTTTGGCCACCACCAGTTTCCCGCCATCGGCAGCCACCATGAGGCCCGAAGCGCCTTCCCCCATAAAGGTCACACCGCTCAGTGCATTGCCGTCGGCGTCCTTTTCGAGTTTCTCGTAAAGGGACCCCCATGTACCGAGGTCGCTCCAACCAAAATCTCCGAGTACCACGCCCACATTCGGCGCGCCTTCCATGATCCCGTAGTCGATGGAAATGTTCTCCGCCGCTCCGAAAATGGAGAGCACGGCCTCGGCTTCCTTCTCCGTTCCCAAGTCGGCGCTGCGCTCTATAAACAGGGCCTGCAAATCGGGAAGTTGCTCAGCAAATCGGTCCTGTATGGTCTTGAGGGACCAGATGAAAATCCCCGAGTTCCAGCAGAAATCCCCAGAAGAGATGAACTGTTCGGCGAGCTCCTTATTGGGTTTTTCGGTGAAGGTCCGCACCTGCTGAAGCCGCTCGTCGAACGCCCCGGGAAGCCCTTCATATTGGATGTAACCGTACCCTGTATCGGGACGGGTGGGGGTGATGCCAAGGGTCAAAAGCTGTGCCGTTTCCGAAGCCTGTTGCACGGCCACGCCCAGCACGTCCCGGAAGCCTTCTTCGTCTTCGATCAGGTGGTCCGCCGACGCCACTACGATGGTGGCTTCAGGGTCCTTTTTCGCGATGCGGTGGTGGGCGTAGGCCAAGCATGGCGCGGTATTGCGCATGAAGGGCTCGCACAAAATCTGGTCCTCCGGAAGGTCTGGAAGCTGTGCCATGACTTCCTCCTTGTAACGGACGTTGGTCACCACATACATCCGGTCATAGGGCAGCAGAGGCTCCAGCCTGTCGGCCGTCATTTGAATCAGGGTCCGACCGCGGTCGAGGATGTCGAGAAATTGCTTGGGACTGCCCGAGCGGCTCATCGGCCAGAAGCGGGAGCCGACGCCTCCCGCCATGATGACGGCATATGTGTGGTCGTGTAAGGCCATGGGGTGGTTTCCTTCGAAAATTCCGGCTGCAAAGGTAGCCCTTGCTCAAAAGGAGGCGCATTGTGGGAAAAGGAAGGGCAGGTCTTGCACTTGGGCTTCCGTTTCCGTTTCGCGCGGTGGACATGCCTTGGAGGACCACAATCGACCAGCAAAACTGCCAACAGGGCGACGGACAAAGACCGTCCGAAGGCGCGGAGATGGGCAGCGCTCATCAGGCGCCTGTCATGTTGGAGGGCACCACCCAGCGGTCGTATTCTTCCTCCGTAAGGTGACCAAGGCCCAAGGCGGCAGCCTTTAGCGTCGTTCCCTCTTCGTGGGCTTTTTGGGCGATGGCGGCTGCCTTGTAGTAGCCAATATGAGGATTCAGGGCGGTGACCAGCATGAGGCTGTCGCCCAGGAGCTGGTCAATTCTGGCGCGGTTCGGGGCAATCCCCACAACACAGCGGTCCGCAAACGAGGCACATGCCTCGCCCATCAAACGCGCCGACTCCAAGATGTTTCGGGCCATCATGGGCTTAAAGACATTGAGTTCGAAATGTCCTTGGGCACCGCCAATGGTGACGGCCACATCGTTTCCCATCACCTGGGCACAGACCATGGTCAAGGCCTCGGCTTGCGTGGGATTGACCTTGCCCGGCATGATGCTGGAGCCGGGCTCATTGGCGGGGAGGGACAATTCGCCAATGCCGCTTCGGGGACCACTGCCCATCATGCGGATGTCATGGGCAATCTTGTTGCAGCTGACGGCCAGTTGCTTGAGTGCCCCGTGGGCTTCCACCACGGCATCGTGTGCCGCCAAGGCCTCAAACTTATTGGGGGCGGTCACAAATGGATGCCCTGTGGATTCCGCCATGTAAGCCGCCACTTTTTCGGCGTAACCATCGGGTGCATTGAGACCTGTACCGACCGCCGTACCGCCCAATGCGAGCTCCGCCAAATGGCCGAGCGTATGGCGCACAGCCTTCATACCGTGGTCGAGTTGGGCCACATAGCCACCAAACTCTTGTCCAAACGTCAGCGGTGTGGCATCCATCAGGTGGGTGCGGCCAATTTTGACCACGGCCTTGAGCTCCTCAGCCTTGGCGGCCAAAGCGTCTCGCAAGCGTTGCACCCCTGGTAGGGTCGTTCCTGCAATGCGGTCATATGCCGCCAAGTGCATGGCCGTCGGAAAGGTGTCATTGGAGCTCTGCGACTTGTTGGCGTCGTCATTGGGATGCACGGGGCGCACCCCTTCACCCAGCGTTCCACCCGCCAAGACATGCGCACGGTTGGCGATGACCTCGTTGACGTTCATGTTGGATTGTGTGCCTGAACCAGTCTGCCAAACGACCAGTGGAAAGCAGTCATCCAGCTGACCCGCAATGATCTCCTGACAGACTTTGACGATGAGATCACGCTTGCCCGCTTCCAACACTCCCAAATCGCAATTGGCGCGTGCCGCAGCCATTTTCAGATGGCCAAAAGCATGCACAACCTCCATCGGCATGGTCCCAGCTGGTCCAATGGGGAAATTGTGGCGGCTCCGTTCGGTTTGCGCCCCCCAGTATTGGTCAGCAGGAACAGCGACGTCGCCCAGGGTGTCCTTTTCGATGCGGGTTTTCATGTCTTAGTAGGTGTCTGTGGTGTGCCCGAGGCAATCAATGCTCAGCGGCGGAGCGCTCAGCGGCCGCATGCATCAAGTTGGCCTTGAGCATGGGCTCAATCTCTCCGTTGAGGACCGCATCGGTGTTGGATGTTTCGTAGCTCGAACGCAGGTCCTTGACCATTTTGTACGGCTGCAACACATAGGAGCGTATTTGAGAGCCCCACTCGATTTTCTTTTTGCCCGCTTCGATTTCGGCCCTGGCCTCACTTCGCTTGGCCATTTCCATCTCGTACAATTGGGACTTCAAGAGCTGGATGGCCTTTTCCTTATTGCCCAGTTGCGATCGAGTCTCAGTGTTGTCGATGATGATGCCTGTGGGCTTGTGGCGGAGTCGAACGCCGGTCTCGACCTTGTTTACGTTCTGACCTCCTGCTCCTCCAGAACGGAAAGTGTCCCAGGTGAGGTCTCCGGGATTCACCTCAATTTCTATGCTGTCATCGACCAAGGGATAGACATACACAGATACAAATGAGGTGTGTCTCCGGGCTTGAGAATCATAGGGGCTGATCCGCACCAAGCGGTGTACACCATTCTCCCCCTTGAGCATGCCAAAGGCGTAATCCCCGTCGATTTCCATCGTGACCTGCTTGATGCCGGCCACATCACCGTCTTGGCGGTCGATTTCTTTGATCTTGAAACCGGCCTTGTCGGAATACATCGTGTACATCCGCGTCAGCATGCCCGCCCAGTCACAGGACTCGGTTCCTCCCGCCCCGGCGGTGATTTGCACCACCGCGTTGAGTCCGTCGGCTTCGTCTGAAAGCATCTGCTTGAACTCAAGCTCTTCGATGCACTTGATCAGTTCTCCATACTGGGACATGACCTCTTCCTCGGTGCTTTCGCCCTCCTTGTAGAATTCAAACAGCACCTGCAGGTCTTCAATGGCCGTCTCAGCCCTTTCAAACTCACCGACCCACACTTTCTTACCGCGGATCCGGCGCATGACCTTCTCTGCTTCCTTCGCGTCGTTCCAGAATTCCGGGTCTTGTGACAGCTTTTCGTCTTCTAGAATGTCGATGCGTTTCTGCTCGATGGCGAGGTACCCCATCAGCGCATTGACGCGCACCCGGGCGGATTGGATTTGATCGGCATTCAGCATGAGGGTCCAAATTTAGGGGGCACATCCTCCGCGGCCATTGCCGCACGCGCTACTTCCATCTTGAATCCCTTGCGCAAGAGGTCTCCAATGGTCTTGGCAGGCGCCTCATCGGGGTGCCGCTGCTTTCTCTTGCGCACTGCGCGGCATGCGGCATCGAGCACTTCTTCCTCTGTGACTTTGGCCAGTGCTCGCTCTACGGTACTGTCGTCCATGGCGTGCTCAAACCTCAATGCTGCCGCTACTTTCCCGGGGCCCCACCCCTTTAGACGAACGTGGTCCAAGGCATAGGCTTCTGCAAACCGTTCCGCGTCTAAATACCCCTCATCGAGCAGTGATGCAATGAGTTTATCCGCTTGCTCTCGGTGGCCCCATGTGTGCAGTTTTCGGCGGACCTGAGCAGGTGACCGCTCGGCACGGGCGCACCAATGTCGTATCTTCGAGGAAACATCTTTTTTCACGTCCACGGCGCTGAATCTACGGAGTACAGCCCTCAAAGGACTTGCCATCTGCAAACCATCGGGAACGCCTGGTGGAGCCAACCTACCCAATGCCATGAAAGCCGAGATCAATCAACGCATCGCGTCGTTGCTGGAGAACCCGGAAATCGAATCCGTGCGCGTCGACGTGCGCACAGCCTTCGAAGTGTACAAGGACGCACGTGAAAAAGACGTAGCTGCCCAACGTGCCGCGTTTGATGAAATCGAACAACCCAGCCTCGAGCCTGGAGAAGAGCCCATGCGTTTTTCATACGAGCCCGATGATGAAGATGCGCGCAATGATGAGATGTTCAAGGCCTTCCGCGAAAGGGAGAAAGCTTGGCGTGAAAAGGTAGCCGCCGAGCAAAGGGCCAACCTCGAACAGAAGACCACCGTGTTGAATTCCATGAAGGAATTGGTGGCCAACGAAGAGCACATTGGCAAGATGTTCGACGCCTTCAATGCGCTCACGGAGCAGTGGAATGCCATCGGCAACGTTCCTGGAGATCAGTACAAGGAAGTCCACGATGCTTGGCACCGTCTACGGGACGAATTCTTCTACAACGTCAACATTTACAAGCAACTGCAGGACCACGACCTGCAGGTGAACCTCAAGAAAAAACAAGACCTCATCGCCCAGGCTTCTCAGCTGGCATCTGTCACAGACCTCAAGGAAAAAGAGCTCTTGTCGCGGAGCTATATGAAAGCTTGGTTTGACGTTGGCCCCAGCCCGCGCGAGACTTACCAGGAGATGGCCGACACCTTCTTTGGCCATACCCGCAGTGCACTGGATGAGATCAAGGCGCATTTCGATGGCATCCGTGAAGGATTCCAAAAGAACCTTGAGGCCAAGCAGGCCCTCGTGGAAGAGGTGAGGGCTTTGTTGGAAGTGGAAATCCAAGGCCCCACAGAATGGCCCGCTCAGGCCGAAAAGGTCAAGGAAGTACAAAAGCGGTGGAAGACCATCGGGTTTGCTGGCCGCAAAGACGACCAAGAAGCTTGGGAGAGTTTCCGCGCCCTGTGCGACTTGTTTTTTCAAAAGCGCGACGCTGCATTTGCCGACGTTCGGGCTGCCCAAAACAAGGTGCGTGAGCGCAAGCAGGCCATTGCTGAAGAAGCTGCCAAACTGGCCGAAAGCACCGCTTGGAAACAGACTGCAGACCAGTTGATGGCCCTGCAAAAAGAATGGAAGGAACTCGGTTCAGCCGGGCCCCGCGACGAAAACCGCTTGTGGCGCAAATTTCGCGGCGCTTGCGATCAGTTCTTTACAGCGCGGAAGGCTCAGTTTGCGGACCGCGACAAAGAGCACAAAGTCAATCAGCAAGCAAAAGAGAAGCTCATCGAAGAGATCGAAGCCTTTGAGTTGTCCGGAAATCACGGCAACGATTTGGGCGCGCTCAAGGCGTTCTCCAAGCGCTGGGCAGAAAGCGGTCACGTCCCCCGCCGCGTGTTTGAGCAAATCGTGGAGCGCTATGGCAATGCCATGGACAAAAAATTCGACGCTTTGGGCGAGAAGCGCAGTGAGCGTTCAGTCGAAGCTTACAAGCAGCGGGTGGAGAGCCTGGTGAGTGGCGAAGGTTCGGAGCACATGGCGCGCAAGGAAGAGCGCGTGCTGCGCGACAAAATGGACCGGCTGCGCAAACGCGTTACCCAGTACGAGAACAACATGGGCATCTTCACTGGAAAGGGCGCCGCATCCATTGTGGCTGACTTTCAGAAAAAAATCGAGTCCGATCAGCGGGAAATGGGGGAAATCAGCCGCAAGCTTAAGATGCTGCGCGAGGCCCGTCAAGGCTCCAAGGAGAGCTGACACCTACCTGTCCGGTTTCGTATTGCTCATACAGCTCTTGAAGGCGTTCGGGAAGGACCATGCGGTCTTTCTGCTTGTCCAAAATTCCGAGCACCTCAAACTCCCGCACCACCTCCCACAGTTCTTCCACTCCAAACCCGGTCAAGAAGACGACCGGGTAGTTGAACTGAAGGGACCGCATGAGCTGTAGGAACTCAACACCGTCAATGGTGGGCATGACCGAATCCAACAAAATGAGGTCGAGTTTCTCTGTTGCGAGCGTACCTACGGCTTCCAAAATGTCGGACGTTGCTTCGGCCACCATGCCCGCATTGAGCAACTGAAGCTGTGTCAGCGTCAGGGCCATTTCATCGTCGTCAACGTAAAGGACACGCAGCGGTTGGCTTCTTTCGGTCATCAGGATGCAAAAATGCGTGGGGGCGTCAAAAACTCCTGTAAGCCCCGTGGGGCCCTTGTTGTGGGAATCCTCTTGCTATGCGTGTGCAGGCATCTCCAGTGCCGCAGCATTCCAGCCTTGGTCTTCTATCCTCTGCAACAATCCCGCCAACAGACCCAAGGTTCGGGGTGCGGCTTTTTGGCTGTCGTGCATGACAGCGATGGAGCCCGGACGCAGGTGACCCAATGTGCTTTTGAGACATTGATCTTGCGTGCGTTTCTGATCAAAGTCGCCCGTCAATAAATCCCACATCACAATGCGGCTGCGCGTCGCAATCGCTTTTGCTTGTCCGCGGGTCATGCGGCCATACGGTGGGCGAAACAGGCCGGATTTTGTGATCGCCTCACATGCCAAAAAACTCTTGAGGTAGGCAAACTGTCCGGTAGACCAACCGGACTCATGCTGCATGGTGTGGTTGCCCCAACTGTGCCCCTCATCTTGGATCCGCGCAAACACCTCCGGATGGCGCTCCACGTTTTGGCCCACACAGAAAAAAGTGGCTTTTTGTCCAGCTGCCCCCAGCATATCTAGGATGCGTGGCGTCCATTCTGGGTGGGGGCCATCATCAAACGTGAGGTGAACTTCACGGCCATCGGCGTCCCCTGACCAGACAAACGCTGGAAACAACGAAGGCACGGGTTCAGGGATGCGGGTGGCGTACACGGTGGCAAGGTCACACAGAACAATCGAAAATCAACGGTTTTGAATTCATTTGGGACTCCCGTTTGCCCGCGCCCCAACTGCAGCAAAATGGGTCGCATCAGCCGCCTCAGGCCAAGGTATCTTCGCACCCACATCCCGCGGGTAGGGAATACGATTTCAAGGCCATCGAAAACAAGTGGCGCCAGCATTGGCAACAGCAAGAAACCTACAAGGTTTCAG
>CBFHUP010000072.1:0-9926 GCA_965659115.1 uncultured Flavobacteriales bacterium | reverse complement strand
CCCCGCGCCACGGACCAGCGCTTCTCCCTGTCCATGCTGTTCCAAGACGAGATGCCTGGCGCTCCTGAGTACAAGGTGCTGTTGAGCATATTTTATGGCACTGGACTGCCCTTTGGTCCGCCAGACTTCGACCGCTACAAAGACACCCTGCGCCTGCCCGCTTACCGCCGGGTGGACATCGGCTTCTCGCGCGACCTTTTCCTCGGCGAACGGGGCCGCATCAAAAAGAACGGCTCCGACCGCGCCAAGCCCCTCGAAGGCTTCGTAGCGCTCGAGGTCTTCAACCTCCTCGGGATCCGCAACACCATCAATCACACGTGGATTCAGGACGTCACGGGCCGGCGCTACGCCATCCCGAACTACCTCACCTCCCGGCGCATCAACCTCAAGTTCGCCGTCCGCTTCTGAGGTCAGTCCCCTTGGCAGACCTGGCCGTAGCTACTGAAAATCTCGAGGACATCGAGAATGCCAATTACCCCGTCTTCATTGACATCTTCCGGACAAGGATCGGGAATCTGGAAATCGGTGCAGGACCCGTCATCATAGACAGCCGCAGCGTCATAGTTCAGTGCTTCTGCATAGGTGCATCCCGAGCACGTGGTGAACTCACATGAGCCATCGGCCAACGTTGCAGATGCGTCATAGTGTCGCCTGTATATTCCTGCTTCGCGAGTAAAACAAGGCGTTCAGTAATGTAACGGGCCGGACTGTTTCCAGCCCGGCCCGCGGTTTTGGTGGGCTGTGATTGCACAGCCTTGGTTGGGTTCGATTACTCGTCGTCTTCGTCGAGGGTGCCTTCGTCGTTCATGCCGTCACCCATGGAGCCGCCTTCGGGGTCACCTGTGGGTTGGCCGCCTTCTACTTCCAAGCAGGTCTGGAAGAGTGTCAAGAACGGGATGAAGTCAAACGCGGAGTAGCAGGAGTCCACACCGAAGAAAGGGTTGTAGTTCGGGCCACCTGTGGTATCGGGACCGCACACGCCAAAGAGGCACAACAAGTGTGTCAGGTCGGCCACCGTGTAGCAGTAGTCGCCGTTCCAGTCTGGGTTGAAGTCCGGCGGAATCAGCGCCTCCACCTCGTCGCAGAGTCCGTCTCCGTCCTCGTCGTTGATGCAGTTGCCGTCGCAGTCGAGGTAGAACTCATCGGGGTACGTGCAGCTTCCGTCTTCGTCTGTGGCTTCTGGCATGAAGTTGCAGGCCAGTGCATCCTGGCAGCCGGAAATTTCGTCCTCATCGCAGACCAGGTCTCCGTCGGAATCGTTCAAGCAGTTGCCTGCACAATCCACATAGTCCTTGCCGTAAAGGTCCAAGGGGTAGTCGCATGTTCCTTCATCTGTGGCTGTAGCATCGTAGTTACAGGCGTCTTCCTCTTGGCACCCGACGATTTCGTCCTCGTCGCAGACCGAGTCACCATCGCTGTCATTGAGGCAGTTGCCATCGCAATCCAAGTTGTCGGCCCCATACAAGTCGATGGGGTACTCGCAGAGAGTGTTGTCGGTGTCGGTGGTCGGATTGCTGTCATAGTTGCAGGCGCTCGGCTCGGTGCAGCCCAAAATCTCGTCGGCATTGCAGACTCCGTCTGCATCATCGTCATTGGGGTTGATGGTGCCGTCGGGGTTGCAGGTCTCACAGGGACCATCGGCGATGTTGCAGGAACCATCATTGTCTGTGGCAATGGGGTTGTAGTTGCAAGCCCCTTCAATGTCGCAACCTGGAATCTCGTCTTCATCGCATACCAAGTCACCATCTGAATCGTTGAGGCAGTTGCCATCGCAATCCACGTTGTCAGCACCGTAGAGGTCTATGGGATACTCACACAGCGTGTTGTCGGTGTCGGTGGTCGGGTTGCTGTCGTAGTTACAAGCGCTGGGCTCGGTGCAACCGAGGATCTCGTCGGCGTCGCACACCCCATCGCTGTCCGCATCGTTTGCAGCCACTGTTCCGTCGGGGTTACAGGTTTCGCATGGACCGTCGGCTACCGCGCAAGACCCGTCGTCAATGGTCGCCGTGCTGTCGTAGTTGCAAGCAGCCGCGTTGGTGCAACCTGCGCAAGACGTGTATTCGCAAGAGCCATCATTGTCTGTCGCATTGGAATCGAAGTTGCACGCCCCTTCCTCATCGCAACCGGGAACTTCCTCCTCGTCACATACGCCATCGCCGTCTGCATCATTGATGCAGTTGCCTGCACAATCCACAATGTCTGACGCTGGATAGGTGCAGCTGCCATCGTCTTCGGTAGCGATAGGGCTGTAGTTACAAGCGTCTTCATTGGTGCAGCCCACCGTTTCCAATTCGTCGCAGATGCCATCGGTGTCGCTGTCGTTGATGCAATTCCCATTGCAGTCGTAGTACTGCTGGGGATAGTTACATGACCCGTCGTTGTCTGTGGCCGCATCCTCATAGTTGCAGGCGGTGTCGTCGTCGCAACCTGGGACTTCGTCACCGTCGCAAACCCCATCGCCATCGGCATCGGCGAGGCAATTTCCATCACAATCGAGTCCTGCATCGGGATAGGTGCAAGAGCCATCATCTTCAGTAGCTGTAGGATCATAGTTGCACGCCGTGTTGTCGTCACACCCATCTACCTCAAATTCATCGCAAACACCATCGCCATCGGCGTCATTCAAGCAGTTGCCGTCGCAGTCCAAACCTGCATCAGCAAACTCGCATGTTCCCTCATCTGTAGCCTCTGGGTTGTAGTTGCAAGCCGTCGCGTCTTGGCAACCGACCACTTCTTCCTCATCGCAGATTCCGTCTCCATCGGTGTCGCTCAAACAAGCACCTAAGCAGTCAACGTAAATGCTGCCGTAAAGGTCCAAGGGGAATTCGCAAGAACCATCGTCGTCTGTTGCCAGCTCGTCATAGTTACAGGCGGTAGCGTCGGTACAGCCCAGAACGGGGCCGCCTGCTCCGAAATAAAAGGTGTCCCGGAATTCGTTGGCTCCGTCACCCTCGATAAAGACCTGACAGTACAATTGACCGCTCAAATCACCGTTGGTGGTGAACTGCCCCACCAAAACGCGCAGGTCATCGCCAGCGACACCGTTGGAGTCTCCGTTCAGTGCATACCATGCTCCACCGATGGCATCGTCAATCGCGATGCTTGCACCAGCAGCACCGAAGCCGGGGTCGAAATTGGTGGACCAGGGATTGTCACCTGATTGAACAACGGCCACCGCCGCTTCTCCGGCACCGGCATTGAAGGCCTGCTCCAATCCCACGGTGACCCAGCTGTCATAAGGCAGGTCAGGATAGAAGCCATACAAGACCGGGTTGATGCCGTTTGGAGTCGCTCCGCCCAATTCCGCATGGTAAAAATTGGTCGTGGTGTTCACAAAAGTCGGATTGGTCGCATCACCCGATACAGAGGACATGAAGTCCGTGGCACTGTTCATGGTGACGTAAAGACGGGTACAACTGTATCCAGTTAGGTCAATAGCTCCGAGGGGACCGACAACAAGGCCGATGTCTTCACTCACAACCTCAACTTCGAGGTCATAACCTTCGGGAGCTGAAGCAGCACTAACAGCGATTTGTTGCTGTGAAAAAGCCCCTGTCAGACCGACAAAGAAGGCGCAAAAAAAGAGGGCGGTTTTATGAAATGATGTCATCATGACAATTGGTTTGGCTGCCCCAATGTATTGAGCCGAATTGAGAAATGTGCACCTTCTATTTCAATGACGTAGAAAACAAGACAAGGCCTCTATTACTGTCCACCTCGAAAAATATCTAACAGACCAAGGAGGACTCTCGCGCCCTTTAAACGGTCATGCCTCTGCTCCACCGCTCCTCGATGACATGGCATGTACCGTTCGCTAGGCCTGTCCACTGCCGCTGTCCAATGGACCGTGGATAAACGAAAAATATGCGGGCCAGAAGACCTGCTTTGACCAGGCGTGTAATGGCCCAGAGTTGTCCACCTCCATTGGTGGGTGACACGCCGCACAGCCGCTGAGCAACAGGCCTTCTCCCGTTAATTTCGTACACATGTTGAAGTCCCTATCATTCTGCCTGTTCGTTGTCATAGGATGGGGTTGTCTTTCTGAAGCCTGGGGCCAAGGGGAACCCGTGTATTACCTCAATGGCAATGCACTGAGCACAGGTGAAGACTGCTACCAATTGACTTCTGCACTCGGGTTCCAAGTCGGCAGTGTTTGGTACGCCGATCAAGTGGACCTTAGCCAACCCCTCGACCTGCAGTTTCTGATCAATTTGGGCAACAGTGATCAAGGAGCCGACGGGATCTGTTTTGTGCTCCAGACCGTGGGCGTAGATGCTTTGGGCGATGCGGGTGGTGGATTGGGGTTCTTGGGCACCGACTTCCTCCCCTCTTTCGCCATTGAATTTGACACCTATCAAAATGGGGATTATGGAGACCCTGTGGGAGACCACATCGCCATGGTTTCCAATGGCAACGTGGACCATACAGCCGGCACGGCCATAGCAGGTCCGGTGCAGGCCGATGCCTTTAGCGCCAACATCGAAGACGGCGAAGAACACCAAGGCCGGGTCATTTGGGACCCCGTTTTGCAAACAGTGCAAGTGTATTTTGACTGTGAGCTCCGGCTCGAAGGCTTCGTCGATTTGATCGATGACATTTTTGAGGGCCAAAACCAGGTCTACTTCGGATTCACTGCAGGTACAGGAGGATCGGTCAATGTCCAAACGGTGTGCCTGGAAGAAAACATCCTTGGAAGTGCAGAACAGAGCTTTGTATGTCCAGGTGCTGAACTTCAGCTCAACGTCCCGAGTCCCTCGGGGACTGCTGATTGGAGCCCTGGCCAATACCTGAGTGATTCCCTCTCGGCCTCTCCAGTGGCGACGCCTCCACTGGGCCTGACTGAGCCCCTGGTCTACGTTGCCCAATATGAAGACAACTGCGGTTCAGATGTGACCGACACCATACAGCTCAATGTGGCCGTCATGACCGCCGAAGTGGAGGGCGTGGCCAACCTGACCTGCAGCGAACCGGTTTTAGACCTTGCTGTGTCGTCGAATTTCCCTGGCCCGCTGGAGTACACCTGGACAGCAAACGAAGGCAGCATTGACGGCAATGGCGGCCTTGCCACCGTAAATGATGCGGGCAATTTTGAAGTGCTCGTTTCTTTTGAAGATGGCTTGTGCGAAGCTGCGGCAACGTTTGTGGTGGCCTACGATACGGTCTCCTATTCAGGGGACTTCCCCGATGCAGCGTATTTAACCTGCGATGCACTCACTGTGGAGCTGGCACCCTCCACCCTCTCTTCGCCCGACGCATTGGTGGGATGGTCCACTGTATTTGGTGAGATCTTGGGCGCTGGCCCCGCCATTACGGCGCTCTCAGAGGGCACTTATGTCGCTACAGTCACCAACCCCAACAATGGCTGCAGCTCCAGCACAGAGGTCGAAGTCATGGATGCGAGTGGCCTCCCCGTCATCTCGCCGGGAGCGGTAGAACCCTTGACCTGCGTCAACCCAGGGCAACCCGTTGTAGGTGCTGGAGTCGACGCTTACGCTCCACTCGGGGGAGCTGGACTAACGCCTGTCGTGTCGTGGACACAGGCCAGCAGTGGAACCACCATGGGGGTATCTCCTTCGAGCGGCTCCTTTGGCCCCATTATCAATGCCGCAGGCACCTACCAAATCGTGGTCGAATGGGCAGAGACGGGCTGCGCAGACAGTGCGCTGGTCAACGTCATTGAAGGCGAAGACTTTGGGGTCGACATCAGCTCCATCACCTTCCCCAATATTCTGACTGCTGACAACAACGGCAAAAACGACAGCTGGTACCCCTTCTTGGAAGACCTGCCCGAAGTTGAGGCGCTTTCTGTCCTGACCAATTACGCCTTGCGCGTTTACAACCGATGGGGTCAGGTGGTGTTTACCAATGCGGGCGACGGGTTTGCATCCGGCACCCCCATCCGTTGGTATGGCAATGGCGGCAATGGCGACCCGCTTTCTCCAGGTGCTTATTGGTACGTCGTGGACTACACCTCGACCTGTGGCGACAGCCAATCGGGAACCGCCCAAGGCCAGATCAAAATCATCCGTCCCTGACCGCTTTGTACAGGTCGGGCGGGCGCTGTGTGGGCCACTGGACTTGAATCCAGCAAAAAGGGCCACCCTCGCGGATGGCCCTCTTTATTGGTTTGGTTCAAGGGCCGATCACTCGGCGCAAGTAGAGTCAAATACAATTAGGAATTCCAAGAGGTCAGCAATGCCGATAACGCCGTCGTCGGTGAAGTCACCTGGACAGGTACCGCCGCCGCCGCCCGTTGTATCAAACAAGCAGCTGCCGTTGTCTTGGGTCGCCTCTGCGTCGTAGTTCAACGCATCCGCATACGTACATCCCAAGCATCCTGAGAGGTCACATGAACCGTCGTTCTGTGTCGCCGCGGGATCGTAGTTACAGGCCGATGGCACCGTACATCCTTGGCAACTGTCAAAGTCACACGTACCGTCATTTTCGGTCGCCAATGCGTTGTAGTTGCAAGCCCCAGCTACATCGCAGCCGAAGTTTTCTTGCTCATCACACACACCGTCGCCATCGGCGTCGTTGATGCAGTTGCCAGCGCAATCCAACAACAAGCCCGCCGGATAAGTGCAACTCGCGTCACCCTGGGTCGCGTTGGGGTCGTAGTTGCATGCGTTGGGGGCCGTACAGCCGACGCAGCTCTCGAAATCACAACTTCCGTTCGATTGCGTTGCAGATGCATCGTAGTTGCAAGCGGCCGCATCGAGGCAGCCCAAGCATGACGCATAATCACACGAGCCATCATTGTCGGTGGCCGTCGGGCTGTAGTTGCACGCTGCTGCATCATCGCATCCAGGTTCCTCCAGTTCATCGCACACACCATCTCCATCGGCATCATTGACACAATCACCAGCGCAATCCAACAACAAGCCCTCCGGATAAGTGCAGCTGCCATCGTCCTGTGTGGCTTCTGCATCGTAGTTGCACGCGCCATCGTCGGTGCATCCCTGGCAACTGGCGTATTCGCAGCTGCCATCGGTCTGGGTGGCCGCGCTGTCATAGTTGCATGCGGCTGCATCCAAGCAACCTTGGCAGCCTGTCAAATCACAGCTTCCATCGTCCACGTTGGCTTGCGCATTGTAATTGCAAGCATCGGCGTTGGTGCATCCATCTACTTCGAGGGGGTCGCACAGGCCGTTTTCATTCGCATCCTCCAAGCATTCGCCATCGCAATCGACAAGGTTATTGTCTGGATAGGTGCATTCGCCGCTGTTGATTGAGGCACTCGGATCGTAATTACAAGCAGCGCCATCGGTGCATCCAACGCAGCTCGTGTAGTCACAAGAACCGTCGTTGATGACCGCATCTTGGTCGTAGTTGCAAGCAATGTTGTCCGTGCAGCCTGCGCAGCTGGTGCTTTCGCAGCTGCCATCGTCTATGCTGGCATTGGAATTGAAATTGCACGCAAAGGGGTTGGTACAGCCTTCTTCTTCGAACTCGTCGCAGATGTCATTGTTGTTGGAGTCGTTCAAGCAGTTCCCATCGCAGTCCTGGAAGTCCTGAGCATAGGTGCAGCTGCCATCGTTAGCTGTCGCTGACGGGGCATAGTTGCACGCAGTGTTGTCTGTGCAACCTGCACACGAAGTGTAGTCGCATGAACCATCATTGAGCACCGCAGTCTCGTCATAATTGCACGCTGTGGCATCTGTACAGCCCGCGCAACTAGTGGTGTCGCAACTGCCATCGTCGAAGGACGCAGCAGGATCGTAATTGCAGCTGACGGGGTCGGTGCACCCTCCGGTTTCTTCCTCATCGCAGATGCCGTTTTCATTGGCGTCGTTGAGACAGTTGCAGTCACAATCCACGTTGTTCGCACCGTTGCACAAATCTTGGGCGTCGAAACACGTGGTGGCCAAGGTGGCGTCCGGGTCATAATTGCAGGCGCCCTCTTCCAAGCATCCCGCACAACTGTCGAACTCACATGGGTTCACGGGGTCGCCAAAATTGCAAGCAAAGGGCAAGGTGCATCCCGTCATGAACATGACGTTGCCGGGAATCATGCCATAGGTGCAAGACCCGTCATCCAAGGTGGATTCAGAATTGTAGTTATTGGCCGTAGGATCCGTACAACCGTAGCAATCAAATGCACAGCTTCCATCCGACTGGGTGGCGTCTGGATTGTAGTTGCAGGCCTGCAAGATGATGCAACCTTCAATGGCCGAATACGTGCACAATGACAGGTCATTGTAGGTGGCATCTGGATTGAAGTTGTCCGCGTTTTCATCCTTGCAGCCCACCACTACGCAACTGCCGTTGTCGATGGTCGCATCGGGGTCGTAGTTCACTGCGTCAGGGTTGGTACAACCGCGGCAGCTGAACAAGTCACAAGTGCCATCAGACAGTGTGGCAGTGCTGTTGTAGTTGCACGCCAAGGGGTTGATGCAACCGTAACAAGAAGTCACATCGCAATTCCCGTCGTCTACCGTAGCGTCGATGTCAAAGTTGCAAGCGAACTGATTGGTGCAGCCTGAATAGAAGCACGACCCGTCGCTGTATGTGGCGGTCTCATCATAGTTGTCGGCTTCGGGGTCGGTACAACCCGTGAACAAGCAACTGTTGTTGTCGATGGTCGCATCAGCGTCGTAGTTGATGGCATCGGGATCGGTGCAGCCCCTGCAACTCAGCAAGTCGCAATCGCCACTGGGAATGGTCGCCAAGGCATCATAGTTGCATGCGAGGGTATTCAAACAACCAAAACAGGTCACCAAATCACATGAACCATCGTCCACGTTGGCTGTCAGATCAAAGTTGCAGGCCTGTGGATTGGTACACCCAGGGAAAGCACAAGAACCGTCGTTCAAATCGGCTTCAGGATCATAATTGGAGGCCTCGGGATTGGTGCACCCTTCGTACAAACAAGAATTGTCATCGATGAGCGCCTCATCGTCGTAATTCGACGCATCGGGATCCGTGCAGCCACGGCAACTCACAAACTCACATGAGCCGTCATCGACGGTGGCATCGTCATCAAAATTGCAGGCCGCCAGGTTGATGCAACCGTAGCACGAGAAATCGCAAGAGCCGTCGTTTTGGTTGGCTTGCGGATCGTAGTTGCATGCCGTGCCATCGTCGCAA
Source organism: uncultured Flavobacteriales bacterium (assembly GCA_965659115.1). Lineage (GTDB taxonomy): Bacteria > Bacteroidota > Bacteroidia > Flavobacteriales_D > Sanyastnellaceae > UBA8752. Next base: position 839 of record CBFHUP010000072.1, on the reverse strand, counting down.
CCCAGCAGGATGCAGCTTCCATCGTTGATGTCTGCATTGGGGTCGTAGTTGTCCGCCTCTGAGTTCGTGCAGCCATCGAAGAGACAGCTGTTGTCGTCAATGGTCGCTCCAGCATCGTAGTTGACGGCGTCAGGGTCGGTACATCCCCTGCAGCTGATGAACTCACAGTTCCCATCGTTTACTGTCGCATCGAGGTCGTAGTTGCAGGCCGTGGGATTGGTGCAACCATAGCAAGAGAAATCGCAACTGCCGTCGTCATCATTGGCCTGGGCCGAGTAGTTGCAGGCCGTGTTGTCGGTGCAGCCTGGGAAGAGGCAGGAGCCATTGTCGATGTCAGCATCTGCATCGTAGTTGGAGGCATTGGGGTTGGTACACCCAGCATACAAGCAACTGCCATCGTCGATGGTCGCGCTGCTGTTGTAATTCTCCGCGTCAGCATCTGTGCAGCCCAAGCAACTAAAGAAGTCACAGGAACCGTTGTTGACATCCGCATCAGGATTGAAGTTGCACGCCGAAGGCTCGGTGCACCCGAAGACATTGTCGGTGTCACAAATTCCATCTCCGTTGAGGTCTGCGGGACAGTCGCCACCGCATTCGCCAATGGCGTCCAGCACCTGACAGCTGCCATCGTCGTCGGTGGCCAGTGGGTCATAGTTGCACGCACTCTCGAGGGTACAACCTGGAATTTCTGCGTTGTCGCACACACCATCGCCGTCTACATCTGCAGGGCAATCTCCACCGCACACGCCCAAGGCGTCGAGCTGGTTGCCATCGCAGTCGCAGTCGTCAGCAGGCTGCTCGTCGCATCCGCAGGTGTAGATCGCACCGGGACCGTTGCA
>CBFHUP010000071.1:0-10191 GCA_965659115.1 uncultured Flavobacteriales bacterium | reverse complement strand
ACATGCAGTACATCGGGCACCCGTTGTTTGGCGACAAGACCTATGGAGGTGCGCAGATTGTCAAAGGCTTGCCCAGCGGCAAGTACAATCAGTTTGTCCAAAACAGCTTTGACATTTTACCGCGACAGGCGCTGCACGCCAAGTCGTTGGGGTTCACCCATCCAGGAACCGGTGAGTTCATGCAATTCGAAAGCGACCTCCCCGAGGATATGACCACGGTCCTCGCCCGCTGGCGCCGATACTTGGGCGCGACCCAGCAGCCATGAAGGGTGGATTATCCCTCGAGGGTTTCTAGCTGATTTGTTGCAGCTTCCCAGTCGTCGAGTGCCTTTTGCAAGGCTGTTTGAAGTTGCTCGTATTCTTGGGCTTTGGCTACAGTAGCCATGCGGTTTTCAGGATCCAAGTTGATCATCTCCTCGTTAAGGGCGACTTCCTGAGCCTCCAGTTCTGCGATTTCCTTCTCTCGTTTGCTGATTTTGTTTTTCAGCTTTTTGACGAGTTTCTGGTTTTCGTAGGCCTGTTTGCCGTCTTCTTTTGAGGCTGCCTTGGTCTTCGCTTTTTGGTTTCCCTTGGTGTCCTTGCCTCCGGGATTGCCCTTGGGGCCATCTGTTCTACCTGCCTCATAAGCGGCGATGGTGTCGGACCTTTTTTCGACCAAGAATTGCTGGATGTCGCCGATGTATTGGCGGAGACCGGTGGGGGTGACTTCGTAGACCAATTCGGTCAGGCCTGTGAGGAAATCCCGGTCGTGGGAGACGACGATGAGGGTGCCGTCGTAATGCATCAAGGCTTGCTTGAGTACATCCTTGGCCTTCATATCCAAGTGGTTGGTGGGCTCGTCGAGCACCAATAAATTGTAGGGGTGCAACAGCAACTTGCACAGGGCCAATCGTGCCTTTTCACCCCCTGAGAGGACCTTGACTTTCTTGTCGACGTCTTCGCCGCTGAAAAGGAAGGAGCCGAGCAGGGCCCGCACGCGTTTGCGCACTTCGCCCGTGGCTTCGTTGTCGATGGTTTCAAAGACGGTCAACTCACCATCGAGTTCATCGCTTTGGTTTTGGGCGTAATACCCGACGTCAACGTTGTGGCCGAGCCCACAGGTGCCGTCGCCTTCGAGCTCGCCGAGCAGGATGCGCGTCAGGGTCGTTTTGCCCGCTCCATTTTTGCCGACCAACGCCACCTTGTCTTGGCGGGCAATCATGAGGTCCACATCCTTGAAGACTTCGAGGTCATCGAAGCGTTTGGCCAACCTTTGGGCTTCTACGACCACCTTGCCTGCCCGCGGTGCAGGAGGGAAGCGGAACCGCATGGCAGCGTTTTCGAATTGGTCCACCTCGATCCGCTCCATTTTATCGAGCTTCTTGATGAGGCTTTGGGCAAAGGCGGCCTTGTTCTTTTTCGCGCGGAACTTGTTGATGAGCTCTTCCGTGTGTGCGATGTCTTTCTGTTGCTGCTTAGCGGCAGACTCTTGGCGGGCGAATTCTTCCTCGCGCCAGGCCATGTATTTGCTGTAAGACGCTTTGTGGTCGTGGACCCTGGTCGAGGTGATCTCTACCGTGCGGTCGGTCACATTGTCCAGAAAGGTGCGGTCGTGAGAGATCAACACCATGGAGCCCGGATAGAATTTCAGGAAATTCTCGAGCCATTCGATGGACTCAATGTCAAGGTGGTTGGTCGGCTCGTCAAGCAGCAAGAGATCGGGAGCCACCAGCAGCAGTTTGCCCAGTTCCACGCGCATTTTCCATCCACCGCTAAACTCGGACATCTTGCGGTCCATATCGGCTGGCCTGAAACCCAAACCTTGCAAGACGCGCTGAGTTTGCTCTTCTTTGGACCCTGTGCCCATGAGGGCGAGCTGGTCATTGGCTTCGCCCAACCGGTCAATCAAGCGGGCGTAGGCATCGCTTTCATAATCGGTACGTGTGGAGATGTCATTGGAAATCTGCTCGATTTCGGCCTCCAACTCTTGGTAGACTGCGAAGGCGCTTTGGGCTTCTTCTAGCACAGTCGCGTCCTCGTTGTGCTCCATTTCCTGAGCGAGGTAGCCTATGCGGTAGTCTTTGGGTGTATGGACGTTGCCTTCGCTGGCGTTTTGAACGCCCGCTACGATTTTAAGCAAGGTGGACTTGCCTGCACCATTGCGTCCTACGAGGCCCACTCGATCCTTGATCCCTACGGCGAGGGAGATGTTTTCGAACAGGGTGCGCTCTCCGAAGTGGACGCCGATCTGATTGAGGTTGAGCATGGTTTCAGTGCAGCAAAAACGCCCACAAAGGTGGGCGTTTTTGAGGGGTAATTTTTATCTGTGGGTCAATAATGCCACAGGTCGTGCTCAATCGTAAAGAGCTCGTCCTTGATGCGCTGCGATTCGAGCAAAGCATCGAGGCCTTGCGCGTAGTCGTTGATGGAACGGTCAAACACGTTGGTCTCTTTGATGATGTAGCTCGAGAAGTAGCGCTTCTGGAAGATTTCTTCGAAGGTGCGGCGCTGTGCATCGTTGGCATAGTTGTAGCATTCCGCATTGGCGAATACATATCTGCACTCAGGATAATACAACCAGAACAATGGAGCCAAACCTTGTGAGTTTCCTTCGTCGTCCTTCTTCTCGATAATGGGGGCGATACCAATGATGCGAATGTGCCGCTGGCTGCGTTGGCGGTCCCAGACCCAGTCCTCTTTAATGCGGTAGCGCACGATGTCCTGGCTGTTGATGCTGGTCTTGGCCTCCATAGACCCGATAACTTCACCGGTGACGGCATCAAATTGAGGAATGATGACCGTGGGGTTCAGCATGGAGTCCACTTGGCTGGCGCTGAGAGGATACCTGAACTCGTCGTCCTTACCCGCAGGGCCTGTACCGTAGGCGGTCAAAGAACCTTCTACTTCCAATGCATAGCGGATGACATCAAAGAGGTTTTTTCTGTCCTCGATGGGGTCCACTGGGAAGTAGAACATCTGGTTGATCTTTTGGCGCAGGTCAATGTCCTGCCAGATGCGCCGCACGTACATCACATCTGCCTCCCGAAGGTGGGGATAGGGAACCACGCGCTTCGTCAGGTTGGTTTCCTTGACGTAAGCACCATCCAAAACGGTTTGGACTTGGGCGTTCGCGGGGGAGCAGACCAAAAAGGTCAGCACAGCCACGGTGATATTTCGAACGGTCTTCATCATGATTAGATCACTTTGAGTTTCATGGTAGGCAGCGCACGTTCTGTGCCGTCAGGCATAGAGACCACGATGTCCTCGATGTACACGACCGAGCCTCGTCCGACGGAGCGGAAAAGTTCTTTCATGTTGTTGGTCACCATGTTTGAGCTGCTGCTCTGTTCTACAAACGTGCCACCCTTGGTTACGGTTACATTGAACCGCTTGACTTTCACGACAACGTCAAAGTCGAAATTCTCCATAAGGGCACCTACAGAGGGCGCATTTTCGAGGAGAACCTTGGTGATGGTCTTGTCTGAAGGACTCTTTCCTGCAAAACGAGGAGAGGGGTCTGGAATACGCTTCACACGGAATTCACGTCCTGGGAGTGATTTCTTCGTGCCGTCGGGCAATGTAGCGGTGACTTCGATTGAAGCATCAGCACTGGCACCAGGATTCACGATAAACGTCTCTCCGTCGGGCTTGATGCTGTGACCACCTGTGATGCGCACATCGAGCTTGTCGCTGCTGACTCCGGGAACCGAAATCTCGACAGGGTTCGGTACGCCCCTGTAGAATACGTTCATCTTCGTTGGGCTTACGACGAGGGCCGGTTCTGCAACGGTGAATTCAGGAGTGTAGAAAGGATAGTCTCCCACATTGCCATCTGGTCCTTGGAACCGAATGAGGCCCTTGTAGTTGCGCTCGCCCAGAGACATTCCACGTGTGGCGATTCGGATTTTGCCCAAACCACCTTCAATGCGCAGAGGGTCCATATCGTTGTAGACGAGGAGGCTGCTGTCGCGGCCATTGAATTCCTTGCCTTCCACATAGATATTGGGACTGTTTGTAGCGTCAAATGCAGCAAGCAAAACGTCCGCTCTGAAGCTGTCGCCTCTGAGGATGTAGTTGCTCTCAGGCACGACCAAAGGCATCAAGTTTGTGAACTTGTAGCTCTTTCCTTCGATGCCCGCAATCAGCTCAGACATCATATTGGACTTCGCATTGGCGATGTCAATTTGAAGCTTCGAGAGGATCGGAATGACGGCAGCAAGAGGCACATCAAAGAAATTGGCAGCTTCCCACAGCACCTCTTTGCCATCTTCCATCTCCTTCTCGTACTTGAAGGTTTGATCGAAAGAAGCTTTGAGGCCTGGAGAAACGTCAAACTTATTTCCGACGAAGTCAGTGAAGCTGACACCTTTTAAGTTGTCTCGGAAGAGTTCGAGCTTTTCCTTCAGTTCGGAAGCTGTAAAAGCTCCGGTTTTCGGTGCTCCAGGCTCGCCACCTACGAGGTAGGAGGTGATTTCTTGATACTCGTCTTTCTTCTCGAAATAAGCGATGCTCAGGACGGTGTCCCTGCGGGTCAACTTGTCTTGAGCGATGAACTCTGACAAATCACCGCCGGCTTCCACAACTTCCCTTTTTCCGCTAGCGACAGCCAGGATGTTGGCTTTGAGCTGGGTAATGTGGTCGTAGAGTTCGTCAGCTTGGTTTTCGACGTCTTTCGCTGCGTCGTAGTAGGGTTTGACCTTTTGCTGATCTTGGAGGTATTTGGCCTCGAAGTCCAGCATGGTTTCCCTGGACTTGCCTTGAACGGTGAGGTTGGTCTGTCGCAGACCATTCTCAACCTTGACAAATCCATTTAGAATCTCCTTGGAGATGTTGAGTGCCAGAAGTGCAGTCAGGACGAGGTACATCATCCCAATCATCTTCTGACGCGGCGTTTCCTTCGCTCCTGCCATGATATTCGTTCAGTGGGTCAGGAAAGGATCAGCTGCGCGAATTGCCCATAGCATTGAGCATGTTCGCGTACACCGTATTCAAGGCCTCGAGGTTGGTAGACAATTCTGCAATATTCTCCTTGTACTTCTTGGTGTCCTCCACACTGTCGTTGAGGTTTTGCACCAGAGATCCCATGCCTTCAAACAACTGACGGCTGGTCTCCATTTGTTGGAGTTGTGCCTCGTACATGCCGTTGAGGCTGCCGAGGTTCTCGTTCATTTTTTGCAACTGCTCGCCTGCAGCAACACCCATCTCTTTGTTTTCAGACAAACCAGTCAACGACTCGCTCACTTGAGAGTATGTGTCCGACAAACCACTGACTTTTTCGGTCGCAGTGCGCAGAGCGCTGCCGTAATCTGATGTTGCGGCTGCAGCGTCGGTCACCTCACTCAGGGAATTGGCCTGATCACCGAGGTGACGCATCCCATCACCGAGTCTTGACAAGACGGTGTTGTCTATGCCCACTTCTTTGAGCATATCATCCAGTTGATCGACTGGCTTCTTTGGGCCGGCTTCAGCATCATCATCTGCCAGTTCTGGGTAAACCAACTCCCACTTGGGATCCTTGTGGGGAGGTTCAAAAGCGGACATGAAAAAGATAAAGGCCTCTGTGCCCAGACCGATGATCAACATCTCGGAAGCACCTTCCCAGTGCTCGATCTTAAACAGCGCTCCTACAATGACAATCGCAGCACCCCATCCATACAGTTTGGACATGAATGACTTCCAGGCCTTTCCGCCGATGCCACCGCTTTTATTCTTCTTCTTGTTCGTCTTCTTTGCCATGGTAATGCAGGTTTTGGATTCTGGTAGGCGAGAGCGGGTTTCATGCGCTCTGGCAGCCGCCTAAAATGAGATTAATTAAAGTCTTCCGGGTCCACGTTTTTGCCCCTACCGAGGTAGCTCATGGCACTGCGGAATCCGATGTATGCTTTTGAAGTGTCCTGGAATTCAAAGGAACGTGTGCCGGTCTGGCAATAGTATCCAATGTCTTTCCAGCTGCCACCACGGATCACCTTCCGCTTCAAGCTGGGAGGATCATCTGCCATGGCGTGGTATTCGTACTCCGGGCTCATGTCGTGGCTGAAGTCGTAAACGGTCTCGTCAAAGGCCGTGTTCGTCCATTCAGCAACGTTACCAGCCATTTGGTACAGCCCATAGTCGTTCGGGCTGTAGCTCTCGATGGGCACCGTGTGGCATCCTGCGTCTTCGACGTAGTCTCCGCGCATCGGCTTGAAGTTGGCCAATGGACACCCGTAGATGTTACGGATGTACGGGCCTCCCCAAGGGAAAGGAGCGAGGTCAATTCCGCCCCTTGCAGCGAACTCCCATTCTGCCTCAGAAGGCAAGCGGAACTTCTGCACCATGGTCTCGCCGTTCTGCTTCTTCCAAGTGGCCAGCAGTTGTGTTCTCCACGCGTTAAAAGCGCGGGCTTGTCCCCAAGTAACACCGACAACGGGATAGTCATCATAAGCCGGGTGCCAGAAATAGGTCTCTGTCAGGGGCTCGTTGTATCCGTATGTGAAGTCGCGGATCCAGCACAGGGTGTCGGGATAGACGTTGGTATTTTCTTCAATCACGAACTGGGCACGGTCGCTGTGACCACGGACACTGTGGAGTTGTCCAAGTTGATTGGGCTCGTTGATTTCGAAATCAAGTCCGCCCTTATTGGCCGCAGCTTGGAGGTTGAGCCAGAAGTACTTGTAGTTCAACTTCCGGGTATCGAGTTGCTTCTGGTCATAGAAGCGGTCAGAACCTTGGTAGTAAAACTCGTCATAGAGGGCATCGAAAATGTCCTCGTTCTCCCAATCGATGGGCTCTTCCCACTTGAGCACATAGCCTTTGTTGACGAAGCGGTCCAATTCGCGTCCAGCTTCGTCTTCAGTGGTGAAGTATTCTTCAAAATCGTTTTCTTGAAGTACGTCGCGGAACAAGCTGTCGCGGACGTAATTCACGAACTGGCGGTACTCGTTGTTCGAGATCTCGTGAATGTCGATGTAAAAAGCGGGTATGGTCACCGTCTTGGACCGAGCGGTTAGGGCGTAGGGTACGTCCTGGTCACTTGGACCCATGGTGAAGGAGCCATAATGGATGTAGTTCATCCCGTAGGGATTCACTTGCACCCAATCCTCCCGAGGGTACACGCCTACCAGTTCACCTGCAGGGCCGCCGTAGCAGCCAGCAAATGTCACAGCACAAAAGGCGATGATCGCAGCGTTTCTCATGGTTTCTATCCTTTAGTCGAACGTGTTCCGTTCCGTATTCTCAGGTTGCAGGTCCTAGGATTACGAAGAAGACAACGGTCAGGTTACGTCTTTTCGTGTATTCGGCTTACAGGAAGCGCGGATTCACGTGACGGGTTTGCATCGGAATGCGTTCGAAGTTGAACATGTAAGAGACGAAAATTTCATGGGAGCCACTGCTGTAGTTCGTCAATTCACTGACGGTGGCATCGTAGCTGTATCCGAAGCGGAAAATCTGCTCAGATCTGGTCAACTTTTCGTTTTTGGTCGTTCCGTACTCGAAGCCGAGAACAGGGGCCACAGCATCTCCTGGGCGGAAAGAAAGTCCTCCATAGAGAAGGTCATTCCACAGAACGTTGGCATGCAAGTCCACGGTGGTTGCATTCAAGTCTGTCTTGGCCAACAAATGGGAGCGCAGGCGCAATGAGCCGTCTCCAAGTCCTTGCTCATATCCCGCCTGCACATAGAGGTGGCGAACGCTTGAGATGTTCAAGTCTTTCAGGTCAGTGGCTGCAATACGGGTAGTGCTGATGCCCGCATAGTAGCTGCCGGGGACCCTGTACATGACGCCGAGGTCGGCATCTACGGTGGTACCGCTCTTGGAGCTCTGGGGGATGACGGCGTCTCCTTCGTCAATGTAAATCCATTCGTTGCCGAGGGTCTTGCCCATGTAGTTCGCAGCGAGTCCCAAGCTCAGGATGCCTCCGTTGGCATCTGGCTCCATGTGGTAGGCGTAAGCCAGTTTGACAACGGTGTTTTCTTCCTGGCCCAATTTGTCCTGGAAGAAGCTGAGTCCGATGCCGCCTGGAACGAAGCCTGGCTTGCCATTGTACTGGACCAACGTGGTTTGAGGGTTGGTCTCCAAACCACCCCATTGGTTGCGATAGAAGGCACTTACATATTGTAAGCGCTCCGCACCGGCGAAAGCGGGGTTGAAGGACAGTCTGTCCTGGTAGAATTGCGTGAGTTGCGGGTCCTGTTGGGCCACGGCGGTGAGGCTGAACAGGACAGCAGACAATACGATCAGTAGGCGATTCATTCCAATCAGCTGATTTTCAAACGGTTCCTTGCAAAAGTCACCCGAGGGTGGTCGGCTAATATACCGAAAATGACCAAGGATTGCGCTTGCAAACTCCATTATCCATGCCTCGTCGTGGATTTCAATGGTATTGCAAGAATCCGGATGCCGCGGCGCCCGGCGTTTGCCGCCAACAATTGAAGTGGAGATGACCGTGAGGTTTTATGACAGCTTTTGCTGCGTGCGCCACCACCTGTCTGGCAGCTGTCCTTCGGCAGCAGATTGGTAATCGGCGTATGTGCAGGGCACCAGCAATACCCGACCCCTTCTGTTGCCTGCTCCGGGAGTGGGGATGTCCATCCACCAGCGGTCGCTGCGCGGGCTCTTGTAGAAGACCACCTCATTGTCTTCGTTCTCGAGCACCACACGGTACTGTAGATAATCGTCTGTGGTGCCGCGGGGATGGTCGCCCATGCGGTGCATGACCCCTTCCAAAAAGCACCAGACAGCTTCGGCCACCAATTGTCCGCCGCGTCCGTCTCCGTCTTTCGAGGGGTCGTGTTCAAAGAAGCCGACGGCGGAAAGGCGGTCGCTGTATCCCGCATAGCGGGCCAATTGACAGAACTCTTCGCCGTTTAGACCGTTCGGGCGGGAGATGCCCGATGCTGGATGGTCGGCGGTGCGCACAGCGCCAACATCGAATGAGGCGAGGTCGGAATCTCTCAGGATAGGTTCTGCGATGGAGATGTCGGCACGCAACCGGCCGAGCCGCACATTGTCAAAGTGCATGCGGTCCATGAGCTGCAGGCTGTCTCCGTCCACGAGGTAGCGCTGATGACCGAGGGTGTTGAGGTCAAACAAATGCGCCCCTTCAGGCAAGATGAGTTGGTTGAGCCAATTGCGCCCGTCGGTCACCTGTGGGTCACCGCCAAAGTCGACTGCGGCATCGATGACGGTGACATTGATGGGGCGGTCTTGGTTGGCATAAGCGCGGTACATGGGATAGGTCTGAACCTGCGATCCTCCGATCACCAGAGGCACAATGCCGCGCATCATGAGTTCTTGACACACAACGTCCAGCGCTGCCATGGTGTCTTCGGGTGTTTGGCCTGCGGCAATGTTGCCCAAATCTGCCACTGGAGCCCAGCGGTCCATAACGGTAAGGGGATACAGTTTGCCTCGCACCCATTCGGCAGCGCGGTCTGTTTCTGCGCCATCGGCGCTGCCTCTGCGGTCCATGACGCCGACAATGGCCGCAATGCAGCCGTCTAAATCAGGGCGGTCGCCGGCGCGGTGAATGCGCAGAACGTCGCGCATCCTGTCTATACCGTCCGAAATGTCGAACAGTCCGGCCTCGGTGGGCTCAACCCAATCAAAGATGGATTCCATGAAGGCAAGCTACTCGCCGCCGTCAGGACTTTTTCTTGGCCTTGGTGGACTTTTTCGCCGTTCCCTTGATGATTTCCTGAGCGCGGGCCCAATCCATCTCCAAGATCTTCTCACCGACCGGTATCCGCACGGACTTTTTGTCGGCCACGAGGTAGTATTGGCGGCCCTTCAAGCGGATGGTCCACTTGTCGTCTTCGGCAAAAGCCTTGATCACACCTTCCTTGAGCTGCTCCACGCGTGCCCAGTCGATGCTGTCAACGTCTTCACCTTTTGGGATTTTGACGTTGTCCTTGCCGGCTTTGATGTAAGGTCCCCAGCGCCCCATGATGATGCGGGTGTCCGGATCCTCATCAAACGTCTTGAGGAGCGCTTTGGCATCGGCTTCGCGCTTGGCCTTGACCAATTCGATGGCGTAGTCCAAGGAGATGTCATAAGGCGTGCTTTCGCTGTCCTTGGGAATGCTCACGAATTTGCCATCGTGACGCACGTAAGGTCCAAAGCGGCCAATGGCGGCCACCACTTTCTTGTCTTCGAACGTACCGAGGTCGCGCGGCAGCTCAAACAGCTTTAGCGCCTCTTCGATGGTGATCCCTTCGAGCGTCTGCCCTTTGA
>CBFHUP010000070.1:0-10616 GCA_965659115.1 uncultured Flavobacteriales bacterium | reverse complement strand
TTGGAAATACTGTTTGAGGACAACCACCTCATTGCAGTGAACAAGCGGTCCAGCGACATCGTCCAAGGCGACATCACCAACGATAGGACCCTCGACAACGTCATCCGCGAATACCTGCGCATCAAGTACGAAAAGCCGGGCGAAGCTTGGCTTGGCACCATCCACAGGATCGACCGCCCTGTGAGCGGTGTGATCCTGTATGCCAAAACCTCAAAGTGCCTCAGCCGCATGATGAAGGCGTTCAAACACCGCGAAGTCGCCAAGACCTATTGGGCGGTGGTCAAAGGGACGCCTCCAGAAGAGGAAGGGCATGTGATCAATTGGCTCAAGAAGAACCAAGAGCGCAACAAGAGCTACGCCCACGACCGTCCCGGAGATGGCCGCAAGGAATCCGAACTCAAGTACTATTTATTGGGGAAGGGAGACCATTACAACTTCATTGAAGTCCACCCCAAAACCGGACGTCACCACCAAATTCGCGTCACCCTCTCCTCCATGGGATGCCCCATCAAAGGAGACATCAAGTACGGTGCTAGGCGAACCAATGACAATGCTTCGATTCACCTGCATGCACGTCGAATTGAATTCGTTCACCCCACCAGACGCGAAGTAATTCGCATCGTCGCACCACCCCCAGAGGACAACCTGTGGGACAAGATGCTCGAATTGGACGAAAAGGTCCTGCAGAGCGGCTCAGACCCGCGCTTGGGGCAGTAAATTTGCCCCCTATGGAAGCCAAGGAACACGTCAAATGCCTGATCATTGGATCGGGACCCGCAGGATATACCGCCGCCATTTATGCCGCTCGCGCGGACATGAAGCCCGTTCTCTACCAGGGAATGCAGCCCGGTGGCCAGCTCACCGAAACGACCGACGTCGACAATTTCCCCGGCTACGCTGAGGGAATCAACGGCACGGCGATGATGGTCGACCTCGAAAATCAAGCCAAGCGATTCGACACGGACGTCAGGACAGGCTGGGTGACCAAAGTGGACCTGAGCGGCGACAAAAAGCTTGTCGAAATCGAAGAAGGCAAGCATGTATTGAGTGCCGACTGCGTGATCATCTCTACAGGAGCTTCGGCCAAATGGCTGGGACTGGAGAGCGAAACCCGTCTGCGTCTCAATGGCGGCGGGGTCTCGGCTTGTGCCGTTTGCGATGGCTTCTTCTACCGGGGCCAAGAAGTAGCTGTAGTGGGAGCTGGAGACAGTGCTTGCGAGGAAGCGAGCTATCTCGCCAAGCTTTGCACCAAAGTGCACATGTTGGTCCGCCGTGATGAGATGCGCGCATCAAAAGCCATGCAGCACCGCGTCATGGGCATGGACAACATCGAAATCCACTTCAACACAGAGACCGTCGACATTCTTGGAGCTGAGCAGGTGGAAGGTGTAAAAGTGGTCAACAATGTCTCCAAAGAGGAAAGCACGCTGGACGTCACTGGATTCTTCTTGGCCATTGGACACAAACCCAACACTGACATCTTCGCCGGCCAGGTCAACCTCGACGACGAAGGATACATCATTGCCGCCAAGCCAGGCACAGCTTATACCAATGTGCAGGGCGTGTTTTGGAGTGGTGATGCATGCGACAAAACATACCGCCAAGCCATTACAGCTGCCGGGACCGGATGCATGGCGGCGCTCGACGCAGAGCGTTGGCTCGCAGAAAAGGGCCTTCATTGAGGTCCGCTTGGTGTTGGATGACAGGAGTGCTTGCGGTAGGCACTCTCTGCACTTGCAGCGAACCGCACGCCCAATCAGAAGTCCCTTCAACGGTCCAACGCCGTCCGATCGACCTGACATCGCACGCCGCATCTCACGCGTCCGACTCCCTGACAACATTTTCAAGGGATGAATTGCTGGGGCAATTTGACCCATCACAGCATGCAGGTTTTGTCAGGGTTCCAAATGCTTGGACCGACAAAGACGACATCTATCTCCGTGCGGAAGTCCTCAAAGCATACGGTGAGATGAAAGCCGCTGCTCAACAAGCTGGCATCCAACTCATCATTCGCAGCGCCACACGCAACTTCGAATACCAACGCGGCATTTGGGAGCGCAAATGGAAACGCCCGCAATACATGGGGTGGCAGGCTATCGATAAAGCCCGCGACATTCTCACTTACAGCGCCATGCCCGGTGCGTCTCGACACCATTGGGGTACAGACATCGACCTCAACAGCTTCGAAAATGACTGGTTTACCGCAGGCGAGGGAGAAGAGATCTACAAATGGCTCACAGCGCATGCCAACCAATTTGGGTTCCACCAGGTCTACGATGACAAAGCCACCGGACGCACTGGATATGAAATGGAACGGTGGCATTGGTCCTACCTCCCTACCGCTGGACCGATGCTCGATGCCTATAACCTCTACATCGGCACGCCCGATTTGACCAGCGCGCCATTCAGTGGAGCAGCAACAGCAGACAGCTTGAACGTCCTTGTCAAGTTTGTCAATGGCATTGACTTGCCTGAGCGCTAACGCAACACAGATCGGTAGGCCTCAGCAATAGCTTGGCCCACAGCCTCAGAGGAAAACCGCGCCCGGGCATACTTGGCAATGGCCTGTCCACTGGGCAATTCCGAGGACCGCTTGAGTCCATGCCAATGCACCAACGCATCGGCCAGACCCCGCTGGTCGGCTGGTTTAAGTAAAGTGCCCAATTCGGGGTGTACACCGAGGTGCTCGCCCACTCCCCCAACGTCCGTGGCCAATACAGGCAACCCTGTCATCCATGCCTCCAACAGAACACAGGGCAGATTTTCGTAGCGGCTAAACAACACAAAAGCATCCGCGGAATGCATGGCTTTCACCACATCCTGAACGCCTGCCGGGCCCAAGAATCGGACCCGTTCGCCCAACCCCAACGACGCAGTCAACAGCCGGTAGCCTTCAATTTCGTCGGCCCCTTCCCCAGCCCCTCCGATGCAGTCCAAAACCACGTCAGCCCCGCGTTCAACGGCGTCTCCGACAGCCCGGATCATGCCCCGAATGTCTTTGTGCGCATCCACCATTGAGCTGACATGCAACAACCTCAAAGGGCCTGCCCCTGCGCGAGGTTCCAAGGGCAAATCAAATCGGCCATCTACCACATTGGGAATGACCCTTTGCTCCATGCCCGGGGCATAGCGCGCCATTGCAATTCCAAGGTGCTTCGAAACGGGCAAATGCATGGACGCAGCCGGCAGCACCGTGCGTACAGCGCGCTCTTCATTGGCCCGAAAAGACCTGCCATGTTCAGCATGGTAAGCGGTCCAGTTCTCAGAAACCACCAGTGGGACGCTCCACAACGCTGCTGCCCTCATCGCGGGACGTGCTGCTTCCGCAGCGATGTGCAGGTGAACCACGTCAGGCATAAATCCATCAGCCCTCAAACCCCTGATTAACCTCATGTAAGCCCGTTCTGTGCGCCAACGCCTTGGCGCCTTGTCGCGGACATAAGCGACCCTCGTGCTTGTATCGCCCGCAGAAACGATGCTCCCCTCTGCTGCTCCTAGATCATTCACCGCAGCTGGAGCCGGCCAAACATGCAATACCGTCCCCTGGACCTCAGTCGAAACCGCTTCAATGTGGCGGCGAACAAAGTTCCCCAACTGGGAATGCACCTTGTTGGGGTGCCAACTGGCCATATGAAGCACGCGCATGCTGCAAGATGGGCCGAATTTTTACGGCTCACCAATTCGTGAACGGTGCCGTTATATTCTTAATTAGTCTCATATTTATACTCAGAACCAAACCAATCTAATCGTGCGTAAAGTTTATCTTTCGTGTGTGGCCTGCGCGTACCTACTCTGTCCTGGAGCAGGTGCGCAAACGCCTTTGGGTCTGTCTTCCAATCTGCAGCAATCTGCCACCACATCACTGCCCAACACCTCTGAGTACCAACTTGAAGTTGACACCATCAGTCACGATGTTGGAATTCTAACAGACAGTGACTTAACGGGATACAGCACCTACAGGATTTACGTCGCCACCGGGTCTCCTGAGGACCAACTCTCTGCCGTTTATGGCAACATCAACGAATCCAGCGAACTGATCAGTTCCGGAGAAATTTTCCAAAGCTCACCCCTTGGAGGTGTCACCCCAGACGGCATCATACCAGCCATTTGGAGCAACTACCCAAGTAATCAGTTCGACAGTTTTATAACTATTGGAATAGATGAAGCTGCAAGCAGCAATAACGGAGAGGGCGACATCAACATCATCGAGTCAACCTCGAACCCATGGACTGAAGGTTTCGAGCCGGAGGCTGGCGGACCTGGAACAGGAATTGTCATCGACGATATAACCGGAGGCAGTTGGTTCGCGCTTCCGAACTTCAACAATGGCATTGCAGGCGAAGACAAGCGCGTCTTGGTGGCCCAAATCACCACAAACGGAACCCTTTCTGGGAACCTGCATGTCCAGTTGTTTCTCGAAGGGGACAACATCAATGGTACCGTTTACCTCAATCTCCCCATGCCCATCGCAGGGTGCCTCGATCCGGATGCATGCAACTGGAATCCCGACGCCACCAATCCCAACGGACTTTGCACATTCCCAGAAGTCGGGTTGGATTGCGACGGGCAGTGCCTCTTAGACCAAGACGGTGACGGGGTCTGCGATGGAGACGAAGTATCCGGTTGCACCTACCCCATTGCCTGCAACTTTAACCCCCAGGCCAGCGACGAAGATGGCTCTTGCACCTTCGCCCTTCCTGGCACAGACTGCAATGGAAACTGCATCGTCGACCAAGACAACGACGGCATCTGCGACGAGGGGGATCCTTGCATTGGATCGGTAGACGCCTGCGGAATTTGCAACGGGCCTGGGCCCATTTTGGACTGCGGATGCGCAACCATGCCTGAAGAGGATTGCGATTGCAATGGAAACCAACTGGACGCCTTGGGCATTTGTGGAGGTGATTGCATGGCAGATGCCGACCAAGATGGCGTTTGCGACAACCAAGAAATAAATGGCTGCACAGAGCCCTTGGCATGCAACTTCTCCCTCGAAGCCACCGAAGAAGACGGGAGCTGCACCTATGCCGATGAAGGCTACGACTGCGCGGGCTCCTGTTTAATCGACACCGACGGCGACGGAATCTGCGACCCCTTTGAAACTTCGGGCTGTATAGATTCCAACGCCTGCAACTTCGACCCCTCAGCCACAGACGACGACGGATCATGTCTGATTCCAGGAGCGTGCAGTTCCTGCGATGGCGAGCTGCTCATCACCTTTGATGAGGACGAAGATGGGGTGTGCGACGGCGACGAAATTCTAGGGTGTACCGACGCGGAAGCCCCCAACTTTGACGAGATGGCCACCGAAGACGACGGCACCTGTAAGGTCTTCGGATGCACAGATTTAGATGCTTCCAATTACGACCCTACCGCAACAGACGAAAACGGGACCTGCGTGCACACTTGTACGGGCATTGCGGGCTGCGCCTATCCCGATGCCGAGAATTACAATCCAGAAGCAGATTGCGACAATGGCACCTGCATTTTTGACTGCGGAACCCAGGACAACTGCATGTTCGACCAAGATGGCAACGGAATGATTGGCTCCTACGACCTCATCTACTTCCTCACCTTCATAGGACTGCCTTGCGCCCCTTGAAGAGGCTGTATTCATCAGTAGATAATAAGCGAGTGGACCCCTCCGGCATCGCGACATTCACACTGGATTCAAACCCATTGCATAAAGGATGGTACTTGATGCCCCTCAATTTGAATGGCGACTTCGTGGCGAACTTCTGCGAAGACTTGGACTGAAAAACGACTCTTTTTAATTCTCTCTTGGCGACATCGGCGATGGCACTATCTTTGCCCGCCCATACGGTGGCTATAGCTCAGCTGGTTAGAGCATCGGTTTGTGGTACCGAGGGTCGTGGGTTCAAGTCCCATTAGCCACCCAAAATGAAACGCCTGGTCCTGAGGATCAGGCGTTTCGCTTTTCTAAAAAACCGTCAAACCAAATCACCGAGATCGGTTAACCCCAAAGGAGTCTGGGATTCAAAACCCTCTCCTGAAGCCACTCCGATGTACCGCCCCATGGTGATGTCCCTCCCTCGAACAACCGCCATAAAGTCTGGCGTAGAAATGGGGGTAGCCAAGTCTGAAGCAGTGGGGATTTCGATGCGCCCTTCGGAAGCACCAGGCACATAAAATTGAGAGGAATAGCAGGCAATGGCCGCGTACTTCTGTGTTTCAACTCCCGTGATGTCCACAACAATTGACGGCTCTCGAAAGCGGTCTTGGATGTAGTGCAATATGTGCAGAGGTCTGTGAGGCTCGTGCCCTTTTCCATCGGGGTCAGCAGTGGCAATGCGCGCCAAACCCGCCAAAAAACAAGCCCTATGAACCAATTCTGCAGCCCTCCCGTGGTCGGTATGGCGGTCACTGAGGGCATTGGCCAAAACGGTCCGAGGCCGGTGCCTGCGAATGGCCCCTACCAAAGCTAGAACCGCCCGTTCTTCATCCTCCGGCATACCGTCTTTGAGGCCCAGATTTTCTCGCGCCGTAAGGCCAAGAGCCAGCGCAGCATCAGCCGCTTCCTTGGCCCTCAATTCCGCAGAACCTCGCGTACCCAATTCACCGCGGGTCAAATCCACGATGCCTGTTTTTTTGCCTTGATTGGCGGCCTTAAGCAATGTGCCCCCGGCACTTAACTCTACATCATCGGGGTGGGCCCCAAATGCCAAGATGTCCAAAGGTGCGTGTTCCGCCATGGCAGCAAGTTCGAAAGAAGAACTTACTTGCCCGCCGCGAAGGCGGAAATTTCATCACCGAGGGGATCCACTCCTGACTTCAAAGAAGCCTTGAGGCGGCCTTCCTCATCCACAAGAAATTTGTGGAAATTCCAAGCCACTTTGTGGTCACCAGCTCCATTCTGGCTCACGTCGCACAGCCATGTATAAACAGGGTGCTGCCCGTCTCCTTTGACCTCTACTTTTTCCATCATCTGGAAAGTGACACCGTAATTCTTCGAACAAAAGGCTCCGATTTCATCGGAGGAACCTGGTTCCTGACGGCCAAACTGATTGCAAGGAAACCCGAGAATGACGAAATCCTCTCCCCCGTGCTCATCGAACAGGGCCTGTAGTTTTTTGTATTGGGGGGTGTATCCACAGCGGCTGGCCGTGTTGACAATCAGCACGCGCTTGCCACGCAACTGCTCAAAAGAAAAGTCTCCTCCGTCCAAGGTTTGGGCGGACAAGCTGTAAAAATCTTGAGAAGCGGTCATGGTTGGATATTGGTTGTTTTCTCCACCTAAAATGGCGCCTTTGTAGGTTTTGAAAGCCATGAGGCCGACCAAAACCAAACCGGCGAGAAAAAGAAGCATCAGAGTTCGTTGCATATCGTTTGAACACAGTGGAACCCGTGAGGTTCGATGAACGCCGAATTACTTCAAAAACGAAGCGCCCTACGATTGTAGGGCGCTTCTGGCAATTGGAAAGACCATTAGTCAAGAAAAATGTCTTGGACAGGTTTATGGTATCCGGAAATGAAACGTCGCGAAGCACGAAAAGGTTTCGCTGACCTTCATTTTTCTCCGAAAGCGCACCCCAAAAACCAACAATAGAGCCACTCATACCTTACATTTCATCACTCATACCCAAAGAGGACATTGAACACAGCCAATACTTGGTTGTTCTTTTCTCGCCTATGCCACACAACTCTCCCCCCCTTGATGTCGCCGTAATTGGTTCTGGCTTTGCTGGATTGGCCGCAGCTGCCACGCTCGCCAAGGCAGGACTCAACGTTGCCGTCTACGAGCAACACGACCAATTGGGAGGACGCGCTAGGAGTTTTGATACCGCTGGATTCCGGTTTGACATGGGGCCGAGTTGGTATTGGATGCCCGATGTTTTCGACCGGTATTTCGCCTACTTCGACAGGCGGGTCGATGAGTTTTATGACTTGGTGAGGCTCGACCCCTCCTACCGCGTCGAATTTGAACAAGGACCATTCGATGTTCCGGCGGGCATTCCCGCCCTGGCCCAAGCCTTCGAATCCATTGAGCCTGGCGCAGGGAAAGCACTCGAATCGTTTTTGGCTGAGGCCAAAGTCAAATACGATGTAGGCATGGGGCGCTTCGTCAACAAGCCTGCCCATTCCATCATGGAGTTTGCACGGCTGGACATCCTCAAAGACGCCCCACGGCTGCAACTCCTGCGCAGTTTCAGCGACCACGTCCGCAAGTATTTCAAAGATTCTCGGCTGATTCAACTCATGGAATTCCCCGTGTTGTTTTTGGGGTCGAAACCCCAGACCACACCGGCCCTTTACAGCCTGATGAATTATGCAGACACCGCCCTGGGCACTTGGTATCCCATGGGTGGAATGCATGGCATCGTCAAAGCCATGGTGTCTGTTGCCAAAGACCAAGGGGTCCAATTTCACTGCAATCAGCCCGTAGAGTCCATTCTTGAGCGGAACGGAAAGACAGCAGGCATTCAAGTCGCGGGCCGCACCATCGAAGCACGCCACGTGATCGCTGCTTGCGACTACCACCATGCCGAGCAACACCTGATGCCGGCCAAGTTTAGGCGCTACGACGAACGCTATTGGGACAAACGGGCCATGTCGCCCAGTTCACTTCTGTTCTACCTAGGAGTAGACCGTCGGATTCCAGGCCTCAAGCACCACACCCTGTTTTTTGATACTCCTTTTGATGCACACGCCGAAGAAATCTATGACCGTCCCGACTGGCCGGCCGATCCGCTCTTCTATGTGTGTGCTCCCAGCGTGACCGATTCAAGCGTCGCACCTGAAGGGTGTGAAAACATCTTCCTGCTGGTCCCCATCGCCCCTGGAATCGAACACGATGAAGCGGCATGTGAGCGGATTTTCGGTCAAATTATGGACCGTTTTGAAGCCAAGGTGAACGTCCCCGTGCGGGACCACATCACCTACCGCCGGCAATACGCACACAAAGAATTCATTGCCGACTACAATGCGTTCAAAGGCAACGCCTACGGTTTGGCCAACACCTTGAATCAAACGGCATTTCTAAAGCCAAAGCTCAAGTCCAAACTTCCGGGAACATACTTTGCGGGCCAATTGACAACCCCTGGGCCTGGCGTTCCACCCAGCATCATCAGTGGACAAGTCGCAGCCGGTGAAATCCTCAAGTCACTCGGAATCGATGGCCCATCTGAAGTGGTCCCTATAGAACAACCTGCTGCTTTTAGCACTTATTCGACTGTACCATCATGAATGCGCACCCCCCCATATTCAGCAGCGAAGCAACGCCCAAAATTTCAGCAGCACCTGGCCCTGTCGCTACAATTGACAGCCAACTTCTCGATACAGGAAAGCCCCTTTTCGATCGGGTTTCCAAGGATTGCAGCGCCCTGACCACAAAAGCGTACAGCACATCCTTCAGCTTGGGAATACGCATGCTGTCAGCAGAACTTCGCGCTCCCATTCAGGCCATCTATGGCTTTGTCCGCTTCGCAGACGAAATCGTGGACACATTTCATGACTACAACAAAGAAGAACTGTTCAAACGGTTCAAAGCCGACACCCACCTCGCCCTGAAAGAGGGCATTTCGCTCAACCCCATCCTAAACAGCTTTCAATGGGCCTTCCATGCCTATGACATGGATGTCGCTCACGTCAATAAGTTCCTGGAATCCATGGAGCTCGATCTGGACCAAACGGCCTATGACCGCGCAGGGTATGACGACTACATTGTCGGCAGTGCCGAAGTAGTGGGGCTCATGTGCCTCTCAGTATTTGTCAAAGGAGACAAGGATCAGTACCAAGCCTTGCTGCCCCATGCACGCAGTTTGGGCGCTGCATTCCAAAAAATCAACTTCCTGCGCGATCTCCGTGCAGACTGGGCCGGGCTGGGACGGACCTACTTCCCTGGACTCGAACTTGACGGATTCGAT
The DNA here is from genome assembly GCA_965659115.1 of uncultured Flavobacteriales bacterium. GTDB lineage: Bacteria > Bacteroidota > Bacteroidia > Flavobacteriales_D > Sanyastnellaceae > UBA8752. Next base: position 732 of record CBFHUP010000070.1, on the reverse strand, counting down.
CACCAAGCCAAACAGACCATCGAGGCTGAAATAGAGGCTGACTTTGCACACGCGCTCGAAGGCATCCTTCGGTTGCCCAAGTCATCCCGGCTTGGCGTCTACATGGCCTATGTGTACTACACGCGCTTGTTTCGCAAAATCCAGCGCATGCCGCATTCGCGCATTTTGGAAGACCGCATCCGCATCCCCAATCGGCAGAAAGCGATGCTGTTGATGGGCTCCTACGTGAGGCACCAATTCAACCTGCTCTAAAATGTCACGCAGGGAGCACGGTCTGACCATCGCGTTACTGACCGCATGTGCAGTGATGCTCACGCCGACTCATGCTGCGGGGCAATCCTGCGAAAACCTCACCGACCTGAGGAAGCGCTTTCTGGAGCATGGCACCTTTGACCAAGCCGTCGACAGCGAACAAGCTGCCCAACGCGCATCCCAATCGGCTTCCCCTGAATGTGCCGTCTATTGTGAAGCGCATCAGTGGGTTTCCTACACGCGGGCGGCCGATTTTGGCTGGAACATGGCAGAGCGATACTCCAGATTCAAAAAAGGCATGGCCAAAATGGACAGCCTGGTCAACACCGATCCAAATGATGCCGTTTTGCGGGCGCTGAGGCTCAGCGTAAGTGGAACAGCCCCTCGATTTCTGGGAGAAGACACCCACTGGGAAGCCGATGCCAAGGCGGTCAAAACACTCTCCGCCACCCGCTTTTGGGAGGCAAGTCCTGAGTTTGC
>CBFHUP010000069.1:0-10976 GCA_965659115.1 uncultured Flavobacteriales bacterium | reverse complement strand
GTTCTGGATGAGGTAATCTGCCAGCAAAGGCTGTCGCTGATTCAGGTCGGGCATTTCCTTGACGAACCAGCCGTCTGAGAATTCCTTCAGGTCGGCCGCTGTGGCATAAGGATCGCGCAATGTGGTGCGGCGGTGTGTGGTCGGTGAAAAGGCCCCACCGTTGTTGATCCAGTCCTGGGTAGGGAGGTCGCTCATCCATGGGTGCTCAGAACCACAATGGTTCATGATCATGTCCATGATGAGCTTGAGGCCATTCTGCCGCGCGGTGTCTGCCAAACGTTGGTACTCTGCGTTGGTGCCGAAGCGGGAGTCGACACGGTAATAGTCGGTTGTGGCATACCCATGGTAGGACCATTGGGGTTGGTTGTTTTCTAGAAGTGGATTGAGCCAAACCGCGGTAAACCCCATGTCTGAGAGGTAGTTGAGGTGGTTTTGGATGCCGGCCAAATCTCCTCCATGTCGGCCATGGTCATCGGTTCGGTTGGGCTGTTCTGTCAAACCTTCTACCGCGTCGTTGTCTGGATTCCCGTTGGCATAACGGTCGGGGGTGATCAAGCAAATGGCGTCAGAGCCGTCGTAGCCTTTTAGCACGCGCGGGGTCCGGGCGCGCAGTTCAAAGGTGCTCGTCTTTGCAGCCTTGTTCGGGTGTTTGCGGTGGAACCATTGCAATTCCATTAAACCTGGCACGGAGGCATCGGTCACATTTAAGTACACGAAGGCGTAATGGGGGCTGTCCCCGTGCTCGACCCTGTCCACGGTAACCCCGGGGTAGTCCAATTGCAGTTTATAATCCTTTAAATCCTGGCCATGCACCATCAATTGTACCTCCTGCACGGGCATGTCTGTCCACCAGAATGGAGGGTCGGTGTCGTCTATAAATGACTGCCCGCATGCGCCGGGAATGGCGAGGATCGTGGCCGTCCAAGTGGCGAAAAAAAAGCTGAACCGCATCAAACAAAGAAACGGTTCAGCCGAAGTAAGCCTGCAGCGCGGCGTGCGATGTTTTAATGTCCGGAGCCAGAAGCTTTGAGGGGCATTGTCCGCGGATTCAAGGGGATGGCGGGACTGAGGCTGCCTGCAGAGTGGCCATGGGCTTTGGCCTTGGCTTTCCAGAATTTTTTGCGGGTGCGCTGATGGTTCAACTCTTTGCGCAGGTGATCGAGTTCTGATTGCACTTCACGACGGCCTTGAGAAAGGCAGAATGCAATGGATCCTGCTGTGGTAACAGCGATAATGGCGATCCAGATCCAGTCAAAAAGAGAAATCATCATGGGCTTTGATTAACGTTTCCTTAATATAGGGTTAACATTGGGATTCTCCAAATGGAGCATCCATGGTGCCCATCCCAGGCACTGCGCCGCACAGCCATTCCCGAGGCTCAAACCTCTGGGGTTTCAGAAAAAGAAAGGGTGTTATCCGGAAATGTGATACCCGCCGTCGATGTGGCGGATTTCTCCAGTGATCCGCAAGCCCGGCTGCATCAGGTGCACAATTTCCAAAGCGAGGTCCCTGGGTTGTGCATTGCCCAAAGGGCTCAATGTCGCGGCCTTGGCGACATCTTGTGGGTCGAGTGTCGCGGTGCCGGCCTTGCTGCCGAGGTACGGGGAAAAGCGCAGGGCATTGACCCGCATGCCCCGGCTGCGTCCCAGTTCATCTGCCAGTTCAATGGTGATGCGTTCCAATGCGGCCTTGGCCACACTCATGTTGCGGTAGGGGTGGAAGGTGACCTTTTCTGCGGCGATGTAGCTCAAAGAGCAAATGGAGGAGCCGGATTGCAAGACCTCGGAGTGGATCAGGTGGTGCGCAAGTCGGACCAGCGAAAATGCCGAAACGCCAAGGGTGTCGCAGAACTCTTCTTGGGTGACCTCGAGCAAAGGCTTGACCTTCTTGTTGCGGATGGTGCGGTCCATGGCAATGGAATGCAGGAAACCATCGAGCTTGAGGCCCTGTGCAGCCATTCCTGTCGCGAGGTCTTTGATGCTGTTTTCTTGGGTGGCATCCAGAATGAACACAGGAGTGTCCGCTCCCAATTCTTCGCCAATGGTTTTCCTAAAAGCCTGTTCGTTGGCGCCCAAATAAGCGCGGGCTTTGTCGGACAATCCCGCGTGGTGCGGGGTCACTCCCAGTCCAGCACAGACCACCTGACCGCCTTGTTCCACGATGGCTTTTGCAGCGTGAAGGGCGAGGGAGCCGGCGTCAGAGATGCCTGTGATGAGAAAGCGCTTGTTTTTGAGCATGTTCAGCATTTGTAAATGGCAGCACCCCATGTCCATCCTGCACCTACTGCCGCAAAAAGGATGTGTTCACCGGGATGGAATGATTCGGAGCGCCACGTTTCATCCAGCACAATGGGGATGGTGCCCCCTGAAGTGTTGGCGTAACGGTCCATGTTGGTCCTCACTTTTTCCCACGGGAGGTTGACGCGCTTGGCGATTTCCTGTAAGATTCGGATGCTGGGCTGGTGGGGCAGCATGCATTGGATGTCGCCTATGGTCAGTCCGCACTTTTGGAGCACGGATTCGATGGTGGGGGGCACCATGCTGGTCGCAGTGTCAAACACGGCTTTGCCATCCATCTGGAAGCAATGCAGGCCCTGGGCCATCGTTTCGGGTGTGGTGGGGGTTTCACATCCGCCAGCCGGAACGGTAAAGCCTTCTTTGCCGGCACCATCGCTGTGCAATTCGAAATGGAGGAATCCCCGGTCTTCTTCGGTCGCGGTCAGCACAATGGCTCCGGCACCATCTCCAAAAAACACCGAGTCTCTTCGGTCCCAATCGGTGATGTTCGAAAACGTGTCCGCTCCAATGACCATGACGTTGCGAAACATGCCTGAGGCGATGTATTGACAGCCTGTAGACAGGGCGAACAATGCACCGGAGCACACTGCCGAAATATCAAAGGCTACAGCGTTGCGGGCTCCGATTTTTTCTTGGACGGCGCATGCAGTGGCAGGAGCAGGGCGGTCAGGGGTGGCAGTGGCCAGCACAATCAGATCGATGTCGTCGGCTGAAATGCCAGCAGACTCCAGTGCGTTGAGTGCAGCTCCTGAAGCGATATCACTCGTGGTTTGACCATCAACGATGCGGCGCTCTTTGATGCCGAGTCGCTCTTGGATCCATGTGTCATTGGAGCCTACCCGCTCGAAGTAGTCGTTGGGCAGCACTTTGTCGGGAACACAGGACCCCGTTCCGAGGATAATGGCGTTGGGCATGGCGCAAAAGCAAAAGCCAAGGATACGCCATTGGTTTCGTAAGGACTTGAAAAACAATAGTGTAGCAAGGACACGGGTTGCCTTTAATCCCTTGATTGTTCAACAATTATCCCTTGAGCGTTGTGAAGACATTGGGTGCAATTGATGAAAACCTGATACCCTTGTCCCGACTTTAGCCTACGAGAAAGTGAAAGGCTTTGGGCAGTACTGAAGTCATCATCACACGTTCCTCACTTTAGATTTGACTTAAATACGGCAATATGTTTTTCAAGAAATCGAATTCCGAATGCTCTCCGGAGGATGTGAAGAAAGCCCAGCAAAATCCAGGCGCTGTCATCATTGACTGCCGGACTCCTTCAGAAGTTGCAGGCGGAATGGTAGAAGGGGCGGAGGTCCTCGATTGGTTGGGTGGAGGCTTCAAAGCCAAGGTGCCGGCCCTCGATAAATCCAAGACGTATTACCTCTATTGTCGCAGTGGCGGCCGCAGTGGTCAGGCCGCTTCATTCATGCGGGACCAAGGTTTCGAGAATGTATTTAATGCCGGTGGTTACGGAGGGTTGAAGGGGCTCTGATTTTTCAGAAAGCATCCCGACACCCTTCGCGGAGCGATTGTCGGGAATTCTTCATCTTTAGAGGGTGATTCCAAACTTGCTCCGAATTCTGCCCCTTCTGGTTCTTCAGATGGCACCCATGCACTTCGCTTGGGCCCAGTGTAGTTCTTGCGTTGCTGATCCCAACTGCACCTCTTCAGACGGCTTTCCCACTTTGTGCCCGGAAAGTTTGCCTGCGGCAGAGGCCGGAGTGGATTACGAAACCACGATTACCTTTTTTCTTCCTGCGGAGATCACCGATCCTGGATCGGGCCTCGTGGCGACATTGAACAGTGTGACGGTCACCAACATATCAGGGGTGCCGCCAGGGATGGAGATTGAATTGGACGACCCGGATGGCGTCTACACGCCTGTATCAGGTCAGAACAGCGGATGTGCCACGTTGTGCGGCGTGCCTACGTTTCCCGGTGCATTTGAAATTCAAATCAGCATTTTGGCCGTGATCACAGCGTTGGGCTTCGAGCAAGATGTGACCGAGAGTTTTGCCTTGCCGCTGCTTGTGGAACCTGGTGCAGGTGGAACGTCGTCATTCAGTTTCACGCCCTCCGCAGGCTGTGGTTCGGTCACGGCCGATTTCGAGGCGACCGTGTTTGGCGAAGGCAATCAAATCACCCAGCACAGCTGGGACATGGGCCTGGCGGGTGTCATGGAAGGGGCTGTGGTCAATGACGTGCTGTTCAATGCCGTTGGCAACCAGGCGGTGACTTTGGAAACCACCATTTTCGATCAGGTATTGAACCAGGTACAGCTTTTCTCGACCGGAGGTGGGGGATGGGACGATTTCTTCGGAAATCCCGATCCCTACTTTACGCTAAAGGACGCCAACGAGAATGTGGTCTATACCTCAGGCACAGTCGACGATGCGGGTTCTGCATTGTGGGAAGGGCTGGGGATCGTCCTCAACAATCCGCCCTATTCCATAGACTTCTACGATGAGGATCTTTTCGATGGAGACGATTGGTTGGGGTGGGCTCCGTTTTCTCCGAATGGAACCGGAACCATCGGCATTGACGCCAACCCGAGCAATGCGCAATTGACCATCGGCCTCAATGCGGTGGTCATGGTGCTGGACAGCGCTGAAATTTCCGTTTACCCCATTCCTGAAGTCGAGATTTTCCAGAGCAATGGAAGTACGTTGGAGTGTACAAACGACAGCTTGTTTCAGTACGAATGGTGGCTTGGAGACAGTTTGATGGCGGCTGGGGCCGCGCCCCAATTTGAACCCACAGAAAGTGGATGGTATTCAGTGTCAGGTTTGGATGCCAATGGCTGTGCTGCCATTTCAGACAGCGTTCTCTTTTGCATGCCTAATGCCATGATTTCACTGGTGCTCAACGAGGTGAATGGGTCTCCGATGGCGTTGGAAACCGAGACTGGACTGGAGTGGTGGCTGTGGTCGTTCAATGGCAATCCAAGCGATACGATTTTTGTGGAGGGCAGCATTTGGTTGCCCTTTGAGAGCGGTTGGTACAGCGTGACTTCCGAAACAGCTTTGGGATGTCCGGTGGCGAGCGATTCGCTGTTGGTTTGCTGGCCTTTGCTGCCACCGGTTATGGCCCAAGATTCTTTTGGAAACCTGGTGGTGGAAGGGAGCGGCTGGGCGGCCTACGAATGGTGGGCGGACGGCACGCCATTGGAAGGGGCGACAGCATCGTATTTGGCCAATCCAGGAGAAGGCGTGTACACGGTGTGGGTGACTGATTTTGAAGGCTGTCCCGCGGTGGAAAGTGATCCGGTCTCCTTTGTGGGATTGGTGGAGTTCGAGGAATCAGCACATTGGCAAGTTTGGCCCAATCCTTTTTTGAGCGGAATTACTTTGGAGGTGGAGTCCGGCTGGTTGGGCGGAGAAGCCACGCTGCGCGACGCCTCTGGTCGAGTTGTGGCACGCCATTCCATTTCGGAATTCCACATCAATTGGGACTTGATCGCCCTTCCTGCTGGGCCGTATTTGCTGCACTTGACAGATGCGCAAGGGGGGGGCTCATCGGTGCAACGCCTGATCAAGAATTGATGGCTCCCTTTCAAACCACCGGACTTTTGGTCCGTTGTTAAGACATGAGACATTATCGAAAGGTCCTTGCGCTGGGGTTGGCCGTGTGTTCGATGTCGGTGGCCAGCGGACAATCACTGACGGGGCCGTCTGACCTGAACCTGGATCAAACTTGGTTACAGCAGCCCAATGGATGGAGCTATCCCATGGCGGTTTCGGTTCCTGCGATTGACCCGCCAGCTGGAGGATTTCCCGTGGGGATACTGCTGCATGGAAATGGAGGGAATGGCGCTCAAATGCTCAACCTGGGAGGCAACCTGCTGTCGGATCACATTTTGCTTGCACCTACAGGGTATCTCAATTCATGGAACCTGTGTGGCGAGAACAGCGAGGCCCCTGACATGGCCATGCTATCGGACCTCATTGTGCAGCTCGCCACATTCGACAACGTGGATGCCCAGCACATCAGGCTCATTGGCTCCTCCAACGGAGCAGGGCTGGTCAACCAGGCCTTCATCGAGTTGGACGATCCCGGGATCGATGCTTTTGTGGCGATCGTATCCCAAATGAACGAGCCGCAATACCACCAGGGAGCCTTCCACCGTCCCTCGGGCCCCACCGATGCTCCGCAGCCTTTTTGCGGCTACAATGAGGTGGTGGTGCCGGCCCAAGGGCGAAAATACCTGTCGGTCTGCAACCACAACGATTCGGTGGTGCCTTACGGTGGAGGGCCGGCGGTGGGCAACTTCTTTCTGCCTGCCGAGGTGGCGATCCATCAGGTGGCGCTGCAACAAGGGCACGTTGGACCTCCCGTTTCGGGCGAGCCGGTGGCGGGTTCGGGTTTGACGGCGTTCAGCTACCTGGATGGGAATGTTGTGCTTGTGCGCGGCAATGCGGGCCATGGGACGAGTCCTGCACAGATGATGTTGGCGGCCGAATTTCTGGCCATAGAGGATGCAGGTCCGCCCCCGCCTCCTTTGGACTGTCAAGAAGACCTGGACCTCGATGGAATCGTGAGCGTCTCTGACATCCTGATTTTGCTGGGGGATTTCGGGTGCGCGGTGGATTGCGGCATCACGGACATCAATGCCGATGGTTTGGTGGGCGTTACGGATGTGCTGGCCATGCTCAATGCATTTGGCTTGCCGTGTTTGGGCACAGAAGAGGTCCCCGTGGTGACGACAGACTCCACGTATGCCTTTACCGTTGACATGGGCATCGTTTATGCCCAAGGGCTGAGTCACGACTCCTTGAATTCGGACGCCTCCACCACCATGCCGCTGCTGCTGGATGCCTATGTGCCGCAGGGGGCAGGGGAGAACCGGCCCGCCATCGTCGTCATCCACGGCGGTGGATTCACAGGTGGATCCAGGAGTGGTTGGAGGCCCGTCTCGCAAGCGGAATACTTCGCCAGCCGAGGTTGGGTGGCGTTTTCCATTGATTACCGCGTGCTCTCTGACATCGGCACGGTGCCACAAGAGTGGGCTGACTCCGTGTTCAGTGCGGGGACTGACAGCGTTGGGCTGGGCCAGTTGGCGCAAGGGATTGCCATCTATCCGGCACACCGCGATGCCAAGGCCGCCTTGCGTTGGGTGGCGGCGCACGCCGAGGACTACTCCATCAACATGGATTACCTGACCGTGGGTGGAGGCTCCGCAGGCGGCATCACCTCTGTGGGAGTCAGCGTGACTGAACCGCAAGATTTCACAGAGGAGCTTTCCATAGAGCAGGACCCCACTCTGGCGACCACGAATCTCGGATCGACCTATGAGGTGAGCACCATCCTCGATTACTGGGGGTCTGCTGTTTCGGTGGATTTGCTGCAGGGCATTTATGGTGTCAACCGTTTCGATCCAACCGACCCGCCTTTGTTCATCGCCCACGGCACAGAAGATGAAACGGTAGCCTATGCGAATGCGTTGTTGCTCGCAGCGACTTGGGCAAATACAGGGGTGCCGCACATCCTCTACACGTTGCAAGGCGCCGGTCACGGCCCCTGGGATGCCACGGTAGAGGATGCGGACGGAATCCCGCAGTCCTTGAATCAGCTGGCCTTTGATTTCGTTGTGGCCCAACAGGCCCTCACAGCAGAGTGACCCTCACTGTCACTCCTCCAGGATGCAGCGGAGGCACAACCCGTAATCAGGTGCGATGCCGCCACACGCAGTGAGGAAACGTTCCTCGTTGATGCTGACGATGAGGATGTTGGCGATGTCCGAGGGGTCTTCATGAATGTGGTCAAATCGGGTCCAGAAACTGGTGAATTGTGACGATTCAATGTGGGAGGCAGGATTGAATTCCAGGGCGATGCAGCCGGAAGGCTGGGCGTTGAAACCGAATCGGTTGAACTCTAAGTCTGTTGTGGTGAAATCCCAATCGGTCGGGTCACAGAATTCGGCTCCTTTTACCTGGCTGAAGGGGGCAGTAGACGTGCTTATGGTGTATTGGTAGAGCTCACTGAATTCATTGGCCGTGGGTACCCTCCATCCTTTGGGGCAGATGCCTTTGGTTTGAAGCAGGCTCCATCCGTTGTAAAAGGTGTTGTAATGGTCGGGCAAATCGGGGTTAATGACACGGGCAGGGGTCTTGGTATTGGCCAATTGGTTGGGGCCGATTGCTGGGATGGGGGTCCCGTCGGTGAACTCCGTGGTCCTCAAGTTTTCCGCAAACCAACATTGTTCTCCGATCTGGACAACCTCATAGGTGTGTCCATCCATTGTGGGTGAGGTGCAGGTCTTCAAGTCCATCGCTTCTGGCGTGCATGAAGACAATACGAGTGCGGGAGCTAACAAGCTCCAAATCAATTTATTAGGTGTCATATAAGAAGAACCGCTGAGGAATCAAGAGGGTTGCATTCCAGGTCTTTTTTTCTTCTCGTAGATAAAACGCAGGAGGATGGCTCGAAGTTGCTCGGGGACCACAATGGGGGTGGTGTTGTGGATTAAGTTCGCATCATGGCCAACGGATTTTTTGCACTGCTGGATGACATCGTGCTGATCATGGACGACGTGGCGGTGGTGACCAAAATCGCAGGAAAGAAGACAGCGGGAATCTTGGGAGATGACCTTGCTGTCAATGCCGAAAAGGCGGTCGGCTTCAGTGCGTCTCGCGAACTGCCTGTTCTCTGGGCGATCACCAAGGGCTCGTTCTTGAACAAGCTGATCATCCTGCCCATGGCCTTTTTGCTCAGTGCGTTTGCAGCGTGGTTGATTGAGCCCATTTTGGTCCTCGGAGGTGTCTATCTCGCCTACGAAGGGGTCGAGAAAATTGTGCATCACATAGGTCCCCACCGCCCCGCAAAACACAAGGGGGTCACCATTCAAGTCGACGAGAAGGTTCGCGTTCGCAGTGCAGTGTTGGTGGATTTTGTCCTTTCAGTGGAGATCATCATCCTCGCGCTGAGTTCTGCAGCGGACGCCAGTTTGTTGGTACAGGCCATTTCGGTCAGCATCATTGCGATGGTCGCCACTGTGGGTGTCTATGGATTGGTGGGGTTGATTGTTCGGATGGACGATGCGGGACTGGTGCTCATGAAGCAATCCTCAACAGTGCTGCAGCGTTTGGGCAAAGGCATGGTCCGTGGTTTGCCGATGCTGATCCGCGTGATTGGCGCCATTGGAACCGTCGCCCTCATTTTGGTGGCGGGTGGCATCTTCCACCACCACCTGCCACACGTGCATCACTGGGCTGCGCCATATCCCTCATTGCTGGCCGACACCGTGCTTGGCCTCATCGGTGGCATCCTCATTTTCGGTCTCGCCCAACTTGGGCGCAAGCTGATGGCCAAGTAACCTGAAAGGGGCGTTGTGCCCTCGGTCTGCCGCCTGGCGCCATTGCCTTGAACGGAACCCGGCTTGGGCTGTTTAATCTACATGGGACGCAAGCGCGACTTAAAGAACGTACACCCTAAGCGGCCGCCCGCTGTGCCTGTGGACGACTTGGAGGCCCTCAACGAGTGGGGGGAGGAATTGCACCGCATGACAGAAAAGCGCCGCCGTACCCACAAACCACAAGCCCCAATCTTCCCGCTGAGCCTCAGCATCGTCTCAACAGTGGGTGATCCCGTCGGGATTCGACTCTACATCAGCGCAGGCGGTAGATGCGGTGGAGGGGGTAGGAGTCGGGGCGGGCGTCGGCCCAGACGCCGTGGCCGATGTTGTGCATGATGCGGTTGTCGGTGACGGCGAGGACTACGTGGAAGTAATGCTTGCGGTTCATCTTATCAATCTTCCATGCAGCGGATATAAGCTCCAGAATTCTGATTGAAGTCGGAGCCCCTATAGATTCCATCTTGACTGCTGCTGAAACGGCGGTGGAAAATAGGGCCGGGAATGGATGGGTTGGAATCATCCAGCGTCGATGACCAGTAAAATGCCTGGTCGTTGGCACCGAGGAATCCCAGTGTGTGATGAACGAAACCTCCGACACTGTTGATTTGAAAACCGTTGGTTTGAAGCACTATGCCGAGCGCATCTTCATACCCGCGCTGCCAGCCTATGTCGTTTAACTCAAGCGCTGTCATGCCCATGTTGGATTCCAAGGATTGCCAATCTGAATCGGATGGGAGGTGCCATCCGTTGGGGCAGATGGCCCAAAGCTCAATGGCAGCCCAATTGTACATGGCACCATAGGTGGCGTATTCCATGGTTGCGACTGCTTCAGAAAGGGTGGTGTTGGAATGCCCGTAAACAAAGGCTCTGGGGAGTGTGTCCAATTCCGTGGTGCCCAGGTTTGAGGGAGCTGATACTGAGGGCAAATGGCGACAATTTTCGGCAAACCAGCACTGGTCGCCGATGAGGACAGTGGCGTAATCGTAGTTCCAGTAGGTGAGAGGGTCACCGCAGGCCCAGGCAGTATCGACAGGCTCGACAGGCCACTCTGGATAGGGGGGGCAGGTGCCGTGAACAATCAGCAGTTCAAGCAGGTCGTTGACCGTCACGCAGCCATCGTAGTTCAGGTCGGCTGGGATGGCGATGATGCACTCCTCGTTGACGGGATCCCAAACGGTGCCTTCGCCACAAGAAGGGGCGCATGGAGGAACGATGCTCACGCATTGCTGAAGGGTGGTGTCCCACACCGTGCCTTCGCCGCAGGCTTGTGCCAAAACTTCACAGGACACACAAGACCCATCTTCTGAGAGGGCATTTTCGTTGAAATTGCAAGC
>CBFHUP010000068.1:0-11027 GCA_965659115.1 uncultured Flavobacteriales bacterium | reverse complement strand
GGTCGAGATGAAGGCGGCCAGCAGCGATGCTGCGACCCAGCCCAGCAGGCCCGCTGGAAGCAAGCTGAGCATGGCAGGATAGGCCACGTCGTGCCCCACTTTGTCTGCCGCGAGTTCAGGAAAAGCAGTGGCAATGGCTTCCAGGTCTGGAAAGACAATCAGTGAGGCCAGGGCCACCAAGATCCAAGGCCACGGCCGCAGGGCGTAATGGGCGGCATTGAAAAGCAGGGTGGCGCCCACGGCGTCGTCCTCGCTTCTGGCGCTGAACATCCGTTGGGCGATATACCCTCCTCCGCCTGGCTCGGCGCCGGGATAGTAGCTGGCCCACCATTGGACCGCCAAGGGCACCAGCATCACAGGCACCCAGACTTCCGGGTTGCTGAAATCGGGCCACACCGAGAGTTTGCCCATCACATTGGGGTGGGTCATCAAGCCTTGTATGCCCCCCACTTCTGGCAAACCCAACACATATACGCTGGCCGCCACGGCTCCCCCCATGGCCAAAAAGAATTGGAAAAGGTCCGTCCAAAGGATGGCGCGAAGCCCGCCGTAGACGCTAAAAAGCAGGGTGACCGAACAGGTGACCAACAAGGTCATCCACCCCGGCCAGCCCAGCAGGATGCTGCCGAGCTTGATGGCGGCCAAACTCACGGTGGCCATCACGAGGACGTTGAACACGAGGCCCAAGTAGACCGCCCTGAATCCACGCAGGAAAGCACCGGCCCTCCCCCCGTATCGCAATTCGTAAAACGCGATGTCGGTGAGCACGCCGGATCGGCGCCAAAGGCGGGCGTAAACAAAAACGGTGACCATGCCGGTGAGCAAGAAGGCCCACCATGCCCAGTTTCCTGAAACGCCCTGTTGCCTGACCAGGTCGGTGACCAGATTGGGCGTATCGGCACTGAATGTGGTGGCCACCATGGACGTCCCCAAGAGCCACCACGGCATGTTCCGCCCCCCCAAAAAGAAGTCGTCTGCACTGCCACTCCCCTTGCGGCCTGCGGCCATGCCAATGAGAAGAATGGTCAATAACACCCCGCCGATCACGAGGAAATCCAACATCGCCAATTGCATGTTGCCCAATGTAGCACGCGGAAGAGGCTTCGCCGGGTTAAACCGCCATGGAACTGCAACGTTATCTTGGGGCATGGACAGACGGGTTCTCTTTCTTTTGGCATGGGCATTGGGGCCGTGCCAAGCGTGGGCACAAGAGGTCACCTTTCACACCGATGTGGCCCCCATCGTCTACAACCACTGTACGTCGTGTCACCGTTCCGGTGAGATTGGCCCCATGCCGTTCACCACGTTTGCCGAAGTGGCGGCCTATGGCGAATTCATTGAATATGTGACTTCCATTGGGTACATGCCGCCTTGGTCACCCGACGCGGAATACTCCCATTTCGTAGGAGAGAATGTTTTGAGCAGCAGTGAGTTGGAGACGCTGAGTGCATGGGTTGCTGGAGGCAAGCCCGAAGGTGATCCCGCCGCGAACCCTGGGTTGCCAGATTTCCCCAGTGGCAGTCAAATTGGCACGCCTGACCACGTATTGAGCATGCCCGAGGCCTATCCCCACAGTGGTGACATGACGGAGCAGTATCAGGTTTTCGTGTTGCCCACCGATTGGGATGGCGCCACCTCCATTCGCGCCCTCGAAGTACAGCCCGGCAACCACAACGTGGCCCACCACGCCATTTTGGGACTGGACGTCTCTGGTACGGCAGCGCAATTGGACAACGCTGACCCAGCACTGGGTTACGAGAGTTTTGGCGGATTCGGGTTCAATGCGGCAAGCTCCTTCTTTGGAGCTTGGGTTCCGGGGGCTCTTCCTGTGAACTACCCGCCGGGCATTGGCCGGGTGATTCCCGAAGGGGCCGATGTGCTGCTTCAGATGCACTATGGCCCGTCGGCCATTCCAGAGTCTGACCTGACCGAAATCAACGTCTTCTTGTCAGAAGAGCCCATAGACAGAGAAGTCTTTACGGCCATCATGGGGCCCCAGCACTTGGGCGCCCCGTTTGAGCTTCCTCCAAATGAGGTTTCCTCCTTTCACGGTACAATGCCCGTGACCGCAGATGTGAGCCTGCTGAACATCGCTCCGCACTGCCACCTGATTGGCTCCTCTTGGATGGTGTACGCCACGTCGCCCAACAACCAAGACACGATTCCATTGATTTCCATTCCCGCTTGGGACTTCAATTGGCAAGGGTATTTCACCTTCCCCACCATGACCAAAATTCCTCAGGGATACACCTTGCACGGGGAAGCGACTTACGACAACACGGCCTCCAATCCCTTCAATCCAAACGACCCGCCGCAATGGGTGTATTTCGGAGAGGAGACGGCCGATGAGATGTTCTTCGTCTTCATAGACCTGGTCCTTTACGAGGAAGGGGACGAGTATATTTCACTGGGTCCGGCAGACGCATTCTGCCCTGCTGACCTCAGCGGCGACGGTATCGTTGGGGTTGCGGACGCCTTGATTTTGCTGGGGGACTTTGGTTGTCAAACCGCTTGTTCTGCCGACCTCAATGATGACCAAACGGTCACTGTGGCCGACGTTTTGCTCCTACTTGGCCTGTACGGCTCCAACTGCGATTGATGCTCTCCTCCCCTGTTTTACGCGTGATTTTGTTCTTGGCTCCGCTGTGTCCGATTTGTCAAAACATGAGTTACGACCTGAGGCAACTGGAAGCTGAATTTGCAGATGCCCCGGTTGAGTTTCTCGGTGTTTTTCCCAACGCCTCCACCCACCAAGATCAGATCGATGTCTTCCGAGAAACATATGGCTTGAAGATGGACTTTGTCATGGATGATCAGGGTTGGACCGGCCAGCTGGATGCGCGCTGGACCCCCGAGGCGTTTGTCTTGGACGAGCATGATTCCGTCCTGTATCGCGGTCGAATCAATGACCGCTACTTCGCCCCCGGGCGCCGGAAAAACAAAACCCGACACCGGGACCTTCGGGATGCCATTTCGGATGCCATTCACGGCGATGAAGTGCGCACCCCCCTCACCGAAGCAGTGGGTTGCCCCATCGAAGGCCTCAAGTTGACCACGCCTGCACATTGAAGAAATCTGACCTCCATCAAGGGGGCACGTCCACCAGCCATTATTTTTAGTCCATGAAGACGCCCAGCATTCTCCTTTGCCTTTTGCTTCTCATTCCTGTTGCAGGAATTGGTCAGGTCACCTACCATGCCGATGTGGCCCCCATCATCCACAATGCGTGTATGGAGTGCCACAGGACAGGTGAGATTGGGCCGATGCCCTTCACTAGCTATGAGGAGGTTTCTGCCTATGGGCCTTTCATTGAGTACGTCACGTCGATTGGGTACATGCCACCTTGGACCCCCGATGCCGAATACAGCCACTTTGTAGGTGAGCGGGTTTTGTCTGCAGCCGAAATTGAAACCATCAGTGCTTGGGTCGATGCCGACATGCCTGAGGGAGACCCCGCCGACAATCCGGGTGCGCCTGACTTTCCTGAAGGAAGTCAAATTGGTGAGCCAGACTTGGTGTTCAGCATGCCCCAGCCCTATGCCCACGAAGGAGACATGACCGATCAATATCAGGTCTTTGTGATTCCGACTGATTTTGAAGAAGACGTGACGGTGAGGGCATTGGAAGTCAGACCTGGCAATGGGGCCATCGCGCACCACGCCATTTTGGGACTGGACATTGAAGGCATTGCAGAAACGCTGGATGCTCAAGACCCGGCGCCGGGATACGAGAGCTTTGGCGATTTCGGATTTGATGCCTTCGAGAACTTTTTTGGAGGTTGGGTTCCTGGGACACAGACAACAGTCTACCCCGAGGGCATTGGCCGGGTCATTCCCGCCGACAGCGATCTGCTCATTCAGATGCATTACGGCCCCAATTCCGTGGAGGAGACCGACCAAACCGAAGTCAATGTTTTCCTCACCGATGGCCCCATCGAACGCGAGGTGACTACAGGCATCATGGGGCCTTGGACATTGGGGGAACCCTTCTTCATACCCGCCAATCAGGTCAAAACCTTTCATGGCACCTATGACATTCCGGTGGACTTGAGCCTTCTGAGCATTGTTCCACACTGCCACCTGATTGGCGTGTCTTGGGAGGTGTTTGCCACGGGCCCCGGAGGCCAGGACACCATTCCACTGATCTCCATTCCCGCTTGGGACTTCAATTGGCAGGGGTTCTTTACGTTTCCTTACATGACCAAGGTGCCGGCCGGATACACCATTCACGGCATCGCTTCTTACGACAATACGGCCAGCAATCCATTCAACCCGAACGATCCTCCGCAGATGATCGAATACGGCGACAACACTGGCGACGAGATGTTCTTTGTGTTCTTTGATTATGTCCCTTACGAAGAGGGAGACGAAGACATTTCATTGGACACCCCCTTGCTTTCTAGCGTGGAACCCTTGGAGCGTGAAGCGCCGGGCGTAAACATTCTTCCCAATCCAGCTTCTGAACGGATTCAATTGTTGGTGCACCCCAGCTTCCTTGGAGAGGCATGGACGTTGTGTGATTTGGGAGGCCGGGTGATCCGGTCCGGTCGATTTAACGCCCTCAACGACCGAATTTTAGTCGGAGCGTTGCCGGATGGCATCTACCTTTTTCAAGGGCCTCAAGGCACAGAAAGGGTGGTCATTCAGCACTGAGCGGGCACCGGGTGGCTCCAGTCCATTTGTGGCTGATGGCGCCATCCCTTAGAATGCCATCGGACTGCAGCGCATCGATGCGCACCTCGCCAGACGCGTGCAATACGCGTGGTGCATTGTTGTCGGGGATCCAAGCAAACCCCACATGGGTGACGTTTGATGGGTTTTCCTTGTGGAAAAACACCAGGTCGCCGTGCTGAAGTTCTTCAAACGCAACGGGAGACGCATTCAATGCCTTCCATTGTTGTGAGGCGTCCCGAGGAAGTTCACTTCCGTGGAGTGCGCAGGCCAACTGCGTCAAGCCGCTGCAATCGATGCCGAGGATGCTCTTGCCACCCCAGAGGTAGGGTGCGCCCAAAAAACAAAGCGCGGCCTCTACCGGATGTGCGGGAAGCACATGGGGCGAGGGAAAAAGTCCGGAAGGAACCAATGAGCCTGCCGGAAGGTGGTAAGGCCGCCCCTCCCATTCCAAGGTTGTGAGCGGAGCGGTGAGCACCCGCCGAGCTTCGGCAAAGGCTTCAATAGCTTCCGGAGTTGAGGCGATCAGCTTCACATCGGTAAAACCTGTGTAGCCATCGGCGTCCAGTTTCACAGCCACCCATCCAGGATGCCCTTCCACTTCTTCCCAATACACCAACTGCCCAAACAAGCCTTGGGTCACCATTTCAGCACAGTCATCTGCTGCAGCCCTGATGGGCGCCAGGGGAACACGAATGATGCCGGACTGCATGGTGTGCAACGTTAGTTCAGGTTTTCCAGAACCAGTGCGCTTCCACCTCCACCTCCATTGCAAATGCCTGCAGCCCCCAGCTTTTTGCCGTGGCGCTTGAGTGCATGGATCAAGGTCACCACGATGCGGCTGCCTGAGCTGCCCAGCGGATGACCCAAAGAAACTGCGCCGCCATGGACATTGACTTTGGACGCATCGAGCCCGAGGAGTTTGTTGTTGGCCAATCCGACCACAGCAAATGCTTCATTGAGCTCGACCAGCTCCATCTCCTCCATGCTCAAGCCTGCACGGCCCAATGCAATGGGCAAAGCCTTAGAAGGTGCCGTGGTGAAGTCCTCGGGTGCCAAGGCCGCATCGGCGTTGGAAAGCAAACGCGCCAACGGTGTAATGCCCCGTGATTTGGCCATTTCCTCTGACATGAGCACCAGCGCAGAAGCCCCATCGTTGAGGGTGCTGGCATTGGCGGCAGTGACTGTGCCTTCTTTGTCAAAAACTGGGCGCAGGTGAGGGATCTTCTCGACCTTGACATTGCTGAATTCCTCATCAATGGCGACCACTACGGGGTCTCCCTTTCGCTGAGGAATGGAAACCGGCACCACTTCATCTTGAAAGGCTCCAGCGCTCCAAGCCTCGGACGAGCGTCGGTAACTCTCAATGGCAAAGGCATCTTGATCTTCTCGTGAAAAACCGTGCTTGGTGGCACAAAGCTCTGCGCATACCCCCATGTGTTGCGCATTGTATACATCGGTCAAGCCATCGAGGACCATCCCGTCCACGGCTTTGATGTTGCCGAGTTTGACGCCTGCCCTGCCATGGAGATAGTGGGGGGCCTGTGACATGTTCTCCATGCCCCCGGCGACGATGATGTCGGCCTCGCCCAATGCGATGGCTTGGGCAGCGAGGTGAATCGCCTTCATCCCTGATGAACACACTTTGTTGATAGTGGTACAAGGGACTTTCTCAGATATTCCAGCGCCCATTGAGGCTTGGCGGGCCGGTGCCTGGCCCAAACCGGCTTGAAGAACATTGCCCATGAAGACTTCTTGAACGTCTGCTCCTGTTATACCCGCTGATTCCATGGCCGCTTGAATGGCGATGGAGCCCAGTTTGGTGGCGGGTACGGAGGACAATGACCCAAGGAACGAACCCATCGGTGTGCGACGGGCGGATGCGATAACGACTGCTCTGCTCATTTCAGATATTTAGCGTGGCGTAAAGATACCATGGACAACAGGGCCAATCATGTGTCCTGATTTGGCGTTCGTTGGCACTGATTCTGAGCAATCAGGGGTGCCCCCTAAAAGTTTGGCACGGTAGTTGAACTTCTCTCAACAGCTGAAAGCAGCGACATAATGGTTCAACATGCCGACGAGAGATCGGCATTGATTTGGTTAAGGTGAAGCGCTCCGAAACGTCGGGGCGCTTCTTATTTAACCACCCTCAGGAATTCCTTGGGGACACGGGTCTTCACTTCCCACATCGCGTCCAATTCCGAATCGGTCAAGACCATGCGAAACAGGTGAACCCCCTGACGACCAAGCGGGTCTGGAGCGTCAGCACCCAAGCCGCAGACCATGCAATTGTGGTGACGCAGGCCCGGCAGAATTTCACTGATGTCTTGCAGCCCAGCTTTCACTTTGAGGATGGTAAACCTGCCCCCTGAGCGCATGCGCCGAAAGGGGAACTTCTTGGCAGAGTACTTCTCTCCGGGCTTCTTGCGGGCGCTGAACTCTCCATCTTCATCGATTTCTCCTTGGAGGAGCAAATAGCTTTCGAACTGTTGGGTGGACCAACTCTCTTGAAGCCTTTTGCGCAATCCCATGTCGCGCACGACCACCGCAATTCCACTGCTGTCTTTGTCGATCATGTTGACAAAGTGGACGGCCTTCTCTGGTTGTCCCCCGGCGAGGTCGCGGGCGACCAAATAGTCTTTTACCCTCGTGAAACTGGTGTCCACCCTTGGATTGGGTGAAGCCAATATCCAACCAGCGGGCTTGAGGTAACAGAAAATGTCTGCGTCCTCGTAGAGGACTTCAAACGGCAAATCGTCGTCGGGACGGATGGATTTGGTCGCGTTGGCCGGCTCAGATTTCCGAGCTTCCTTTTCCTCTGGGACCGAAATCTCTTGGCCGGTCGGAATCACCAATGAAGGGATTTTGACCACTTCACCCTCGACCCTCACGGCGCCACCTTTGATCAAGTTTCGTGAAGCCGTGGTGCTGCGCAACCCCAGTTCTGAACGAACCAAGGCGTGCAAAGGGGCTTCAATTTCTGAAGTCCAACGGCGAATGTTGATTTTGGGACGGGGAGGTCGAGCAGCCATAGCGGGTGCAAGATGCACCGGGATTCATCATTCCTCGCAGGATTGGCCGTACAAAGCCAATAAAGCCAAGATGTCGTTGGCCGAAACCGTGTCATCTCCGGTAATGTCTACCGTGCACTCTGACAGGCAACCAAACTCGGTCAATACAGCCAGGACGTCTGTGGCTCCAAAATAACCGTCGCCGTCTATGTCTTCAGGACACAGGCTTTCCCAACAGCTGTAGTCACAGTTTCCGCCTTCTTCAGATGCGGCGGGGTCAAAATTGCACGCTGTCAAATCGGTGCAACCCGTCGCCTCGTCCAGCGGCAAGCACAGGGTTCCTCCGGGGCCTGAACTGAAGGCAATGCCGGCGGCATTGGAATCCGTTACCGACCAAATCTGTTGGCCTCCCAAAGCGAATATTTCTAGACTGCCTTCCATGCCGCATTGGGGTCCAGCAAAACCGTTTTCCCCACGGTCGCTGAGGACCACATCATAGCAACCATGGGCCAAGCACACCGTATCTATTGTGGCGGCTTCGAGTGCAAAGTGCTGGCGTCGGTGCCACTCAGTTCCTGCGGTGTCGGCTAGAGCCCATGCCGCGTCCATGGGTTGACAGTCTGCAGTGGTGATGACCACCACAGGGCCGGTGCCGCTGCGGTGTTCCCACCGAACGCCCAAAGCATCGTTTTCTGATATGGCGTCAAATCCTGAGGTCATGTCTCCATCAGCCAGGCCGCCATGGAGTCCCACCACGTCTGTGATGCGGACGACCAATTCACTTTGATGGGCCACTGCATCCCGTTCTGCATTCGGCCAAGACAAGTCAACCTCGCCATTGGGCTCCAACAGCAAGCCGTAATGCACAGTATCTGTTCCGTTCCACAGCAACGTTACAGCAGCCAGGGTGTCCTGTCCTGCGTTGCGGACCGTTGCAGTCACATGGAGCGGTCCAGAGCAGGTTTCGGCGCGCTGACCTGCAATTCCAATCAAGGCTGCGTCCCTTGAAGGTGGTGTGAACAAGGGCGCACGCCATAAACCGCTGCCATAAGTGGCCAGGAGCAATTCACCTGAGGATGACCGTATCCCCAGATCGCTGCACAGCACTTCAGGCAATCCGGATTTGTACGGGGTCCACAGATCGGATTCTGTTGTGAGTACATACACCCCCGCATCGGTTCCTGCATAAAGGTCTCCGCTGGCCTCATGCCGGGCCAAGGTGTTCACTGGCAAGGCCGGAAGCCCCTCCCCTTGATTGGCCCAAGTGCTGCCTCCATCTGTGGTCATCCACAACCGCTGTCCTTCTGTGTAGCCACCAAACGCCAACCAAAAGGTGTCAGAATGGGCATGATCAAAGATGGCATCGAGGATGGGCAGGCCGGGCAAGCCCGTCAAAGGTGTCCAGCATTGAAGGTCGTTTGTGACAAAGGCAAAGCTGCCGCGGGCCACCACTGCTGTGCTGTCATGAGATGGCGCCAATGCGAGGACTTCTATTTCGGAACCAGCAATGGCATCGGTTTGCTGCCAGTTCTCGCCTTGGTTGTCGGTCCAATACAGGCGGTGTTTGGCGATAAAAACACGGTCTGGATTGGTGGGTCCAAACGCCATGGGCGTATTCCAATCCCCACGTTCGTTGACGTCCTCCCCATTGCTCGCCACCCACAACTCCCATGTCCAACCTCCATCGAGCGAAATGTGGGTTCTGCCGAAATATTCAGCAGCAATCAAGGTTTCGGGTTCGTTGGGATCAATGAGGCAATGAAATCCGTCTGCCCCGAAAACTTGAGCATGAACGCCGTCTGTCAGCAGGTTGATTCCATTGTCTTGCCATCCTGAAATCAAGCGGTCTGGCCTGCTGTTGGCGAACCCAAGGTTGTAGATCTGTCCCACATTGAGCCCATCACAAAGCCCCTCAAACCCATTGGAAACCCTGCGCGAAACGCCGCCGTCATGCGCACTGACCCAGTCACTGCTGCCTGGCAAAAACGTCAGGGCGTGGTGGTCGGCATGAACGAAGTTCGCGTCTTGCTCACCAAACCAATGGCCTATGCAAGACCAATGGATGCCGCCATCTGTGGATTCCCAGACGTTGACGCCTGCAGCGATGATGTGCTGGTGATCCACTGGATCAATGGCGAGTGCCAAATCATAAAAACCTTGGCCACCGATATCAGAACCAGAATAGGTCCAACCCAAGAGATTGGGCAGTTCGGGCACCTCAGTATAGGTCTGGCCGCTGTCTTGGCTCACATAGAACCCTTCGAGGCCCTGGGATCCGGTTCTTGCAGAAATGGCGGCCAATACTGCTGGATTTGAGGCGGAAGTGGCCAAGGTGAATCTGCTGATAAATAAGGGGTCAGGCAGGCCTTCCACGGCCTCCCAATGTCTACCTCCATCGGTGGAGCGCAACAATTCACCGGGCCGCATGGCCGCATGCCACACGGCGGAGTCACCGGGGTGCGGGATCAAATCTGAGCAGATTCCTGCTTGGGTCAATTCAAACGATGTCCCGTTGTCTTCGCTGAACCAGATGCCGTCCGTTGTGGCCACCAGTATGTGGTGGGGTGCTCCTTCTTTTCTGTGAACCCGGCTGCATGTGGCCGCATCCGAGAGCTCAAAAGTGAGTCCTGTAGTGTGCCAGGTTTCACCCAAGTCTGTGGTGGACATCAGGCCCACGCCATAGGCGCTTCCAAAATCTGAATCTCCTGTAGCCGCCAGGATGCTCATCGTATCTGTGGGGTGCAGGGCCACATCGGATACCCCCATGCCTGCCCAATCTTGGGTTCCCATTAAAGTCCAGTGGCCTCCTGAATTCACAGACCTCCACAGGCCGCCACTCGGGGCGCAAGCATACCATTGAGCCGTGTCATGTGGTGCAATCACGACCCGGTTTACGCGGCCGGCCCCACCGACCAAAGGAGCGCCTGTTGGCACCGCCTTTTGCCACAGCGCTTCCGGTTCGGTAGACCGAGCCATTCTGCCCAAGCGCTCCCAATGGGTGGCCTCCCAAGGTGCAGCTGCATCAAAGGACGATGCGCCGGAAAAAGCATACCGGGCAGCGGCAAAATGCCGCCAACGCATAAATGGTTTGAACCCTTTGCCTTTGGGAGGAACACTGTCCGTCCAGGCCTCATCGAAAGATAAAAAGGCCGCATTCCAATCTGCATTGGGCCAAGTGCCTTCGCTCCAGTGTTGGGCTTGGACGGCAAAGGATGCCCACACCAAACAACAGCAGGCCAAAGGCTTGCACACGGGCCGGAGGGCCGCCTGAAGTTCAGCAAAGCGGAGCATCGTGGTTTTTGGTGGCCACCTGAAGTTACACCTGCGAAGAGGCAGGTTGCCA
>CBFHUP010000067.1:0-11115 GCA_965659115.1 uncultured Flavobacteriales bacterium | reverse complement strand
CGCGACCACCATCCTTTGTGCAGATGCACGTTGAGGACCACACGGTTGTACAGGTTTTCTTCGGATTGCCACCGGGTGAGATAGCGGCCGTGAAGCAGGTCAATGTGAACCCGGGTAAACCGCAACTGAAAGCCAGCATGAAGGCTGGAGCCCCAATGTTGGGGACGGAACATCAACAGGCCACCAGTGACATAACCGACTCGGGAACGGCCTCCAAAACGGTATTCGTAACCGCATTCGAGCACGTTTTCTTGATTTTCGAGGGGCGCAGGCTGGCGCCGGCCCACACCGAGAAACATATAGCTGCCTTTGGTCGGAGCAGGAAGGACGGCGGCGACGACCCTGATGCTATCCTTGGAACGACGGGGGACAGTGGCCCGCAAGAGGGAAGCACTGATGCCGATGCTGACCACGTTGGTGCCGAGGTTGGGCTGCTTGTAGGAAGCATTGCTTTGGTGGTCCAGGCGCACCTGAAAACCGAGGTTCCGGTGCCATCCTGTGGCTTGGGGGTTGGGCGAGATGCCCATCCCCAGCTGTGCTGCTCCATTGATGGCTGAGCCGATGACAACCCGCTCTCGGCCTTGGCTTGAGGCTGAGTCCCAGGTCTTCTGTGTCCACCCCAATCCGCCTCCCAACCGCAATGACCACCGGCCGTGTAGGGTCAGGTCGACATGGGACAAGGCGGCCACTTGAGTACCGATGTGCTCGGAAGCTCCCACCTCGGTGGCGATCAAAGAAAGGCCCCATTGGGGATGGTTTCTGTAGGATGCCCAGTATCCAAGTGCGGGGCTGGACCAAGACAAAGCCACGCGGCGGGCATGTCCGTCAATGAGCCCGCGGATCACCGACCGGTGCGGCACCAAAAATCCGGCACCGATACTGGCGGACCATTGCGCCCGGTGGTCTATCGCGGATTGACAATGCAGCTGCTTTTGGGGCAACAGACCCCAGAGGAATGCACCCAAAATCACACCGCGGCTCAATTGAACTGTACTTCGTGTCACCGGCCCAAAGGTGCCGCTTAATTTTGGACCCATGCCGCATACAGAAGCGATTCAACGTCCCACCCTTACTTCGCCACTCGGCGGACATACACGAGAAGAGAAATTGGCGGCTTTTGGTCGCCTTTTGGACATCATGGATGACCTGCGCGAAGGGTGTCCTTGGGACCGCAAGCAAACCTTTGAGTCGCTGCGGCATTTGACCATCGAAGAGACCTACGAATTGGCCGACGCCATCTTGTCGGAGGACTTAGAAGAAGTGGGCAAAGAAGTGGGCGACTTGATGTTGCACATGGTGTTCTACAGCAGGCTCGGCTCCGAAGCGGGTGTCTTCGATGCCGCCGATGTGCTCCACGGCATTTGCGACAAACTCGTGCACCGCCACCCCCACATTTATGGTGACGTCGAAGCGGCAACCGAGGAGGAGGTCAAGGCGAATTGGGAAAAGATCAAGCTCAAGGAGAAAGGCCCTGACCAAGGCAAGCCCAAAGGGGTGCTGGACGGCGTGCCCCAAAGTCTGCCTTCCATGGTCAAGGCCCAGCGCATTCAAGAAAAGGTGCGTGGTGTAGGCTTTGATTGGGACCACGCTGGTCAGGTGTGGAACAAGGTGCAAGAGGAGCTCGGAGAGCTTCAGGCGGAGGTAGAAACCAAGTCGGACCGCATGGCGGACGAGTTTGGCGATGTGATGTTTTCACTCATCAACTACGCGCGCTTTTTGGATGTCAACCCCGATGAGGCCTTGGAACGCACCAACCGCCGGTTCAAGGCCCGTTTTGAAGAGATGGAGCGGCGCATTGCATCAGCTGGTGGGGATTTGGCGGCGATGCCGTTGGAGGAAATGGACTTGCATTGGAACGCAGCCAAGCAAGCTTTGGGACAAGGGAAATCCTGATCCATGAAGCGACTTCACTGCGGCTTCTGGGTGGGTTTTCTGTGCGCTTCTTGGGGGTGCAGTGGGGAGGGTGCAGGGTGCTGGACGCCGCAGGGCGAGGCCACATCGCGCACGGTCACACTGCCGGCCCCCATTGATGCCGTTCAGGTTTTGGACCGCATTGACGTGGAATGGTCTCCCTATGCCGGGCCCGAGGGGCCGAGCCTCACATGGCATGCTGGCGGGGGTGTGATCGGGGGAATGTCCGCGGAGCTCGGCGGAGGAACCTTGCTCATCCAAGACCTCAACCGGTGCCGTTGGGTGCGCCCACCCCATGCGGTGCCCAAGGTGCGGATTGAAGGCTTGGATTGTCGGGACTGGCTGCTGGAAGGGCAGGGAAGCTTTACCATGGTCGACACGCTGCATACGGGGGACCTGCAATTGACCGGAGACGAAATGTCCGGTCCCATGTACGTTTTGTTCGATGGAGACACCTTGAGGGTGCGGCTGCCCAATGGCATTGGGCAGTTTGAAGTGCAGGGGAAGGCGCAGAGGTTGCGCGCTTTCCGCGCGGGATTCGGGGATTTGGACGCGCGGGGTTTGGATGCCAGGCAAGCGATGGTCCACCACGGTGGGCTGGGAGCGCTGCATTTAAAGGCATCGGACTACCTGTTTCTCGAGGTAGCAGGAGCGGGCCATACCACCCTTTATGGGGAGCCTAACGCATCCAACATCCAGTACCTCCCAGGCGCAGCCGGCAGCGTCACGGTATTGCCTTGATCACTCTGTGAGCTGGGCTTGAACCTCGGCAACAAAGGAGGCCACCCAAGCGGTATACTGAGGACCGCTGGGGTGCAATCCATCGGGCGCAACCCAATCGGAGGCGGCTGGCCACTGCTGGCTGATGGGGGTGATGTTGTAATGGGCGATGCCCGCAGCTGATGTCAAATTGGTGCAGGAAGCGTTGAAGTTGGCCAGGTCTTGAGATATCGAGGACTGGTTGCCTTGGCCAAACGGGGTGTACCCGTAGTCTGGGATACTGACAACAAATACACGATCGGCTTGTCCACCTGCCAGTTCGACCGCCCGTTCGAGCAGTTGCACGAACTCTGTCTCATACGCTTCCAAAGGCAATCCCTGATATTGATTGTTGACGCCAATCAGCAGCGAAACGAGGTCAAAAGTAGAGGTGTCGATTTGTTGGGCATCCATTCCTTGGGACAGGTTGGAAGTGGTCCATCCAGTGGTCGCAATGATGCGCGCAGGCTCAAAGTGGCTCGATGGAAGCCTCAAGGCCAGCGAATCGATGAGCTGGTTCGGCCAATCGCCGACAGAGGGCACGCTCTCACCAATGGTGTAGCTGTCTCCCAAGGCGAGGTAACGCACCGTATCTGGTGCCGAACCGCCTTCTTCCTCATCGGGAGGATCCACTGCGGGCGGAGCAGGAGCTGGCACAACCGGGACGAGCAAATGGTCAGCATCTTCGTCAGGGGTGCAGGCCATGAACAGCACAAGAGGGATGGACAACAGAAGTGGGCGCAGCAGGATCATGCCGCAAGGAAACACAATCCTGTCAATCTGACTGAAGCAGGATCACAAGAGCGGTACTCGCCAGCAACCAGCCCATCAAATTTCGGCGCGATGGTCGTTCCGCAAAAAAGGCCATCCCTGCCAAGGCTGTGGCCAGGACGACCCCCAGGTTGATCATCGGCACAATGGCGGAGCGGGACAACGGCATCTGCTGATAGGCTGACAACAAAAAGAACAGTGAGCCCACATTGATGACCCCGAGGATGACGCCACCCAAAATGGTAGACCGGTTCAGCTGTGGCGCGCAACGCGGTATGGTAAACCACCGCGTAATCCCTATGAAGGCTGCCATCGTATAGGGAATGGATGAAAACGCGAGCCTGTCGGCATCACAGGACATGTGGTCTGGGCTGGAGAACCAACCAAAGCCCAGGTCGATCAGACCGGAACCGACAAATACAATAGCGGGGAGGGTCCAACTGGTGGCCTGCTTAAGGCCGCTTGCACTCAGGCCTGTAGACCCTTGATCCTTTTTGCTTTGAGTACTGGCCAGCCACACTGCCGGAAAAGCCAGTGCAATGGCAACTCCCTTATGCCACGTGAAGGCATCTGTGGGATCCAGCACAATGAAGACCATCATGGGCAGAACCATGGACATTTTGGTGGCAATGGCTACGACTCCCAAACCAAGCTCCTGCGTGCATTGCCCGATTTTCTTGAACATGTACAGAAAAATCAGTCCCATGGCAGCTCCTGCCAAAGAACTGGGAGCGCTGAGCCGATCCAAGGTATGCGTGTAACCGGCAATGGCCACACAGAGGGTCGATGCCACCATGTAATTGATGACAATGGCATCTTCCAACCGCACATTCATCCTGGGGAACAGCCGGAAACAGCTGAACATGAGGGTGGAAACGAAGATGCAAAGAACCAGAGCAATCATGCCGGCAAAGGAAGGGCCAAAGTGGGAGCCGGCGCGTGCCCCGTCCATGCTGCTGATTGGGGATTGACGAAATAGCGCACTTGGTTTTTGCCAAATGGATGGGTGCCGCGCAGAATGACCTCATGGGGCAGGACCGGAGCGGCCAGTCCACCTCCCGTTGGTGTTGATCCCATGCACCAGCGCGCTTCGTCCCACCATCCAGATTTCAAGAATCCCGACAGCGTTTTTGGTCCACCTTCAACCAACACCGAACGGCATTCAGCTTCTTGCAAGTGGGCCATGACGGCTTCAATGGCCCCGTTTTCAGGGGCACTGATCCGGACCACATGTGAGGGTAGGCCTTCGGGCCCGCCGAGCACCACAGCACGAGGGTGTGCGTAAACGAATGCCCCGGGCGAAGTCTGCCCGTGGGGGTCCAGGATCACAGGGAAGGGGTTGGGACCGTTGGCTTCTCGCACATCGAGCCGGGGATTGTCGGTGTCGATGGTACCGGCACCGACCAAAATGGCCTGCTCTTCGGCGCGCCATTGGTGGGTGAGTTTCTTCAAGGTTTGTGAGGTGATGGGCAAGCTGCCCCGCTCTTGTGACCGCCGCGGCGGGTCAGCAAATCCATCGGGACTGATGGCGCATTTCAGTACAATCCAGGGGCGGCCCCGTTCCAGAGACGACAGGAACCTGCGGTTCTGCCAGCGCAATTCAGAAGGGCCATCCATGACGGTAACTTCTGCCCCAGATGCGCGCAAGCGTGCAATGCCACTGCCCGAAACACGGGGGTCTGGGTCCTGCATGCCCACGACAATGCGCCGGATTCCACGCTCGATCAACACCGCACTACAAGGAGGGGTGCGGCCGTGGTGGTTGCACGGTTCTAAAGTGACATAGGCGGTCGAAGACGCCAGTCTAACGTCATGAGGGTCCAATTGACTCAATGCATGGACTTCGGCGTGGTCGCCACCAATTTGGGCGTGCCAGCCTTCGGCGATGGCCACTTCACCGTGCACGATCACGCAGCCAACACGGGGATTGGGTGCGGTATTCCAGCGTCCATTTTCGGCCAATGCACACGCCCTTTGCATCCAGTGTAGGTCGGCTGCAGCTGGTGTCATGGGTCAAGCCTGAAGAGCAGAACGGCGGGCGGCAAGCAGGGTGTTGTTGAGCAGGCTCACGATGGTCATGGGCCCGACGCCCCCTGGCACCGGGGTGATCCAGCTGCATTTGGGAGCCACCTCTGCATAATCTACATCACCCTTGAGCCTGAAGCCCCTTTTGGCGGTGTCGTCTTCAACACGGGTGATGCCCACATCAATCACAACAGCCCCTTCCTTGACCATGTTGGCCTTGACCATGCCAGGGCGGCCTACCGCGGCCACCAAGATGTCGGCGCGCCGGCAATGCGCTTCGAGGTCTTGGGTTCGGCTGTGACACAGCGTCACGGTGCAATTGCCCGGCTGGCCGGAACGGCTCAACAACAGAGACATGGGGGTTCCCACAATGCTGGAGCGGCCTATGACCACGGCGTGCTTGCCTTCGGTTTCCACGCCCGATCGCTCGAGCATGGTCATGATGCCTGCGGGCGTAGCCGGCACAAAACCAGGCATTCCGAGGGCGAGGTTGCCCATGTTGGACGGGTGAAATCCATCGACGTCTTTGAGCGGTGATACCGCCTCGATGACCGCCTGATCGTCGATGTGGGAGGGAAGGGGGAGTTGCACGATAAACCCATCAATGGCGGGGTCGCCATTGAGCTGTGCAACGATCTCCAGAAGTTCTTCCTGACCAATGTCGGCGGGACGTTCAATCAACGTGCTGTCGAAGCCCACTTGGGCGCAGCTCTTCACCTTGTGGTCCACATAGGTCCTGCTCGCACCATCTTGACCGACCAACACAGCTGCCAGGTGAGGGCGCCGATGCCCTGCATTCACCCAACCGGACACTTCAACGGCAATCTCCTCCTTGATGCGCTGCGACAGTCCTTTGCCGTCGAGAATGTTTGCTTCCATGTGTTGTGATGGCGGGGTGGTGATCATCGGGGCATCCGCATTCCGCCCTGCATTCCGGTCCGAGACATCATGCCAGAAATTCCACGCCGTCCTCCGCCGCTCATGGCCTTCATCATCTTTTTCATCTCCCCGAATTGCTTGATGAGCTGGTTGACCTCTTGAACGCTCGTGCCGCTTCCTTTGGCGATGCGGCCTTTTCGGCTTCCATTGAGGACGTCGGGATTCTTGCGTTCATCGGGGGTCATGGAGCGGATGATGGCTTCAATGTGCTTGAAGGCATCGTCATCGATGTCCACATCGCGCAGCGCCTTGCCCATTCCGGGAACCATGGCCAAGAGGTCCTTGACATTGCCCATTTTTTTGACCTGTTGGACCTGTTCCAGAAAGTCCTCAAAATCAAAGTTGTTTTTGCGGATTTTCTTCTGAAGCTTTTTGGCACTCTCTTGGTCGAATTGCTCTTGGGCCTTCTCGACAAGCGTGACCACATCGCCCATGCCCAAAATGCGCTGGGCCATGCGGTCAGGGTGAAAGGCTTCAAGGGCCTCTGGCTTTTCGCCTGTACCGATGTACTTCACGGGCTTGCCCGTTTCCTCCCGGATAGAAAGGGCCGCACCACCGCGGGTGTCGCCGTCCATTTTTGTGAGGATAACCCCGTCAAATGCGATGCGGTCGTGGAAAGCCTGTGCTGTTTTCACGGCGTCTTGGCCGGTCATGGCATCGACCACAAAGAGGGTTTCTGAAGGGTTCACCGCCGCCTTGATGCGGGCGATTTCATCCATCATGTTTTCATCGACAGCCAAGCGGCCTGCCGTGTCCACAATGACCACATCGTTGCCGTGGCTCCTGGCGTGGCGCATGGCGGCGTGGGCAATTTCTACAGGGTCTTTTTGGTCGCGCTGGGTGAACACATCGGCGCCCACCCTTTTGGCCATGACCTCGAGCTGGTCAATCGCAGCTGGCCGGTAGACATCACAAGCGACCAACAAAGGACGTTTGCCCATTTTGGTTCGGAGGTGCAGCGCCAGCTTCGCAGTGTGGGTTGTTTTTCCGGATCCCTGCAGGCCACTCATCAAGATGACGGCCGGTTTTCCTTTGATGTTCAGCTCTGAATGAGAGCTTCCCATGAATTCGGCCAACTCTTCCTGGGTGATTTTGACCAGAAGTTGACCGGGTTTGACCGCCGTGAGAACTTCTTGTCCCAGGGCTTTCTCTTTGACCCGGTTCGCGAAGCGTTTTGCCACACTGTAATTGACATCGGCATCGACCAGGGCACGCCTGATTTCTTTGGCAGTTTCGCCAATATTGGCTTCAGAGATGGTAGCCTCTCCGCGGATGCGTTGAAAGGCTTTTTCGAAGCGGTCGCTCAGGTTTTCAAACATGGGTGCAACAAAGGTAGCATCCCACATTGGTCTCTCTTATAGATGTGGTTTTTGAGGCCTGACATTCGACTAATCACAAAAATATTTCGACAAACAGCGTAAAGTATCGACGAATTTGTGTAATTTAGAGGGCTTAACTGCATGAACATGCGCTTTCAACTGTACTCCCTTACTTGTTTGCTCGTCGCCTTTTTGGGGACGACAACCGCCCAGAATGCTTGTTTCGATGTCTCTGACAATGTTTCTGGCTTCCAATTGTCCGTGGAAACCCACGCAACTGATGTCTTGGGCGGTTTAACAACCTATCGTGTCTACATGTCCACCCCGGGCACTACGGACTTTGTCTCTGCTTGCATTGGCGACAGCGTCAACCCGCTGTTTCTCAACACAACGACTTCCTTCTACCAGGACCCCCTTGGAGGAACGACGGCAGCATCCATTAACCCGCTGTACTACGGCCCCTTTCCAGATGCCGCATATGACAGCTGGGTAACCATTGGTATCGACGAGCAGCCCGTATTGAGCGAAGGTGAAACGGACATTTCTGTTCTGGTTGACCCCAATGTTACCTCTTGGGAGGTGGGATTCGGCAATGGAGGAGGAGTGGACATCAGCTCGCCCATTGGCGGCGGATGGTACATTTTGCCCAGCAGTGAGAACGGAATTTCAGGAGATGACCAAAAGGTTTTGCTGGCTCAGCTCACGACCGACGGTGAGATCAGCGGGCAACTTTACATCCAAGTTTTTCCAAACGGAGATCAGAATGCTCTCATTGAAGAGACGTTCAGCTTTAGTCAGATCTCTTGCGGTGTAGATGGATGCATGGACAATACAGCTTGCAACTACAACGAGGCCGCCACCATAGACGACGGTTCTTGTCAATTCGCAGCAGCCAACTTTGACTGCAATGGCGATTGCCTGACCACCGAAACGGTGTTCAACGTTGACATGTCCTGTAGTGAAGAGACCTTCTCTACGGTTCACGTCACTGGCCCATGGTGCGGTTGGTGCGGTGCAGAATCATACAACACGCTGACAGATGAAAACGGAGATGGAACTTACAGCATTTCCGTTTGTATTCCTGCAGGTGACGTAGAGTACAAGTACATGTTGGACAACTGGGCCACCCAGGAAAACCTCATTGACGATGCCCAAGCGGGGAGTGCTTGTGCAGCAGTGAGCGATGCATCCAGCTATGCCAACCGTTTGATTGCGGCGGGCAGCACAACTTCTGATACATATGGCAGCTGTTTGACTTGCGCTGAGCAAGCTGAAGCTGCATTGGGTTGCACCGACGGCGATGCTGTGAACTACAGCGCCACTGCTACGACGGACAATGGCTCTTGCATGTACAATGTGACCTTGCAAGTGGACATGGAACAGGCTGGCCTCCAGGCTGGAGATGTGGTGTACGTCAATGGAACATTTAATGAGTGGTGTGGAGATTGCAACCCCCTCTCCGACGAAGATGGAGATGACGTTTGGACGGTCACCTTGCCATTGTCACCCGGCTCATTCGAGTACAAATTCACCATCAACGGTTGGTCAGCCCAAGAAGAGCTGGTGGCAGGTTCAGCATGCGATTTTAACCCCGCTGATGGATTCGCCAACCGAGGCTTCACATTAGTGGATGCCCCTCTGGTGATGCCCTTGGTGTGCTACAACAGTTGCACAGAGTGCGTCGACGACATCGCAGGATGTATGGACAGTGCGGCCGCGAATTACAATTCACTGGCCAACATTGACAACGGCCTTTGCCAGTTTGCAGTGACTTTCCGCGTGGACATGGGCAACTTCCAAGGATCCTTTGGTGTGGTCAATGTCAACGGAAGCTTCAACGGGTGGTGCGGCGATTGCAACCCCATGACGGCCATCGGAGACGACGTCTATGAGGTGACCTTGAACGTTTCTGCGGATACCATAGAATACAAGTTCACCCTCGACGGATGGACGCAGCAAGAAGAATTTGCACCAGGCGGATCTTGCACATCCACCTTGGATGGCTTCACGAACCGCAGCCTCATTGTCGATGCTCCACAAGATTTGGCCACCGTGTGCTGGAACACATGTGCAGCCTGTCTTGATTTCCCTGGCTGCATGGATCAATCCGCTGTGAACTACGATGCCACAGCCTTGATCGACGATGCATCCTGCCAATACGGCATCACATTTCAAGTGGACATGAACCAATATGGTTTGGCCGCATCTGATGTGGTGTACCTCAACGGCACCTACAACGGGTGGTGCGGCGATTGCAATGCCATGGACGACACAGATGCAGATGGCATCTGGACCTTCACGGTGAACCTCACTGAAGGTGCTCAGGAATACAAGTTTACCGTCAATGGATGGTCTTCTCAGGAGATGTTCGATGGCAGCGAAGCTTGCACAACAGACCCCGCCGAGTATGTAAACCGCGTCATAGATGTGACGGCCAACGCCACTTTGGATGTGGTGTGCTGGAACAGCTGCACGGCTTGCCCAGTCTTGGGTTGCACAGACAATACAGCGTGCAACTTTGTACCTGGGGCCGACCAAGAGGACGGGTCTTGCAACTATTGCTGTGCTGCTTTGGGCAGCAACCTTGAAGGGTATGGCCTCGAACAAGAGATTGTCTCTTTCGATGGCATTGCAGGGATGACCACCTACCGCTTCTACGTCACCACTCCAAATGCTACCGATGTGGTGAGCGCTGTGAGCGGTGATTCTGAGGTGTCCACCTCCATCAGCACCACGACAAGCTTCTACCAAGATCCGATTGGTGGTGCGTTCCCGAACAGCGTCAACCCCTCTTTGTTTGAGACTTATCCAGGACTCGAGTTTGACAGCTGGGTCACGATTGGCATTGAACAGGCACCTGATTTGGGCGCCGGTGAAGCAGCGATCAGCATGGCGGAAGCCGAGAGCTGGTCTACAGAGTTTGAAAACGGACAAAACCTCGCCATCGATGGTTTCTTCGGTGGTGCCTGGTATGTGACGAGCGACAACAGCAATGGCCTTGCAGGAGATGACAACAAAGTCCTCCTCGCCCAGCTCACAACCGACGGCGATCTCAGCGGTCAGTTCTTGGTGCAGGTATTCCCCAATGGTGAGGGAGATGGCCTTGGCGATTTGGTCACCTTGACTTTCGGTCCAAATGTGGACAGCGATGCTCCTGCTTTCGTTGACTTTCCAGCAGATGTGACCGTCAGTTGTTCCGATGCTCTGCCTCCAGCAGACATCACCGCGACCGATGCATGCTCTGATGCTACGGTAACCATGACTGAAGCCACATCTGGAGACGGATGTTTGAGCACAGTGGTGCGCACCTACACTGCAACGGACCTCACTGGCAACAGCACCATCGATGTTTGGACCATCACGGTCGAAGACAATGATGCTCCTGTATTCG
>CBFHUP010000066.1:0-11208 GCA_965659115.1 uncultured Flavobacteriales bacterium | reverse complement strand
CCATCTGGAAAACCGTCCCATATGGGCCGCCGATGGTGGTCGCCAGAACAGCTGCTCGTTTGAAAGTTTCGAAAACATACAACTGACCAGCACCTATGGTAATGTTCTCACCGACAGTGATATGCCTACATCTTCGATGCAAGGACAGCGCTCCAATGACGAGGCCCACTCAGGTCAGTACTCTTGGCGGTTCAACCTCGTTTCCAATTGCACTCGGGCCATACTGCAAAAGGTCACTTTGGATGAGAAGACCATTGCACAAGGGATTCGCATCAGATTCTGGGCACATGAACCCGTCAAGACTGGCGGCATGAAGAACTACGCCATGAATGACCTGTTCACCGTGGGACTGCATGCTTCGAACCCATCACCACCCAGTTGCTCTTCCCCATCTACTCTTGACTTGACTGTAGAGGCGGATAGTTTGGCTCAAACAGGCAAATGGGTGCTGATGGAAGCGATGTTCCGACCGGAGGAATTGGGTGCAGCGTTTGCGATCGATCAGGTTCTTTATCCCGTGATACAGTGTAACCGCGGTCCGGGATCACCACAAAACTTCATCTATTTAGATGACGTGAGGGTACAACCCAAGCAAGCGGCCATGACATGCTCAGTGTTTGACCCGCAGGACTTCCGGTTGCTGACCAATTTCGACGGCAACCACTTTGGCACCTATCTCCAATACAACCACAAAGGTGAATTGATCCGAACGCAGGTTGAGACAGAAGCCGGTATGAAGACGGTTTCTGAAACCCAAGAGCACATCCTCGAAAACTGAAGCTATGCATCGCCCCAAACCCATCACATGGAGGTATGCCGCGGTATTCATGGTGCTCGTGAGCTGCTTCAATGCCACTCAGGCACAATGTGTCTTTTTCAGCTTTGACGATTTCGAGGGGGAAGGATTCGGCCCCCCACTTTGCGCAGTGCCATATGAAATGGTGACCGAAAACTGGACCAATATTGAAGGCGACGACGAAACCAATTGGGTTCCCTGGGTTGGGGATACGCCAACAGGGGGTACTGGTCCGTCGCTCATGCCGGTGTTCGACACAGATATCATTTTTTCTGGAGCGAGCACCTTTGAGGGGGCCACCATTAGTCTGCGCGCCCTGGAAAAAGAACGTGAGGCCCAACGCAGCATAGACACGGGAAAATACATCTATGTCGAATCCACGGATTGTTGCGGCAATACCGCCATCCTTGAATCAGATACGTTCGACTTCAGCAACCATACGACAGTAGGAATGCTGTTCCTCTACCACATGTACGGCACCACCATGGGCAGTCTAGCCATGGAGGTCAGTGCTGATGGTGGTCAGAATTGGTCCAACGTTTGGGAAGAGCCCGATCCGACAACTGGATGGATGGCCGCCACAGCGGCAGGTTCAGAGTGGAACCTGGGAGGAGCGAACCTATCGACACACCTAGCGGGTGCTTCCGAGGCGATCATTCGATTGACTGCCACTGTGGGAGCGGGAGGTGAATACAGTGATATCGCGCTGGACAACCT
Organism: uncultured Flavobacteriales bacterium; assembly: GCA_965659115.1. Classification (GTDB taxonomy): domain Bacteria; phylum Bacteroidota; class Bacteroidia; order Flavobacteriales_D; family Sanyastnellaceae; genus UBA8752. The sequence goes on along the minus strand of CBFHUP010000066.1, from coordinate 9,695 downwards.
GTTTGTATTCGCCTTGGAGTCACTGCCAAGTGTGCACAATGAAGGCACCTTAGATTACCAAGAACTGTCCAATACTTGTCGAGCACGCATCACGTTTGACAAGCCTTCGGACCTGTGCTCATCGGTTGATCACACTTTACAATCAGCGGAACTCCGTCTGGACTTAAATATGGGAGAGCATTTCCTTTTTGGAGGAACAGATCTCGATAGCGGCATCACAGTCCAGTACAGACTGGACCAACAAGGGTCAGGATGCCTGCTTACGGACACCTTTACCTTGGCCATCACCGATGACCTGCACCCGGAGCAACTTAACATCCATGACTTCGCACTGTGCTATCATTCCAGCGATTGGATTGACATCTACTTTGAATCCATAACTGTAGGTGAAAATCCAGAATTCCCAGCCTACCTCGATGATGTGCAGTTCCATATCGAAGTGGACATACACGAGCACATCAACGCTTATGGAAAAGCCGTCAGCCTCCAAGCTCCGATGATTCCATCAGGTGGCGGACCTGTCCAATTCTCTTGGAGTCCGACCGACGGTGTCAATTGTGACTACCCCACCTATCGCTTCCAACTGCTGAGACTGCACGACTTTGGCGGCAGTGCCGTATGCCCCCGTTCCAAGATGGGAGAGCACGAATGGACACGCAGCGCACTTACCCTGGAGGTGGGAGAACCCAACGTGGACCTTTCCATGCTAGAAGGGTCTGGACATTACGCCTGGCGTGTCATGCCCATCGGAGACCTCCACCAAGGTGGCGCTGGAAACGACTTGAACTGGGGAGATTACTCCGCATTCTCCGCATATTCCACTGCGTCATCAAACCTTCAAAATATCTGCAGCACGGAAAATGGCGTCTTCGAATACACTGATCCCGATGAGGACAAGAACCGGGCGTACACGAGAAATTTCTCTCGCAACCTGAACGGGCCTGATGAATCGCTCCTCGTTCAAGAAGCGGTCAGTTTCAAAAGTGGAAGTGGCTTTACGCAGCAAACCCACGTTTTGTTCAGGAGCAAAGGTGTTGCGCTGACACAGGCAAACGTGAGGTCATACCGGGGAATGACCCCCCTGCAGATCATGCCCATACCCCTCGAAAAGGAAAACCTGAATTATGAGCAAGCGTTGATTCGAAATGCGGGAGATACCAGGACATACTCACCAGAAAATTTTGATTCCGACATCAAATTCCGAGAGCCTGAAGCCATGTCTCAGTCGGCCGCTTCTTCGGTTGGTCGCTACTGGTCAGACGAGCACAACACCGACATCAGCACCCCCAGTTCAGAAGGCTATCCATTTTCGGCCATTGAATTCACTCGAGACGGCACCAACCGCCCTCTCAACAAAGGACTAGAGGGAGAAACCCTGCGCTTGCGACCCGATGGATATACCAGCAAAATCAAATATGGATCGGTGACAAAAGAAGAGTTGACGCGAATCTTCGGCAACGAAGCCCCCAAAGAGAAGAAGGTGGAGAAGATCATTACAATCTCTCCAGAAAATATTACTAGCGTCACCTACATCGACTTGACAGGGAGAACGCTGGCCACCTGTCTGGCCAGCAATCCAAACGTCGATGAAGACAAATTTGCATTACTGACACCTGAACAAGCATTCGGGGTGAGCAATGAAATCAACGCTCAAAGCACAGGCGACCCCTACCTGTTCGAGGCCCAAACGGAGCTCACTTTTGAGGAAGAGATGACCCTCGAATTGGATTACGCACTGGATGAGGCCGTCTTTCAATCCAATTGCCTGTCCTTTTGCAGGACCTGTGACCACAAGGTCCATGTGAAAATTGTCGATTTAGACGGGACAGATGTCGTTTTTGCAGATACCATTGATGTTGATCAGGAATCCTGCGAAGGTGGCTTAGATCAGCTACTGGGAGTTACCGAATGGAACGACATGGTGACCCTCGATGCCGGGCGTTACATGCTCCATTATGAAGTTCGCCTGAACAATTCAAATGGTCTTTCGACCTACCTCGATCAAGCACGAGAGGCCCTTGCTGCTGAACTCACTGTGCAAATGGGATCCGTCACCGACACCTTAGAGGCTGAGCTCCAAGATATCGTGGATGAAACTACAACGCTAGGTGACTTCTTTGAATACTGCGACAACGCTGTGGCCGATGGAAGCGCCACCGCTCACGACGAGGACAGTGATGGCTTCATCGACTATTACCTTTTTGGTCTGGGCGAGGAGATTCTGGGGTCTGGGGCATGCGACGAAATCCGAGTTGATACAGACACCTGCAAGTACAACTGCAACCCCGAAACGCGGGACTTCGAGGCTTTTGTAACCGACATCGCAGGTGAGGCCATGCGCCAACGTGTATATGTGGATGGACTCATCAGCCTAGAAGATGGCGAGCCTTTGGATATTGAACCCGTATGCCCTTCTGGTATTTCAGGTGTGTGCATGTTCCTGACCGGAGGTCGTGGCTGGTTCAATATGTCCGGAGGAAGCATCGACTGGAATTCGCCCAAGAACATTGCCGCTCTGAACTACGATGTTGACGACGGTGACTTTAACCAAGTTATCGAAACGATGTTGCAGGCCAATGCCGACGCTCCCGAGATCTACGACACGTACTCCTGCCTCAACATTTACGCCCAGCTCGAGGCCATCAGCCAAAACCTTCTTTACTACACCAGTGACTCCTCCATTGTCGAACAGTTGCTTACGCGGGTGGGGTACCACCTTCAGGACACCATGGCCTATTCCCAGCCCGGATCCTTTGGCGACCCCTCCGACGAAGGATACAAGACTCATCCTTACAAATACGTTCGCCTTCCAATTTCTCCCTTCCCACCGGTTTTCGACTGGGAATCCCACCCTTGCTTCGATGAGAGCAGCGTCTACACAGGATTTGATGTAGGAAGCCTCGACTATGCCATCGAGGCACAGCGCGACTCCATCGAACAGGCCCACAACCTGCTCTATGACTGCCTCTATCCGACCAGCGAGGCGTTGGTCAATGACAGTCTCGCCGATTCCGACGCCGGGGTCATCAATGAAGAAAACGTCTACGAACGTTGGAACACATTGTGCGAAGACCTGATTGATGACAAAGCCGCCTATTTCGAGGAAAAAGCGACTGAAGCTGTCACTGATGCATACTCATGCCCTGACGGGTACCTCTGTGACCCCTCTTTGACATCAGGTCAAATCGATGAATTCACAAGGTGCTATGCTGCTGCCATTGTGGAGTACGCCAAAAATCTATGTCAAGCACCTTCCCCACCTCGCGTCAATGAATCATTTGGTCCAGATGACCCGTCCCCCATCATTGGACGGGACTCTTACGTCGTGGAAGACACGCAATTGGCCGGCACATTTGTCCGATATGGTCAATCTGAGTGGGCTGAATTTTCGAGGGCAGGAAACGTGTTGGTCACCCAGTTGCCCCTTCCGTTCAACAACGATTATGACGAAGTGACGGACGGCTTTTTTGCCCCCTACCCCATTTCGCCATCTGCCTTGAAAGTGAAGGCGTGGAATTACGAACTCGACATCGATTCAGCTTTCATCAGCACTGTTCCCACTGAAGAAGAAATGGGACTGCTCACGGCCATTGCCATGGGCACAACCTCTGCCTTCTTCGAACCCGACAGTATGACGGATGAATCCGTTGTAATCGCTTCTATTGGAGACAACTCCTGGTCGAAAGCGCCCATGGCGCCGCTATTTAGCAGCGACTTCTCATCTGTCACCGGCCCGATCCCTGGAACCATTGACGGGTCTTCTTCGGAGTGGACCTCCTCTCATTCTGGAGGTGGAATCCCTAAGTTACTTTTCTTCGATGGGGACATCGCCATGACCATGAATTGCGGTGCTGATGACCCCGCCACCCCCACAAAGGTGACCGGAAATGGGGCTTGGCCTGAAGCGCACATCTGCTTTGATCCTGGATGGAATAAATACGAGCTCACGCTCAACCTTGACTTCTTAAACGGCTCGCGCATCGATAATCTGTATTTGGTTTTCGAGGATGCTCAATTCTTCCCTTCGGCCACCTTTAAACCCGAACTCCCTGGCTCCGGAGAGGTTCTTTATCCAACTGAAATCAACGGCCGCACAGTGGCCGTTCATGAGATGAACATCCACGACCTCGTATCCGGTGGATGGCAGACATTGAAGTCGCGGTTTGACTTCTTCGGAGTAGACCCCAGCTTCTGCCGCAGTCACCGGATGTTCATCTACATGAAACAAGAACTGCATTCCGAACCTGTGCGTATTGCAGTGGACGATATCACCATCCATAAGCTGGCCCCTTGCATTTTGCCTGCAACCCTCTACGCAGATTTCACCCTCTGGGAGCCTGAACCAAACGAACCAGAGATCGAGACTTGCGACCAAGTGGTGGCGCAAACACTGCTCAATAAGATTGACGGGGAGAGGCAGCGCATCCTTGACAAACACGATGAGATCCTTGTTCAGAGCTACGAGACGAACTGCACCCCCTCAGATATTTTTACGGCGGAGTATGCACTGAACTATTACCAGTACACGCTTTACTACTACGATCCCCTCGGCCGCCTCATCAGAACGGTTTCACCTGCTGGGGTAGACACGAGCGCATCCTTTACGCGGGGTGATTCGCCTGACCATGCAGCAAATGGCACTTTCGCCACTGAGTATGGCTACAACGGGGTGGGCTCCTTGGTCCAGAAGAGCACGCCAGATGCGGGCACCGTCCACACCTGGTACGACCGTCTCCAACGGGTCCGATTTACCCAGACCGCACAGGACGTGCAGGAAAACCAGTTCAGATATGTTTGCTACGACCAGATGGATCGCCTGGTCCGATCCGGGGTTCGTGAGTTTCAATTGCCCAATGTGGACCTTTCCAACCATGTGGACGATCTTGATTGGCCCGATGACGACTACGACAGGGTCACGACTTCAGATTGTGCCGGCTGCTCAGAGCGCGTCTACGTCATCTATGACAACCCGATGGACCTTATGCCCGTCGGATTTGAGCAAAACCACTTGACCAATCGCATTAGCTTTTCCACCAACGAGGAAGGAGACACCACGGCGTACAGTTATGATTCAAAAGGCCGAATCACATCGCTCTACCAACACGTGGAACTTACAGGAGACAATTTCACAGCGGACGACACTTTGACGTTCAACCACATTGTCGATTACACATTTGACCCTGTCAGTGACAACGTGCTGCAAATCAACATAAACGAAGGGCGAGAAGACCAGTTCTTCCATCGATACGCCTACGACGAAGACCAGCGCCAAATCGCTGCCTCAACTTCTACCGACGGACAAATTTGGCATTTGGATTTGTTGAAGTCATTCAACGATGTCGGTCAGCTTCAGCGCAAAGAACTCGGTCATTTTGGTGTTCAGGGCGTAGATCACACCTACAACATTCACGGGCAGATAGTTGGCATCAACCTCCCCTCTGGAAATGTGGACGACGACCCCGGCTTGGATGGAGCAGCCTCAGGTCCGCACGCTTGGTTTGCACCGGATGCGTTTGCAATGCAACTCAGTTATTATGACGGCGATTTCAACCGCAGTGGTTCCTTTTTCAATGAAGGAACCTCTGGAAGTCCACGAAGAGCTGGGAAGAGCTACCTAGACGGCAGCATCGGAGCCCATAGTTGGTTCCAGAGGCACTTATTGGAAGACAACGGGACGGCCTCAACGGTAGGGCATGAGTACAAATACGATGAAATTCACAGATTGACTCAATCTGAATGGGCAACCCACGAATCGGAATGGGTTGCCTCGAGTGCTCATCACGCTGAGTATGACTTTGACTCCAATGGAAACATCCTGTCATTGTCCAGGACTGGATCAGGTGGCACGACCATTGACGCACTCAATTTTCACTATCCGAGCGCCGGGAACAATCGGTTGGGACATGTCACGGACGATGTGCCATTGTCAACAGATGGATTCGACCTGTCCACACAGTCAGAAGACAATTACACCTACGATGAGTCGGGTCGTTTGGTCACTGATGATTCTGAGGGAATCCTAATGACATGGACCTCGAACAATAAAGTAGAGAGTATCGTTCGTGATGATGGAAGTGGAGTAACCTATCGATACGGACCTTCCGATTTCATGAATATAAAAAGCAAAGATGACAGCACGACTTACTACCTGAGAGGACCGGCTGGTGAAGAGCTGGCGACTTATCACTTCAACAATGAATCCGGGATAGAACTGAGCAAAATAAAGCTCGCTGATGGATGCTATCAAACAGATGGTGACACAAGCTCAACAGCCATTCATGGGTCGGACACCCGGACATATCGCAGAGCATTAGGAAATCGCCTGTTCGAATTGCACGACCACCTTGGCACTGTCAGGACTCTTATCTCCGATTTGACTTCCGGAACTTCCTCTGACGGACTGGTCATTGACGGCGTGAATTCCCAGGCTGAGGGGGCTACTGACCATTTCCCATTTGGAATGCTCCTTGAAGACAGATCCATCAGCACTGACCATTCTCAAGGCTATTCATCGCACAACAACATGGATGAAGTCAATGGGGAAGGGAATGTGGTCGACATGGGTGATCGCTGGCTATATACCAGACTGGCCAGGACAGCCAAGCCAGACGTCAGACAGGAATTGTACCCATCACTTAGTCCTTACTCATATGCAGCCAACAATCCCATCTCCTTAATTGATCCTGACGGCAAGGAAATTGAGATTGTCGCAATGGTGGAGCGCGCACCCACTTGGCTGGAGAACCTCGCCGGCGTGAAAGGGGAGGATGAAGTAAGGGTTCATTACTGTGATGAAGGGCTCTTCCTGAATGGACAACCGTACGAGGGAAACAACCCTTACATATTAAAAGTCGCGAAGGATTTAGACAGAGCCAGAAAGACAGATAAGACCGTTGCATCCATGATGACTAGTCTCGAGAACAGTAAGAATGTCCATTCCATTCAAATGACACCTGAAGGAAGTGGCAACTTCGCCAGGAGAAAAGACCCCGTTGAGGGTGTCTCAGGCGTGGGGGTGATTGTCTTTTATGATCCAGAAAATCAAACGAGCTCAGACGAAAGCCGAAGGGACCCCGTGATTGGTCTGGCCCACGAATTGGTTCATGCGTTCCAAGGTCAACAAGGTGAGTGGATTGACGGGCCCCTTGGCGGCGTAGAAGGCTCTATCCCTGCGGTGGAAGTGGAGTCCATCAATATGGAGAACCTTGTGAGGTATTCATTGAAACATCCTCTGCGATACAATTATTGGGTGGGTCATGATGAAACGCTGGTTCCTCAAGAGTTGTTGATCAATCCTGATACAGGAAATCCATTTGGCAATTACTTCAATCACTCAACCAACAATGGGCAGACATTCGCTGATTATGCCTCTCAATTGGAGATGAGTACTGATGAATTGCAGAAACTCAACCCCCACATCCAAGACTTTGGGAATTTACAGGATGGTGAGGTCATCATCATTGCTCCTGAAACAGAGTCCGAAGAAGATTAAGCAGTTCCGACCTAATTTGAGAGCATGAGAACTGTGCGCTGCTTTATGGGCCTTTTGGCCAGTACCCTTCTGATTCTGACCTCTTACGGTCAGACGGCGGATTTGCTTGGAATACGGAGCTTAGACCAAATTCAAGGCCTCGCCAGTGAAATCGGCCTACCAACTGGGATTTTACCTTTTGATTTCGGTGTCGCGAAATACCGGGTCACCTATCCCATGCAGTACCTGGGGCAGACCTATCAAGTGACAGGCGCGATGTTCGTCCCCTTGGATGGTGATGGCGATGCCGCCGCTTGCGCGATGCCGACCCATACCTACATGCACGGCACCATATTCGTCCGTGAGGCTGGCCCCTCGTACGAAGGATTCGAAGGAGAACTGGGCTATCTCATGGCCACAGGTGGTGCGCTCACCCTCATGCCGGACTACCTCGGACTGGGCGGCAGTGAAGACGTCCTTCACCCTTATGTCCACGCGGACTCAGAAGCGGAGTCCGGCATTGCCTTTTTGCAGGCGGTTTTGGGCCTTCAAGACGAACTGGGTCTCGGACTCAACGGCCAACATTTCGTGAGTGGGTATTCCCAAGGCGGGCATGCCTCCATGGCCATGGCCAAGCGCATGCAGGAGGACCCTGATGCGGGATTCCCATTGGCAGGGGCAGCACCGATGAGTGGCCCTTACGATATGTCAGGAACCCAACTTCCAATGGGCATGGCCCAAGAGCAATACTCCAATCCTGCATACCTCGCATACACCCTATTGGCTTGGCAACAGACCTACGGCAACCTGTTCGTGGACCTCGGAGAAATCTTTCAAGAGCCTTATGCCTCGGGACTTACCGCTATGTTCGACGGGGAAACAGAGGGCAGCATGATCAACGACTACCTCGCAGGTCCTACTGTCGACATCGTTCAGCCGGGTGCTCTGGAAGGCCTCATGGCGGAGGACCACCCCTTTTTCCTGGCTGCTCAGGACAACGACCTCTATCAATGGGTGCCTGAAAGCCCCGTGCAGATGTATTACTGCACGCTCGACGAACAGGTGTTCTATGAAAATGCACTGGTGGCCGAGGCCTGGATGAACGAAAATGGCAGTACCTCCGTCACTACGGTGGATGGAGGTGCGCTCAACCATGGCGGTTGCGCTTTGCTCGCCATACTGGGTGGCACCGTATGGATCAACAACCAAGCCGACCTGTGTGAGCCCACTGGCATCGAAAGCATCGGACGGACGGACTTGACATGGCAACCGACAGCCGGCGGTGCCGTGGTCCAGGGCATGGAAGCTGGTGAGGCCTGGACTTTGTATGGACTGGACGGACGCGTTCTCGGACAAGGCTATGCGCCTCAAGGCCGCATGGAGTTGACCTTGGGTTCGGGCCTGTACATCCTTCACGGCACCTCGAGCGGCGCGGTGCGTTTGGCCTTGGATTGACAAAAGTCAACCGCTCAGCCGATGGCGGTCATGTTGTGGAGGTGAAACTGGGAAGATGTTTGACATGTCAATCACCCCAATATCCCCATCAACATGAACAAGTTTCTTTCCCCTGCTTTCGCCACTGTCTTGACCCTCGTCGCCACAGTAGGCTTCGCTCAACCCCGCACAGCCTACTCGGGCTTCACCCCGGTCAACCACGGACAAGGCTCCGTCGGCTCAACGGTATCCAGCAACGCCAGATCCGCTTCTGTTTCCCGGACCACCATGGGCTCCAACATGGGGCACACTCAGCTCGGCTCAGCCGCATCTGCGGATGCCTTGATCACCCAAAGGAGGTACCATCAGGCCCAATACGTTGCCACGGCAGTGGTCATGCCTTTGACCCAGGACCTGCGCGGCACCACTGAACGCGAATTCAGAACGGCGGCACCCACAAAGGCTGCAGCCATGTCTCGGATGCGCGACATCATCCGCGATATCGGCGTACCTGTCCGGGTCATCAGCTTGGACATCGTGAGGCACTGACCTTCTGCACCTTTGGTTCTAATGCGCCGCCCCCTCCCAGGGGCGGCGTTTTTGCTTGTGCCTCTCATCCGCCATCCGCTGATGACAAATGTCATTGTACGCCCTGACCGGGCTCCTGAATCCAACGTCAAATCAGGTTCAAGTTTGACCCATGCAATGAACCCCTAAAAACCCCCTTGACATGAACATCAAATTGCCCTCCCTCCTCCTGGCTTCGCTGGCCTTGCTCGCCACAAGCTCC